>JACQXA010000001.1:0-300000 GCA_016208975.1 Nitrospinota bacterium
CGGATACCGGCCGCAGTTTTATTTCAGGACGACGGACGTGACAGGTGTCGCCACGTTGCCTGAAGGCGTAGAGATGGTGATGCCCGGAGACAACGTTACGCTGGCGGTGGAGCTGATCACCCCCATAGCGATGGAGAAGGAACTCCGGTTCGCCATCCGCGAGGGCGGCAGGACCGTGGGCGCCGGAGTTATCACCGAGATTTCGGAGTAGGAAAGGCGTAGTTAGGCGATGCGCGACATAGTCCATCTGCAGTGTACCGAGTGCAAGAGGAAGAACTATAGCACCACGAAGAACAAGAAGACGGTGACGGACCGGTTGGAGTTTTCCAAGTATTGCCGGTTTTGCAAGAAGCACACCGCCCATCGTGAGGCCAAGTAGCACAGGCTGGGTAGCGGTTTACAAGTTTGGGAAGGCCAGTAGCTCTAACGGCTAGAGCACCTCGCTCCAAACGAGGGTGTTGGGGGTTCGAATCCCTCCTGGCCTGCCATTGTTTTTTTGTGGGGCTTTAACGGTTTTGTGATGAGCAAGGTAGAGCAGTTTAAGCAGTTCTTCAAAGAAGTGCGGATGGAGACCAAGAAGGTCACCTTTCCGAGCAGGAAAGATACCGTGGCCACCACGATGGTGGTGATAGCGGTGGTGATAATGATAGGAATCTATCTTGGCGTGGTGGATTTCGCCCTGTCCAAGATAATCGGGCTTGCGCTCAACTAGAGAAGTCATGGAAACGGAAAACGAAGCGAAGGCCAGGTGGTATGTGCTCCACACCTACTCGGGTTACGAGAAAAAGGTGAAAGAGCAGTTGATGGAACGGCTCCGCCAGCACGGCCTCCACGACAAGGTGGGGGAGATACTGGTGCCGGAGGAGAGCGTGGTGGAGATTAAGGGAGGGAAGAAACGCGTGTCCCTCCGCAAGTTCTTCCCGGGCTATATACTCATCCAGCTTGTGATGGACGAGAAGACCTGGCACGTGGTGAAAGACACGCCCCGGATAACCGGTTTTTTGGGGGACGCCAGCGCCCCCATACCGATGTCCGAGACGGAGGTGGAGCGTCTGCGGGAGCAACTTTCAGGCACGGCGGAGAAGCCCAAGCCCAAGTTCGCGTTCGAGGTGGGCGAGTCGGTGCGGGTGAACGAAGGTCCGTTCGCCAATTTCACCGGCGTGCTCGACGAGGTGAACCTGGAGCGTGGCAAGGTGAAGGTGATGGTGAGCATATTCGGCCGGGCGACGCCCGTGGAGCTGGAGTTCGCCCAGATAGAGAAGATTTAACCATAGCGACAACAGGCGCCGAGAGGTTATAGAAGAAAATGGCTAAAGAGATAACAGGAAAAATAAAACTCCAGGTTCCCGCCGGTTCGGCCACGCCCGCGCCCCCCATAGGGCCCGCGCTTGGCCAGCACGGCGTAAACATCATGGAGTTCTGCAAACAGTTCAACGCCAGGACCCAGGGGCAGGAAGGGCTTATCATCCCGGTGGTGATAACGGTGTTCTCCGACAGGAGCTTCACCTTCGAGCTCAAGTCGCCCCCGGCGTCGGTGCTGATAAAGAGGGCCGCCGGTATAGCCAAGGGTTCGGCGGAGCCTCACAAGAATAAAGTAGCTAAGATCACGTGGGACCAGGTGCGGGAGATAGTGCGCACGAAACGGGCGGACATGTCCGCGGCCGACGAAGAAGCCGGCATGCGGAGCGTTGCGGGAACCGCCCGTTCGATGGGCGTAATTGTCGAGTGACCGCGCCCCTCACAGGTAAGGAGACGGTGTAGACAGATGCCAGCAAGAAGCAAGCGTTACAAGGCGGCGGTCTCCGGCGTGGACAGGGACAGGAAGTATTCCCTGCTCGAAGCGCTGAAGCTCGTCAAGGCGAACGCGAAGGCGAAGTTCAACGAGACTGTGGAGATGGCCATACGGCTGGGGGTTAACCCCACCAAGGCCGACCAGATGGTGCGCGGGGCCGTCACAATGCCCAAGGGCACGGGGAAGGTCCGCAAGATCGCCGTGTTCGCCAAGGGCGAGAAGCTCAAGGAAGCGGAGGCGGCGGGCGCGGACTTTTCCGGGGCCGATGAGCTGATCCAGAAAGTGGCGGGCGGATGGATGGATTTCGACGTGGCCGTGGCCACGCCGGACATGATGGGCCAGGTGGGCAAGCTGGGCAAGGCGCTCGGTCCCCGGGGTCTTATGCCCAATCCGAAATCCGGCACGGTAACTTTCGACATCGAGAAGGCCATTAAGGAGATCCGGGCCGGCAAAGTGGAGTTCCGGGTGGACAAGGCGGGCGTGGTTCACGCCCCGGTTGGCAAAGCCAGCTTCGCCCCGGAAGACCTTTACGAGAACGCCCGGGCGCTTTTGGATCATCTTATGAAAATCAAACCCTCAACCGCCAAGGGCACTTATGTGAAATCCGTGGCGGTAAGCTCCACCATGGGCCCCGGCGTGAGGGTGGACACGGCCGACGCCGCAGGCGCCGGCAAGGCCGCCTAGGGAGGGACGCGGAAAATGGTTACAGAAGTTAAGAAAACTGAGCTGGAGGAGCTCCGCGAGAGCTTCAAGACCGCCAAGATGGCGCTGATGGCCAATTTCAGCGGCGTCACCGTGGAGGATGTGGACGTTCTGCGCAGGAACCTTCGCGCCTCCAACACCCGGCTGAAGGTTGTGAAGAACACCCTGGCCAGGCTTGCGGTGAAAGACACGCCGATTGAAGGCGCGGATAAGATGTTCAAGGGCCCTGTCACCGTGGCGTTCGGTTATTCGGACGACATAGGCGCCTCGGCGAAAACCTTTCTGGATTTCGCCAAGGCCAAGGCCGACAACCTGAAGATCATCGGCGGCGTGGTGGAAGGATCGGTCCTGACGGCCGAGCAGGTGAGGAAACTTGGCGACATGCCAACCAAGCCCGTGGCCCAGGCCATGTTCCTTGGGTTGTTACAGTCGCCTGCCAGGAACTTCCTGGGCGTCATGGAAGCGGCGGCCCGGAAATTCCTTTACGCGCTCAACGCCGTGGCGGAGAAGAAACAGGAAGGGGGCCAGGCTTAAGGCCGGCCCGTCTTTTCCATAAACGTATTTACAAGACTCGAGTTGGAGGATATTGGACAGATGACTAAGGACGATGTGAAGGATTTCATCAGGAACATGCCCGTTCACGAGCTTTTGGGCCTCGTGAAGGAGCTTGAAGACGAGTGGGGCGTTTCCGCCGCCGCTCCGGCCGCCGTTGCCGTGGCTGGCCCTGCCGCCGCCGCCGTCGAGGCCGCCCCCACCGAGGTTTCGGTGATACTGGCTGGCGCTGGCGACAAGAAGATACAGGTGATCAAGGTTGTGCGCGAGGTTACCGGCCTTGGCCTGAAAGAGGCCAAAGACCTGGTGGACGGCGCCCCGAAACCCGTAAAAGAGAAGATCTCCCCGGAAGAGGCCCAGAAGATAAAGGCCCAGCTGGAAGAGAACGGCGCCACTGTAGAGATAAAGTAACACGCGAAAGCATGTTGCGAACCGGCGGGGGCTGACCTCCGCCGGACAGGTTTTTGAAAAATGGGAGGGGCGGGATAAGTCCGCCCTTACCCTTTTTATAAGCTCACTATCACGCGCGCGCCGCCACACGGCAAAACAGAGCGGGCGATTGGGAGGTTTACAGGATGACTGAGGTCGCCACCTATAGGTCGGGCAAAGAGCCGATTTCACGCAGGAATTTCTCCCGCATCCCCACGATCGTAGAAATTCCCAGGCTGTTGGAGATCCAGACCAGGTTTTACGAAAAGTTCCTGCAGAAGAACGTCGCCCCGCAGAGGCGGGCCAGCGTGGGGCTACAGGAGGTTTTCACGGGCGTTTTTCCCATCACGGACTACAACGAGACCGCTACGCTGGAGTTTAAAGGGTACGAGCTGGGCATTTGGGAATGCAAATGCGGCGAGTACATGGACCTTGGCGGGCCAGGGGTGGTATGCCCCACGTGCAAGCGTGAGGTGAGCTACAAGGAAACCTATCCCACCGAGGAATGCCTCAAGCGGGGCCTTACATACGCCGATCCGCTAAAGATAAAAGTACAGCTTATCCTCAAGTCCAAAGACGAGGAGACCGGCGAGACGCAGGTTCGCGAGATAAAGGAGCAGAAAATCTATCTCGGCGAAATACCGCTGATGACCGACACCGGCACGTTCATAATCAACGGCACCGAGCGGGTGGCCGTTAGCCAGTTGCACCGTTCCCCGGGCGCGTTCTTCACCTCCGAGAAGGGGAAAGGCGCCCAGGCAGGGCTGACAAGCTACTCCGCCAGGCTAATACCGTACCGGGGCTCCTGGCTGGACTTCGAGTTTGACGTGAAAGACATCCTTTACGCGAGGATAGACCGCAGGCGCAAATTCCAGGCCACCATCCTGTTGAAGGCGTTGGGGTACGACACGCAGGACATCCTGAAGTTCTTCTACAACTCCGTGCAGGTGCATTACAGCGCGGCCAAGGACGAGTTCACCGTGGACCTGTCCAAGGACATATTGCCGCTTGGGTTCAAGGCTCCCTTGGACATAAAAGACCCAAAAACCGGCGAAGTGGTGCTGAAAGCCGGCAGGAAGCTCAACAGGAAAACCCTTCGCCATCTGGAGACTTCCGGCGTCAAATCGCTGAAGCTCACCGAGGACGAGGTTCTGGGCCGCTTCATGGCCGAAGACATAGTGGACGAGGCCACCGGCGAGATATTTATTGAGAACAACAGCGAGATAAAGCAGGACACGCTGAAAACCATCCGGGAGCGCAGGATAGATTCCTTCCCGGTGCTGGTGATAGACGAGCAGTTCAGGGACACAGCCATCCGCGACACGTTGCATATGGACAAGGTGGAGTCCACCGAAGAGGCTCTGAAGGAGATTTACAAGAGGATGCGCCCCGGCGACCCGCCCACGGCGGATACGGCGCGCGCCCTGTTCGAGAACCTGTTCTTCAACCCGAAACGGTACGACCTTTCGGAGGTGGGAAGGCTGAAGCTGAACACCAGGCTTGGGCTGGAGTTCCCCCTGAACAAGCGCCTGTTGACCAAGGAAGACATCCTGCACACCCTCAAGGTGCTGTTCGATCTGCGCCGGGGGCAGGGCCAGGTGGACGACATCGACCATCTTGGCAACCGCCGGGTGCGCTCCGTGGGCGAGTCGGTGGAGAACCAGTTCCGCATAGGCCTTGTCCGCATGGAGAAGACCATAACCGAGCGGATGAACATGATGGACCTGGCGGCCTGCATGCCGCACGACCTGATCAACTCCAAGCCGGTTACCGCGGCCATAAAGGAGTTCTTCGGGTCCTCCCAGCTGTCACAGTTCATGGACCAGACAAATCCGCTGTCGTCGGTTACGCACAAGCGCAGGCTTTCGGCCCTTGGGCCGGGCGGCCTTACCCGGGAGCGGGCGGGGTTCGAGGTGCGCGACGTCCATCCGAGCCATTACGGGCGGATATGCCCCATCGAGACCCCTGAAGGCCCGAACATCGGCCTTATATCCTCCCTTTCCACTTACGCCCGGGTCAACGATTTCGGGTTTATCGAGACCCCGTACAGGAAAGTGGTGGACGGGAAAGTGACCGCCGAGGTCAGCTATCTTTCCGCCATGGAGGAGGATAAATACACCATAGCCCAGGCCAACGCGACCCTCGGCAAAGACGGCGCGTTCCTGGACGAGCTTATATCGGCCCGGCGGGGCGGCGATTACGTGCTGGTGCCGCCCAACGCGGTGGACTGCATGGACGTGTCGCCCAAACAGCTGGTGTCTGTTGCCGCGTCGCTGATACCGTTCCTTGAGAACGACGACGCCAACCGCGCCCTCATGGGTTCGAACATGCAACGCCAGGCAGTGCCGCTTCTAAAGACCGAGGCCCCATACGTGGGCACCGGTATGGAGTTGAAAGTGGCGCGGGACTCCGGCGCCGTGGTTTCCGCCAGAAACGCCGGGGAGGTGATTTCGGTGGACTCCTCGCGAGTGGTTGTCCGCGCCGAAACCGGCGACCGGCACGAGTCCAAGGTGGACATCTACCGGCTCACCAAATACTCGCGGTCCAACCAGAACACCTGCATCAACCAGGTTCCCATAGTGAGCCTGGGGCAGAAGGTGAAGAAAGGTGACGTGATAGCCGACGGGCAGAGCACCGACCGGGGCGAGCTGGCCCTGGGGCGCAACGTGCTGGTGGCTTTCATGCCCTGGAACGGGTACAACTTCGAGGACGCCATAATCATATCCGAGAAGATAGTGAAGGAAGACGTGTACACCTCCATCCACATCGAGGAGTTCGAGGTGGAGGCGAGGGACACGCGGCAGGGCAAGGAAGAGATAACCAGGGACATACCCAACGTCTCCGAGGACTCTTTGAGGAACCTGGACGAGTCGGGCATCATAAGGATAGGCGCCAAGGTGAAGACCGGCGACATCCTGGTGGGCAAGGTTACTCCGAAAGGTGAAACGCTCCTTTCGCCCGAGGAGAAACTGTTGAAAGCCATCTTCGGCGAGAAGGCCGGAGACGTGCGCGACACATCCCTCACGGTCCCCCCCGGCAACGAGGGCACCGTGATCAACGTGAAGGTGTTCTCCCGCAGGGGCTCCGACAAGGACGCCCGCGCGGAAGCCATCGAGAAAGATGAGCGGGAGCGGCTTGAGAAGGACATGAACGAGGAGATCGAGATCGTCCTTCAGGAGAAGGACGGGAAGATCCGTTCGTTGCTTCTCAACAAGACCTGCGGCGACGACGTCAAGCGCGGCTCCAAGGTGCTGGTGGCCAAAAAGACCAAGCTCACCCGCGATGTGCTGGCCGAGCTTGAGGGCAAGGACCTGATGAAAGTCTCCGTGGACGATACGGAGGCCATCGACAGGATCCGCCAGATAGACGATGAGGCCCGCGAGGAGATAAGCGTCATAAAGAACCGCTACGAGGACAGGATCGAAAAGTTCTCCCGCGGCGACGAGCTTCCCCCGGGCGTGATCAAGATGGTGAAGGTTTACGTGGCCATCAAGCGCAAGCTCCAGGTGGGCGACAAGATGGCGGGCCGCCACGGCAACAAGGGCGTGGTGTCGGTCATCGTCCCCGAGGAGGACATGCCCTTCATGGAGGACGGCACCCCCATCGAGATAGTTTTGAACCCCCTGGGCGTTCCCTCCCGTATGAACGTGGGGCAGATAATGGAGACAAACCTGGGCATGGCCGCCAAACGGATCGGCCAGCACATGATGACTCCGGTGTTCGACGGCGCCCATGAGAAAGAGATAAGCGATCTTCTGGAGAAATCCGGCTATCCGCGCAACGGAAAAGTGGCGCTGGTGGATGGCAGAAGCGGCGACAAGTTCGACCAGAAGGTGCTGGCCGGCTACATCTACATGCTGAAGCTCCATCATCTGGTTGACGACAAGATCCACGCCCGCTCCACGGGCCCATACTCGCTGGTCACGCAACAGCCCCTGGGGGGCAAGGCCCAGTTCGGCGGCCAGAGGCTCGGCGAGATGGAAGTGTGGGCGCTGGAGGCTTACGGCGCGGCTTACACCCTGCAGGAAATGCTTACAGTCAAGTCGGACGATGTGGAGGGTAGGAAGCGGATGTACGAGTCGATAGTAAAAGGCGACCATACACTGCACCCCGGCCTGCCGGAGTCGTTCAACGTGCTGGTGAAAGAGTTGCAGGCGCTGGCTTTGGACGTGGAGCTTTTACAGCACCAGGGCTAAAGGCGCAAAAGAGGTTTTTTGTTTCGCCTCAAGGCGCAATAGTCTTGAGGCGGCGCGAATATATGACAATTAGAACAGGGAGATAAGCCATTGGAAACGTTCACCGCTTCCTTTGTGGAAAAACCCAGGGATCCCATATCGTTCAACGCGATTAGAATCAGGCTCGCCTCCCCGGAGAAGATACGGTCGTGGTCTTTCGGTGAAGTCAAGAAACCGGAGACCATAAACTACCGCACCTTCAAGCCGGAGAGGGACGGGCTTTTCTGCGCCAAGATATTCGGCCCGGTGAAGGACTGGGAGTGCAACTGCGGCAAGTACAAACGGATGAAGTACAAAGGCGTGGTTTGCGAGAAGTGCGGCGTGGAGGTGACCCTCTCAAAGGTGCGGCGCGAGCGGATGGGGCATATAGAGCTTGCCAGCCCCGTCGCGCACATATGGTTCTTCAAAGGGCTACCGTCGCGCATCGGCAACTTCCTGGACGTCACCCTGAAGGACCTGGAGAAGATAATATACTTCGAATCCTACGTGGTCACAGACCCGGGCGATACGGACCTAAAATACAAACAGCTTCTCACCGACGACCAACTGCGCAAGGCGGTGGAGCAACACGGAGAGCTGGCGTTCCGCGCCGGAATAGGCGCCGAGGCCATCGAAGAGCTTCTGCGCAACACCAACGTGGAAGACCTGGCCGAGGAGCTGAAAGCCGCCCTTAAGGAGACCACCTCCCAGCAGACCTTGAGGAAGCTGGCCAAGCGGCTTAAGGTGGTGGAGTCTTTCCGCAAGTCCGGCAACAAGCCTGAGTGGATGATCCTGAAGGTCGTCCCGGTCATACCGCCCGAGCTTCGGCCCCTGGTGCCGCTGGACGGCGGCAGGTTCGCCACGTCGGACCTCAACGACCTGTACCGGCGCGTCATCAACCGCAACAACAGGCTCAAGAGGATTCAGGAGCTCAAGGCGCCGGACATCATAATCCGCAACGAGAAACGCATGTTGCAGGAGGCTGTGGCCGCCCTGTTCGACAACGGCCGGCGCGGCAGGACGTTAAAAGGCCCCAACAAACGCCCCTTGAAATCCCTGTCGGACATGCTCAAAGGCAAGCAGGGCCGGTTCCGCCAGAACCTTCTGGGCAAACGCGTGGACTACTCCGGCCGGTCTGTCATCGTGGTGGGGCCCGAGCTGAAATTCTTCCAGTGCGGCCTGCCCAAGAAAATGGCCCTGGAAATGTTCAAACCGTTCATCTTCCACAGGCTGGAGGAGAAGGGTTACGCCACCACCATAAAAATGGCCAAGAAAATGGTGGACCAGGAGCGGCCCGAAGTGTGGGAAGTATTGGAAGAGGTTGTCACAAACCATCCGGTACTGCTAAACCGCGCCCCCACGCTTCACAGGCTCGGCATCCAGGCGTTCATGCCGGTGCTGGTGGACGGGAAGGCCATAAGGCTCCATCCGCTGGTGTGCGCCGCGTACAACGCCGACTTCGACGGAGACCAGATGGCTGTCCACATCCCGCTTTCACTGGAAGCGCAGATAGAGGCCAAGTTCCTGATGATGTCGGTGCACAACATACTGTCGCCCGCATCTGGCAAGCCTATCGCCGTGCCCTCGCAGGACATAGTGCTGGGTTGCTATTACCTTACCAAGGAGCGTGGCGGCTCGTTGGGCGAGAACAGGACCTTCTCGGGCATTCAGGAGGCCCGCTCCGCCTATGACAACGGCGAGCTTTCGCTGAACGCCCGGATCAGGGCCCGCCTTAACGGCAAGGTTTACAACACCACCGCAGGCCGCGTGTTCATGTACGAGATCATGCCTGAAGGCATGCCTTTCGACCTGGTCAACCGCCTGCTGGACAAGAAGACCCTGCAGGAGCTTGTGAACGAGGTGTTCATCAGCAGGGGCCGCGACACCACCGTGAAGTTCCTGGACGACCTTAAGGACCTGGGTTTCTCCATCGCCACCAAGGCGGGCATATCCATATCCATGGACAACATGCTCATCCCGGACGACAAGGAGAAGCTGGTCCGCAAGGCCGCCGAAGAGGTTGCCAAGGTGGATTCGCAGTACCACAACGGCCTAATAACCCACGGCGAGCGTTACAACAAGATCGTGGACATCTGGGCCCACGTCACCGACGAGGTCTCTAAGGAGATGTTCAAGGAGCTGGCCCGGCAGGACGAGGCCGTGGTTAAGGGCGAGGCCCGCGACCTTGACTTCAACTCCATATTCATTATGGCCGAGTCCGGCGCGCGCGGCTCTCAACAGCAGATCCGCCAGCTGGCCGGAATGCGCGGCCTTATGGCCAAGCCCTCGGGCGAGATCATGGAGACTCCGATAACCTCCAACTTCCGCGAGGGGCTGACGGTGCTCCAGTACTTCATATCCACCCACGGCGCGCGCAAAGGTTTGGCGGACACGGCCTTGAAAACGGCCAACTCCGGTTACCTTACCCGCAGGCTTGTGGACGTGGCCCAGGACATCATCATCCTGGAGGAAGACTGCGGCACGCTCAACGGCATCGAGATATACGCCCTGGTGGAAGGCGGCAAAGTGATACAGGACCTGGGCGAGCGCGTTCTGGGCAGGATTGCCCTGGAGAACGTGATAGACCCCTTCAACAAGGACGTACTGCTGGAAGCCAACCAGATGGTGGACGAGCAGGCCGTAGAGCTCCTGGAGGAGAGGGGCATAGAGCATATCAAGATACGCTCGGTGCTTACCTGCGAATCCAAAGAAGGCGCCTGCGCCCTGTGCTATGGCCGGAACCTTGCCAACGGCAAACTGGTGGAGATAGGCGAGGCGGTGGGCGTCATCGCGGCCCAGTCCATCGGCGAGCCGGGCACCCAGCTTACCATGAGAACCTTCCACATAGGCGGCACGGCCTCCAGGGTGGCGGAGCAGACAACGCTTGCGGCCAAGAAGGAAGGTATCGTGCGGTACGTGGAGATAAAGAGCATCCCGCTGGGCGAAGGCTCAGCGCAGAGGGAATGGGTGGTTATGAACCGCAACGGCGGCATCATCATCCAGAACGAGGAAGGGCGCGAGCTGGAGCGGCACCGCATAGTTTACTCCGCCCGCATGAAGGTGGCGGACGGCGCCCGGGTGAAAGAGGGCGAGATCCTGGCCGAGTGGGATCCGTACACCCAGTCCATCCTCACCGAGTTCGGCGGTAAGCTGGCCTTCGGCGACATCGTGGAGAACGTCACCATAAAAGAGGAGATAGACGAGACCACGGGCCACGCCGAGAAGGTGGTGCTGGATCACCGCGATCCCACCAAACAGCCCCGGTTATCCATAAAGGATGACAAGAACAAGACCATCGCCCGCTACCTTCTGCCGGCCGGGGCCCACCTGGCCGTTATTGAAGGCCAGGCGGTGAAAGCTGGTGACGTGATAGCCAAGATACCCAGGGAAACCACCAAGACCAAGGACATCACCGGCGGCTTGCCGCGGGTTGCGGAGCTTTTCGAGGCCCGCAGGCCGCACGACCAGGCCACCATCACCGAGGTTTCGGGCAAGGTGTCGTTCGGCGGCATCATGAAAGGCATGAGGCGGCTCATCGTTACCACCGATACCGGCGAACAGCACGAGTACCTCCTGCCGCGCGGCAAGCACGTGAACGTGCACGAAGGCGACTATGTGCGGGCTGGTGAGGCGCTTATGGATGGAGCGGCCAATCCGCACGACATCCTGGCGGTCCTCGGCGAGAAGGAGCTTCAGAAGTACCTGGTCAACGAGATACAGGAGGTTTACCGCCTCCAGGGCGTTATGATAAACGACAAGCACATCGAGGTGATCGTGCGGCAGATGTTGCGCCATCTTGTGATAGAAGACGGCGGCGACACCGACATGATGATTGGCGAGATGGTCCCAAAAGCCATGTTCGCCGAGAAGAACCGCGCGGTGATGGCCGATGGCGGGCATCCGGCCAAAGGGCGGCCCATACTGCTGGGCATCACCAAGTCGTCGCTCTCCACGGAGAGCTTCATCTCAGCGGCGTCGTTCCAGGAGACCACCAGGGTGCTTACCGAGGTGTCGGTGTCTGGCAAGGTGGATACGCTGAAGGGGTTGAAGGAAAACGTCATCATGGGCCGGCTGATACCCGCCGGAAGCGGCGCCAGGCGCTACTTCGGCTATGGGCTGAGGATGACGGAGCTTCCCAGGTTCCAGAGGCGCGAGGAGCCGGTGGACCTTTCCCCGGCGGCGGTGCTGGACGTGGATATCGAGGACGAGGACGACATCGAACTGGAAGACGCGGAATAAGCGCCGCGTTAGCGAAGTTTTAAAGAAGGCCGGTGAGTCGTAAAAGAATCACCGGCCTTTAGTTTTTCATGGGGGTGTTAAAATCGGGCGCATGACCGGAAAATTCGCCGAGAGCATCCGCAAGACGCTGGAGCGGAGCTTCGCCTCCCGATCCTCCCACGAGCACACTGTGTTCATGATTACCGCCAGCGTGCTTGGCGCCACATGTGGCGCGTTAGCGGTATTGTTCGAAAAACTTGTGGAGTTTTTCGAGTATCTCTTTTTCGAGGTTTCATGGAACTTCACCGGGGGAGACTCGACAGTCTTCAAATGGCTCGTCATCCCACTGCTTCCAGCGTTAGGCGGGCTATTGGTGGGGCTTCTGACATGGCGGTTCCGGATGGGGGCGGAGTCCGCTTCCGCCGCCGAGGTAATGAAATGGACGGCCGTTGACGGCGGTGTGGTGAAACCCCGCATAGTTTGGTTCCGGACGCTGGTGTCCACTATCTTTCTTGGGTCTGGCGGCTCCGGCGGACCGGAAGGGCCGATCGCCCAGGTGTGCGGCGCGTGGGGGTCCACCATTGGTCAATTTCTTAACGCCTCGTCGGAGCGGTTGCGGCTGTTGGTGGGTTGCGGCGCGGCGGCTGGCATCGCGGCGGCGTTCAACGCCCCAATAGCCGGGGTGATATTCACCGTGGAGCTTGTTCTGGGCGACTTCAACGTAATATCGTTCCTCCCCATAGTTATAAGCTCGGTGATGGCCACCACGGTAAAACGGCTCATGCTGGGCGAGGTGCATGTGTTCTCCGCCCCGCCTTACGCCCTGGTGTCTTCATGGGAAATATTCCTGTACGCAATCCTTGGCGTGCTGTGCGGGCTGGCGGCGCGGCTTTTCGTGGCCACCAGCGCCCGCAGTGAGGAGTTCTTCAAGAAGAAAGTAAGAATCCATCCAGCGTTAAAACCGGCGCTGGGCGGTTTGCTGGTGGGCATAATAGGAATATGGTGGCCGGAGATTTTTGGCGGCGGTTTTGAGACCATGGACGTGATGCTGGCCGGTGAGATGGCCTTGAGCCTGGCGTTCACCCTCGTTTTCATAAAGATAATCGCCACGGCCATATCATTGGGCTCTGGCGGCTCCGGCGGCATATTCGCCCCATCGCTTTTTATAGGTTGCATGACCGGCGGGGCGTTCGGCTATCTGGTGAACATGGCCGCGCCGGACGCGGTGGCCTCGCCCGGCGCCTACGCCATGGTGGGGCTTGCGGCCGTTATGGCCGCCGTGGCGCACGCGCCGCTAACAAACATCCTCATGGGTTACGAGCTTACGGGGAACTACGAGATCATCCTGCCCATCATGACCTCCTGCATCATGGCCACGTTCGTGATAACCCGGTTCTCGCCGGAATCCATGTTCACGGAAAAACTCTCTAAACGAGGCATCCGCCTGTGGCGCGGGCGGGACCTGGCGGTGATGGACAGGATAAAGGTTGGGGAGATAATGACAAACCAATTCACCACAATTCCCGAGAACACGCCGTTCCGCAGGATAATGGAGCTTATCGCCACTTCGCGGGACAGTTATTTCCCCGTGGTGGACGCTTCCGGAAACTTAACCGGCATCATATCCATCCAGAACGTGCGGGAGATATTGCTGGACAGCGTGGATCTGGCGGACATAGTGGTGGCCAAGGAAATAGCCACCGAGCATGTCATCACCGTTATCGAAAGCAACAACCTCAACGAGGCCATGGAGCGGTTCGCCATGAAAGAGATAGAGCAGTTGCCCGTGGTCGCCATGGACGACTCTAAGAAGATCATCGGCATGTTGAAGAGGGTGGACGTGATGGCGGCGTATAAAAAGGAAGTGCTTAAGAAAACTTCGCAGGACTGACCAGTTATTTTCGTCTCAACATTTCCAGCGCCGCGCCGTAAACCTCGTCCACGGTGATAGACTCCATACATAAATGATCCGTGGGGCATTTGCGTTTCCAGCAAGGGGCGCAGGCGGCTTTCTTGTAAATCACCTTCACATTGGGGCCCAGGGGGCTTGTTTCCTCCGGCGATGTGGGGCCGAAGATGGCCAGGGTGGGCGTGCCCAGCGCCGCTGATATATGCATGGGGCCTGTGTCGTTGGTTATGTAAATGGCCAGGCGGGCCATGACCGCGGCCAGCGCGCCGATGTCTGTCTTGCCAACAAGGGAGAACGGTTTCACCTTTTCGCAGGTTTTTAAAATCTCATCTTCAGCCCACCGGTCTGCCTCGCCGCCCAGCAATACTATTTGATAATCGCTGGAAAGCCGGGCCGCCAGCTCCGCGAATTTTCTTGACGGCCACATCTTTGCGGAACCATAGGTTGCCCCGAACCCGAACCCCACAAAAGGTTTTTGAACGGGTGGCAAAATGCTCCCGGCCTTGGCTTTGGCTTCGGCGGTTACGGTAAGCTCCGGCGCGGCGATTGTGATGTCCGGGGCGATCTCCCGCGCCAGACGCAGGAAATACTCCGACTGATGGAGTGAATGTTTAACTCCCGGTTTGGCGACAGGGCGTGTGAGAAGCCAGGACCGCAAATCCCCCGCGTAACCAATCCTAGCGGGCGCGCCGGTTCGAAAAACCTCCCACGCCGACCGGAAGGAGTTGGGTAGAACCAGAGCCGTGTCGAATTTTTCCGCACGGGCTTTGGTGATATATCCGCCAGCGTCATCCAGCGGCAATACATCATTCGCCGAAGGTATCAAACGGCCAAGGCCTGCCAATTGGCTTTTCATCAACAAAGTTATTTGGCAGTGGGGCAGGGCGGCGCGGAGCCCCATTATGGACGGAGCGGCCATGACGCAATCGCCCAGCCAGTTGGGCATTCTGATCAGGATTTTGGATGGCTGGCTCATTGGCTTTGCTATTTTGCCGGGGCGCTGGCGCCTGTGGTGGCGTTGATTATTTTCAAGTCCGCTTCGATGGCGGCCAGGTCTTTTTCCTCCGGCGCGGTCTTCCAGCGTTTGTGTATCCACAACCATTGTTCCGGGGCGGCTTTCACAGCCTCTTCCAGCGCCTCGTTTATCTTCATGGTGACAAGCCTTATGTTGGCGGACATGGAGCCTGTGGGATGTAATTTGACCGCCGGATGGATTTTCACTTTAAGGATATTCTCCCGCCCGTCCCATATGGAGAACATGGGCAATACCGGAGCGCCGGTCCGCAAAGAGGCCACGGCGGGGGCCACTATGGTGGCCGCAAGTTTTCCAAGGAACGGGGTGAAAATGTTGTTGAACCCGGCGTTTTGGTCCACCGCGATGGTCACCATCCCACCGGAGCGAAGATGTTTGATTATCTCCGTGGCGGCGTTCTCCTTTTTGATAACGCCAAGGCCCGTGGATGTCCGGCAATCGTCGGTGAGCCAATCAATGTCTTTGTTGTCCACGGTGCGGATGACCGACCAGACTGGATAGCCCTCAAGGGCCAGCGCGCCGTTGGCCGTTTCGAACCAGCCGAAATGGGCCGTAGCCAGGATGACCCCTTTTTTCAGCGCAAAAGCTTCCTTAAGGTTCTCGAGCCCTTCGAAGCGGATTAACTTGTCCGCGTCTTCCCGCGTAAGCGATTTCAGCCTGCCCGCCTGGATTATGAACCGGCCCCAGTGCAGGCACATCCTCCGGGCCAGCGCCGAAAGCTCCTCGCCGCTGGCGGAAGGATAAAGGTTGCGCATGTTATCCATGGCCACCTTCAGCCGCGTGGCGCGAACCACCAGCCAGAAGAGCCTCCCAACCAGGTTTCCCAGCGCCAGAGAACCTTTGAAAGAAAGCAGGTTAGCGAGCCATCGCAGACCAAGGGTGGCGAAGAATGCCAACTTACCGGGTAGCGGGTTCTTTTTCTTGCCCACGGGTTTGTTATACAAGTCCCGCCACGCGGGCGAAATTTGCAAGCACCGCCAGCCCGGCCCTTTGGCTTTTTTCCGGGTGGAACTGGGTGGCGAAAATGTTCCCGTTCTCCACCGCCGAGGCGAAGGTCTGCCCCGCGTATTCGGTGGTGGCGCACACTATGTCCGCTCCGGGTATTGGGAAGTAGGAGTGTACGAAATAAAAATCTGTCCCATCGGCGATGCCTTCGAACAACCGGCTTTTTTTCGTGATCCTGGCCTGGTTCCAGCCCATGTGGGGTATTTTGGCGCGCGATTCCTTCGGAAACGAAAACCTTACGCATTTTCCCGGAAATACGTTCAATCCGGTGATGGGGCCGAACTCATCACTCTCTTCGAAAAGTAGCTGGTAGCCCACGCAAATCCCCAGGAACGGTTTGCCCGAGCGAAGATATTCCCTTACCGGATTTAAGAGGCCATATTTTCCGAGATTGGCCATGCACTCGCCGAACGCGCCCACGCCCGGAAGAATGAGCGCTTCCGCCGAAAGCACATCCGCAGGGTTTGAGGAGACCAGGGTTCTCGCCCCGGTTTTTTCGACAGCTTTCTGCACGGACCTCAGGTTGCCGACATCGTAATCCACAATCACCGCGGGCATGGCTGTATCCTGTAAATAGTTGGTATAACCGGCGGACTCGGGGCGGTTTTTAAAGCACGCCCTTGGTGGAGGGCACAATGCCTTCCAGCCGGGGGTTTTTCTCCACCGCATGGCCCAGCGCCCTGGCCACGGCCTTGAACATGGCCTCTATCACATGGTGCAGGTTTGTCCCATGGCGGGCGGTGATATGGAGCGTAATACCCGCCGCGTTGACGAAGGCGCGGACAAACTCCTCGGCCAGTTCCGCGTCGAACTCTCCCACCTTGCCCTTGGGCAGTTCCGCCTCGAACACGCAGAAGGGCCTGCCGGAAATGTCCAGGCTGGCCTCCACCAGCGCCTCGTTCAAGGGGACGGAGGCGAAACCGTAACGGTTAATCCCTTTCTTGTCTCCCAAAGCGTTTACCAGCGCCATTCCTAGCGTAAGGCCCACGTCCTCCACCGTATGATGGCCATCTATCTGGATGTCCCCTTTGGCCGATACGCTCATGTCTATAAGAGAATGGCGGGCCAGATGGTCCAGCATATGGTCGAAAAAAGGTATCCCAGTGTTGTGGGCGCTTTTCCCGGAGCCGTCCAGATCGAGTTCGACGGTGATGTCCGTCTCGTTGGTTTTCCTAGTTATGTTCGCAGTTCTGGCCATTCGTTTAAAAAACCTTATGTTTCATGGGATACGGGATACATGTTACCCGATTTTGCGCCGGTTGCCCATATTTAGCCGCTTTTAGACAGTGTAGATTTCGGGCTTTTTCATCCCGGCTTTGGGGTTTATACTTAGGTACTGCCAATGGGGCAGAGGATGGTTAACTGAGGGTTTTTTAGCAAGCAGGCATATGCCGCAAACGCTTGACGAAGATATATCGCGCCTTGTGAGCCTGGTGGCCAACGTCACCGACGCGTTCACGGCGGCCTTGTTCCTCGTAGAGGGCAAGAAGGGGGATAAACTCAGGCTTCGCGCCTGCCAGTCCCTTTCCAACAGTGTTGTGCCCGGGGCGGAGTTCCCTGTGGGGCACGGCCTTGTGGGTTGGGTGGCCAAGACCGGCAAGTTCACCCAGGCCGCGAATTTCAAGAGCGACACTACCACGCTACAGTTCTATTCGAAGGACGAAGACATAAAATCCTTCGCCGCCGCGCCGGTGCTGGACCATTCCGGCAGGGTGATGGGGGTGTTAAGCGTGGACAGCAAGAAAAACTACGTCTTCACCGAGAAGATGGGGAAGATACTGGTGGAATTCGCGGCGGCCCTGGCCAATGTGGTCATCCATGGCCGCAAGCGGATACGCCTCAACGTGGAAGCGATGGCTCTGGACGGCCTGCTGGAGGTGGTCAACCGCCTTACGGCTTGCGAGACCATCGCCGAGCTGGCCCAAACGTTGCGGGCGGCGGCGCCTCCGCTTATCCCCCACGAGTTGCTGACGCTGGCCGTGAAATCCTTCGACGACGAGGGGTTCTACCTTGTGGGGATGAACGACCACGGCAATGGCAATAACCGCCATACTGCCTTGCCCCTCACCCATTACAGGATGGGCTGGGTTATCCATAATTCCATGCCCGTAAACCTGCCGGAGATAGACGGGGCGCCCATATATCCCGGATGCGGGAACATCTGGCGGTCGTTCATCGGCGCGCCCATGGTTTCCCACGATCAGACCGTGGGGGCGGTGGCCCTGCTTTCAAGGAAACCGCGGGCTTTCCGTCAGGCGGATTTCAAGGCGTTGCAGATACTGGCGGCGGCATGCTCGTCGGCTTTCGTGTGCCTGTACATGCACAACAAGGAGAAAAAATCGGTATTGCGAGACCCGCTCACGCGGCTTGTCACCCATCGCTATCTTCTGGAGTCCATGGGGCCGGTGGAGAGGTCTTCCGCCGTCCTGGCCATCAACGTGATGAAGTTCGGCATGATAAACGCCGAGCTGGGGCATGACGGCGGCGACGAGTTCCTCATGGAGATGGCCGGCAGGCTTAAAAGGCTTGTGGGTGACGATGGGATGGTTTGCCGGTATTACGGCGACAGGTTCCTGGTGTTCCTTGAAGACCATAGCGCCGAAAAAGCCGTATCGGCGGTGGAGGGGATACTTAAATCCATAGACACCGAGCCGTTCATGGTAAATGGCGCCACGTTCCTGGCCCCGGTCTCCGTGGGCGTGGCCACAAGCCCCGAAGACGGGCGCGACATGGAGGAACTTATCGCCAAGGCCCATCTGGCCGCCGACAGGTCCAAAACATCCCCTGGCCGGGTGGCGTTCTTTAGCGACACACAAACCCCCCTTCAATTCAAACTGCGTTCACTGGAAAGGTAACCCGCCCTGATGTTGTTCGAGAAGTTATACAATTTTGTCTCCGCCGATATGGCCATGGACCTGGGCACCGCAAACACTCTGGTGCATATCCGGAACAAAGGCATAGTGCTCAACGAGCCTTCGGTGGTTGTGATCACCAAAAAAGGGGAAAGGCTTTTGGCCATCGGCGCCGAAGCCAAGGCCATGTATGGCAAAACCCCCGACGAATACGTGGCCGTGCGCCCCATGAAAGACGGAGTGATAGCCGATTTCGATTCCACCCGGAAAATGATCGCCTATTTCATAAAAAAAACGCGCCCCAGCATGTTCACGCTGAAACCCAAAATAGTTATCGGCGTGCCTTCGGGCATAACCCAGGTAGAGAAACGGGCCGTCATAGACTCGGCCATGGGGGCGGGGGTGCGGGAGGTGTTCCTGGTGGAGGAGCCCATGGCCGCGGCCATCGGCACCAAAATGCCCGTGTGGGACTCGGTGGGGAACCTGATAGTGGACATCGGCGGCGGCACCACGGAGGTTGCCATCATTTCCATGTTCGCCACGGCCTACTCGGAGTCCATCCGGGTGGCGGGGGATGAGATGGACGAGGCCATCGTGCGCCATGTGCGGCAAAAACACAGCCTGGACATCGGCATTTTCGAGGCGGAGCGGGTGAAGATCGCCATAGGCTCCGCCTTTCCGCAGGAACAGAAAGTAACCACCAAGACGTTTGGCAGAAATATAGTGAACGGATTGCCCACCGGGATAGAAATTTCCGACGACGATGTGAGGGAGGCCCTGGAAGAGCCGGTTCGCGCCATCATAGACGCCACCAAGAAGGCCATGGAAAAAACCACACCGGAATTCGCCCAGGACATTTCCAGCCGGGGCATAGTGCTGGCCGGAGGGGGCGCCCTTCTGAAAGGATTGGGCCAGCGGCTCAAAAAAGAGCTTCAGGTGCCTGTTTACCGCGCCAAAGACCCCCTCACCGCCGTGGCCAGGGGCGCGGGAATCGTTCTGGAGAAATGGAAGACCTTCAGAAGAGTGACCATAAACTAAATTTTGCGTTGTCCAGACTCTATGCGGTAGGGGGGCGGGAATATTAAATTATCATGGTCTTTGTCTAAAAACTTGATTTTATAAAATGCCTTTATGTTATACTTTCGGCTCTTTTGTATTTGGAAGGGAATGATACAGTTTTTGCCCTTCCGGAATGGCGGGTTTCCGGTTAAACCGGGAGCTAAAAGAGCATGGTTGAGGCTGTGCGTTGTACCAAGGTTTGTAGGGATATTTAGGTAGAAGGTCATGTCATCCATAGCTGGGATTATCATCGTTCTGGTGGCCGTTATTGGCGGTTACATCATGGAGCACGGTAATCTGGCCATTTTGATCCAGCCGGCGGAAGTCGTGATAATATTCGGCGCGGCTATCGGCGGCGTGGTGATAGCCTCGCCCCCGGCTGTTATAAAGGCTATCATCCAGGGTTTTAAATACGTCGTTACGGGCAAAACCCGGTCCAAAAAGGATTACGTTGACCTGCTTAAATGCCTGAACGAAATCATACAGAAAATAAGGAAAGACGGGCTGGCTTCAATTGAAGAGTCCATGGACAAGCCCAATAACAGCCCCATTTTCAAGAAATACCCCGCTGTGCTGAACAACCATCATGCGGTGGCCTACATAACCGACTCGTTCAGGATAATCAGCACCACGAAAATATCCCCAAACAAGCTGGGCATGCTGATGGACACCGAGCTGGACACCCATCACGACGAAATGATGGTGTCGGTGAATTCAGTGAGCAACGTGGCCGACTCGCTCCCCGGCCTGGGTATCGTGGCGGCGGTGCTGGGCGTGGTGATAACCATGCAGAAAATGAGCGAGCCGCCGGAGGTGCTGGGACACAGCATCGGCGCGGCGCTGGTGGGCACTTTTTTGGGTATCTTGATGAGTTACGGTTTCGTGGGGCCTATGGCCAAGAAGCTGGAGCATCTGGTGGCCAACGAGACCCAATACCTGCGTGTCATCCGGGAGATCATAATTGCGTTTGTCGGCGGGGAGCCGGTGCAGATAGCCATAGAGTTCGGCAGGAAAGTCATCCCCGGCAACGTTAAACCAACCTTCAGCGAGATGGAAGCGGAGCTGAGGAAAACCAAGGCCTAAAAGCCCCGGATTCCCGGATAACGCTGGTGAAAAATCGCGTCATGGTGAGCCTCGCCGAACCATGACACGCAACATTATTGCCACCCCTCGGCAGGCTCGGGGTGACAACGGATTAAAACCCCGCCCGGTTATTTCGAGTAGTAAGACTCCAACGCCACGGCCAGCGCCTCGGTGGTATAGTCTTTCGGCTCTATCGAAGGCTCCAGCCCGAATTTTCTGGCCGTGTCCGACGTGATGGGGCCGATGGACGCCACCTTAACGCCATTCATCAACCGGACAGCCTCTTCCTTGCCGAACATATCCATGAAGTTGGACACGGTGGAGGATGAGGTGAAAGTCACCGCGTCCACCCGGTTTTCGCTGAACAGCTTTACCATCTCGTCTTTTAACGCCGCCGGTTTCACCGTTTCATAGGCTTCCGCCACGGTGACATTGGCGCCTAGCTTTACGAGCTCTTCGGGAAGTACCTCGCGGGCCACTTTGGCGCGGGGTATAAGGATATTTTTGCCCTTCAGGTTTTCGCCACCCAGCGCGCCAAGGATGGCTTCGGCCCGGTACTCCGATGGCACGGCCGCCACCCGCACGCCAAGGTTTTCGATAGCCTCGGCGGTTTTGGGGCCGATGGCGCAAATTTGGGGGCCTTTGAGCTCGCGGATGTCCGACCCGCGCTCTTTGAGCCTTTGCAGGAAATAACGCACACCGTTAACTGATGTGAAGATGACCCAGTCAAACTGCGGCAATCTTTCAATGGCCGCGTCCAGGCTATCCCACGAATCCGGTTGTTTGGTCTCGATGGTGGGAAACTCTATAACGTCCGCGCCGGATTTTTTGAGTCTGTCAGCGAAAACCGAGGCCTGCTCCCGGGCGCGGGTTACAACTATCTTCCTGCCGAACAACGGTTTTTTCTCGAACCAGTCCAGCGTGGGTTTTAAACTTACCACGTCTCCCACCACGGTGAGGGCGGGGGGTTTTATGCCCGCCTTGGCCACCTTCTCCACGATATCGGCCAGTGTGCCGGTTACCGTTTTCTGCTCCGGCGTGGTGCCCCAGCGGATAACCGCCACGGGAGTGCTGGCGGCCCTGCCGTTTTTCGTGAGGTTGTCCACGATGTTGGGCAGGTTTTTTACGCCCATGAAGAACACCAGCGTGCCAATCCCTGTGGCCAGCTTGTCCCAATGGATGTTCGACTCTTCCTTGGTAGGGTCCTCATGCCCGGTTACAAAGGCCACGGTGGCGGTGAAATCCCGATGGGTGAGTGGGATACCCGAATAAGCGGACGCGGCCACCGCCGCCGTAACGCCCGGAACAACCTCGTACCGTAAACCGGCCTTTATAAGCTCCTCGGCCTCCTCGCCGCCCCGGCCGAAAATGAACGGGTCGCCCCCTTTTAAGCGGGCCACGCTTTTCCCGGCGCGGCATTTTTCCACCAGCAGGCTGTTGATGTTTTCCTGGGTCATGGTATGGGCGCCGCCCATCTTGCCAACGTAGATTACCTCGGCGTCTTTCCGCGCGAAATCCAGCAGGCGCGGGTTGGCCAGGTAGTCATAAACAACAACGTCGGCTTCTTCTATAAGGGCGCGGCCTTTCAACGTAAGCAGGCCAGGGTCGCCGGGACCGGCCCCGATCAGATAAACGATACCTTCAGGCATAAATTCTCACTATAAAAAGAGTGACGACAAAAAAAATGAAGAGGCCGGTTGTAAGCCGGATTTTGTGCCGGAACCCCGAAAGGTTCCGATGACGGCCATTCCTCTAGCCGCTCCGTTGCCGGGCGGTCCAGCGGCCTACCCGGAAGCGTAAGACGAGCCGCCTTATGCCTGGCCTTTCAGCCAGGCGCGCTTCCCTATTTGGCCTTGCGCCAGGCAGGGCTTGCCATGCCAGCGATGTCGCCACCGCCGCGGTGGGCTCTTACCCCACCATTTCACCCTTACCGCGCCCGCCGGGTTAACGGCAGGCGGTAGGCGGTATGCTTTCTGTTGCGCTTTCCCTGGGGTTGCCCCCGCTCTCCGTTAGGGAGTGCCTTGCTCTATGGCGTCCGGACTTTCCTCCCGCCCTTGCCAAAGGCAAGAGCCAGCGGCCGTCCCCCAGCCTCTTCGTTTACTATTGTACCTGTTTTTCAGGGGCCTTTTCTTCAGCGGCTTCCGGTTCGCAATAAAGATACCGGTTACAGTGGGGGCATTGGATTATCTCGTCCGAATACCTCACCTGGTAATAAAGCTGGGGAGGTATCATCTGGTTGCATCCGTTGCACAGCCTGTCTTTCACCGGGGTGACGCCAACCCCCTGCCGGGCCTTTAGCACCCTTTCGTAGCTGGAAAGGATGGAAGGGGCGATGCCCGCCATCAACTGGCCGCGTTTTTCCTGAAGCTCATCAACCGTCATTTTCAGTTCGCCGATGGCGGATTCTATTTCAGCCACCTGACCGCCGATACGTTTTTCGTCCACCTTTACGGCCTCTTCCACAGTCTTGCGTGAGCCGCCGTGGCTTTCCATCTTTTCCATCAGCTCCAGCTGTTTGTCGTCCAGCGCGCTTATCTGATGCTCGAACGTTTCTATTTCCTTGAGGACGGCGCGGTATTCCACGTTGGTCTTAACGGCGGGAAGCTTGGATTTGGCCTTGGCTATGTGGTCTTTTACAGATTCCACCTCCATCTCCAGCTTTCTTTTATCCTTTTTTTCCTCTTCAATGGCCTTGTCGAAATCTTTCAGCTTTTGCCGGGCCGCCTCAATCTCCGCCTGCAGGGTCTTTACCTGTTGGGGGTGGGACTGCAGGAGGGCGGATTTCCGCTGTATCTCGGCGTCGAGCTTCTGAAGGTTTACAAGCCGCTCCAGGTCGGGGTTCATCGGTGTCCTTCCTGTGTACTGTAATGGGCCACCGCCAGCCAAACTTTTTGGCGTTCCGGCGGCTAAACAATGAATATTAGCAAAGCGGGGGGACAGAATCAAAATTCTTTTATGGTGTTATTTGCTCCTATGATTATTGAATCAGGGGACAGCCTGCATACAGCCGGTCATCCCGGCCAAGCGAAGCGCGAGCCGGGATCGGGGCTTCCGCGCCGGTAAAATATTGAAGCCCGGCATGACAATATCTCCAATTAAATCTCCAAGCCAGGCGTCAACTCTCCAAGGCCGGTGGTGTCCCAGTTTGAATCTCAAATAACAGACAGATCCTTCACTTCGCTTGCGCTTCGCCCAGGATGACAATGTTATCAACGGCTGTTATATTGTCATTCTGGGCGTAAGTGGAGAATCTCCCCTGTGCTTTCAAACCGGGATACTACCCCAAGGCCAAATTCCTTGACTTAAAATAGCCGCTCCAGCATACTTGAACTTCGTTTAAAACCCATTGGTAAGCATCGGTAAAAGTGGCTCATCTAAATTCCACCCGCCCCAAATCAGGCGATTTGGCCAATCCTGCGGCGTCCCGGTACGCCAGCGCAGTTGCGTTGTACGCGCAGGACCTGGAGAGGGTGGAGCGGGAGATAAACGCCAATTTCCATTCCGATGTGGCGTTAATACCGAAAGTTAGCGCATACCTGGCCGGGGGCGGAGGAAAGCGGATACGCCCTTTGCTGGTTATAGCCTCATCCCGCCTTTGCGGTTACACTGGAGCCATCCGTCAGATCACCCATTCGGTGGTGGCTGAATACATCCATGCGGCCACCCTTTTGCATGACGATGTGGTGGACGAGGCGGAGCTTCGCCGGGGCGCCCAGTCGGCCAATATGAAGTTCGGCAACGAGGCTTCGGTGCTTGTAGGGGATTTTCTTTTCGCCAAATCGTTCCAGCTGATGAGCGACGATGGCGACATCCGCATAATACAGACCGTGGCGGAAGCCACCCGCAACCTGGCGGAAGGTGAGGTGCTCCAGCTTGTGAACACCATGAACCTGGAGATCACTGAAGATATCTATCTGGACACCATATATCGCAAGACCGGCGCCCTCATAGAGGCCTGTTGCAGAATAGGGGCTATTCTCGGTGGCTCTCCCACAGAGCGGGAGGAGGCGCTGGCCGGATACGGACGCGACATAGGCATGGCCTTCCAACTGGTGGACGACGCGTTGGACTACGCCGGGGAAAAATCGGCCTGGGGTAAACCTATCGGGGCCGACCTGGCGGAAGGGAAGGTTACCATGCCGCTTATCCGGGCGATCCAGATGGCCGGTGACGCTGAACGGGAGGACATAGCCAGCCTGATGGAATCAGACGAGGAGTTGGGGCCAAGGCTGGACCGTATCATGATGATACTTAAAAAATACGACACCATCTCCACCACGCTGGAGATGGCAAGAGGCTACGCCGCCTCGGCCCGGGAGCGGCTTATATCCGCTTTTGAGCCCTCAATCCACCTGACATCCCTGCTGGACGTGGCGGATTATATTGTGGAAAGAAAGGTTTGACCCTCTTTTCCCTGGCAACGTGTCCAAACGCCGTTTACCCGAATTTGATTGCATGCTTCCCCCCGGATGGAATATCATTTTAGTTAACTAACGCCGTCCGGTTAGTTACCGCCTGGCGAATATCATCAATACAAACAACAAGGCATTTAACATTGACTGACCTCCAGAATATCACCCAGCCATTGCCTCCTCTCACTATAAGGAGCCATCATCCTGACTCTACCAGGGAGATAGTTCTGCGAACTCCGGTCATCAATGGTGGCATGGGAGTGGGGGTCACCGGCCCCGAATTAGCGGCGGCCATCACTAACGAAGGCGGTGGCGGCGTGATTACGGGTGTGGCTCTAGGATACCCATTCCAAGTTATCTTGAATAAATACGTTGATAAAAAGCCTTTCGAGGCCAACAGCCTGGCCCTGATGGACTGGATAGCCGACACAAAGAAAAAATGCAACAACGGTTTCGTTGGCGTGAACATAATGGTGGCGGTGAACGATTTCAAGGATCTGGCATATAACGCCGCCAAGGCCGGAGTGGACCTTATCGTGGCTGGCGCCGGGCTTCCCATGGCGTTGCCGGACATAGTCTCCAAATTCCCGGACACTATGATAGCCCCCATCATCTCATCGGTTAAAGCGGCCCGTGTAATGGTTCGCCGGTGGCTTTCCCGCCATAGGCCGCCAGACGCTATCGTATATGAATCCATACATCATTCCGGCGGGCATCAGGGTGGCGATCTTTCGGAGATAGCCGCTGGGGCGAATCAGCCGGAGGAAGTTATAGGCGGCGTCCGTCAACTGTTGGACGAAAACGGGTTGCAGGACGTGCCGGTAATCGCCGCTGGAGGCGTGTGGGACAAGGTGGATATCCTTAAGTACCTTTCGTGGGGGGCGCAAGGGGTGCAGATGTCCTCCAGGTTCGTTCTAACCCACGAGGCGGGAGCGGAGTTCGGCGGCATACCGCTGTTCAAAAAGCTTTATATGGACAACAACATCCCCACGATACTGGAACGGAGCCCGGCTGGTCTTCCCGGCAGGGCCATCGCCACGCCGTTTTCCAAACGATACGCTTATGCCAACGTGGACATGGTGAATGAAGAGCACGACTGTCCCTCGGCGTGCCTGGCCAGTTGCGACAAGCAAAAGTCCATCTATTGCATCCTCTATCATCTTACCGAGGCGTTGAGGAACAATTACGAGGAAGGGCTGTTCTTTGCGGGCTCTAACGTGGGGAAACCGGGCATAATAAAGGAAATCCTGTCGGTGAAAGAACTGATGCGGCGTCTTGAGGAGGGTGAGCCTGGCGTAATATCCCCCTCACAGGTGGCCGCCGCGGCCCTGTAACCATGTAAAACCACTCCGGCGCTTGATGAAGCGCCCGGAGCGTTTCTCTTGGAGGTGGCCTGTGGAGAGTCATGCAAAACTTCCCAGGACTATTGGCGAACTCAAGGAGAACGGCTACCAAATCCTCCCCGTTAAAGAAGAATTGGAGAGGAACCTCATCCGCGCCATGGAGGCGGGGGAGGAGCTTTTCCCGGGGGTTCAGGGTTATGAAAACACCGTCCTGCCCCAAATCGTAAACGCCATCCTGTCCCATCACGATATCATCCTGCTGGGGGAAAAGGGGCAGGCCAAAACCCGCATCATGCGTTCTCTCACCCGGTTTCTGGATGAGCGCATCCCCGCCATTTCCGGTTGCGAGATAAACGATAACCCCTATAATCCCATCTGCCGCGCCTGCAAACATAAGGTGGCCGAGCATGGCGATATTGTGGAGCTAAACTGGATACACCGGGACATGCGCTATGGCGAACGGTTGAGCCCAGGCACGAAAATAGCCGACCTTATTGGCGACCTGGATCCTTCCAAGGTGGCCGAAGGGGCGGCCCTTTCTTCCGAAGCGGCCCTGCATTTCGGGCTGATACCCCGGATGAACCGGGGTATATTCGCCATCAATGAACTGCCGGACCTGGAATATCTTATCCAGGTGTCGCTTTTTAACATATTGGAGGAACGGGACATCCAGATACGAGGCTATCCCATCCGGTTTCCGCTGGACGTGCTGTTGGTTTTCAGCGCCAACCCGGAGGACTATTCCCGTCCCGGTAAAATAATCAGCCAGTTGAAGGACCGGATAGGCTCCGAGATCCGCACCCATTACCCCTTGAGCCGCGAAACAGGTGTGGCCATTATGGAGCAGGAGTCCAAGATGGACGTGGGGGAAGGGTACGAACTGGCATGTCCGGGCTTTGTTAAAGAAATAGTGGAGCAGATAACCATCGAGGCGCGAAACTCGCCTTATGTGAACCACCGGTCCGGCGTGTCGGCCCGGCTTTCCATAGCCAATTACGAGATTGTGGTGGCCAACGCCCGGCGGCGGGCCATTACACTGGGCGAAAAGATAATCACGCCAAGAATCTCGGACCTTGGTTATCTATATACATCATCTTCCGGCAAGATAGAGCTGGACCCGTTTCGGGAAGACTCACTATCCCAAGAGGATGCGCTGGGCCGGATAATCGAATCGGCCATATTAAAAGTGTTCAACGAAAAGTTCGACAAGGAATCGCTGGCGGGGATGACCCCTGATTTCGGCGCCAAAAATGGAGCCGTGGAAGTGGGGGACATGACACCCTCCGCCCATTACCGGGAGGTTATATCCAAATTCCCCCAGCTATGGGAGCCCGCCCATACACTGGGAGCTGATCAGAATGACCCCATGCGCGCCTCTTGCGTGGAATTCATTCTGGAAGGGCTTACCCTCAACGGAAAAATCTCCCGAAAGAAGATTGGGGAGATGACCACCTATCGCAACCAGCCCCAGTAACCGCCAAAACTCCAGGAATCCGCTTCGGGCCGTTACGGTTTTGTGGATATTTATCTATTACTAATAGCGCCGTAACATATTGAAAATATAGTAATAGAGCTTCCGGCTACATAAAATTTAGGTAGTGTCTAAGTTTGAAAGTACAGGGGAGATTCTTCACTTACGCTCAGAATGACAATATAAAAGCCGTTGATAACATTGTCATCCTGAGCGAAGCGCAAGCGAAGTGAAGGATCTTTCTATTATTTGAGATTCAAACTGAGACACCACCAAAATTTAACATTGATCCACCTTTCCCCTAAAGATTTTGCCTTAACACTCCGTAAAGTTAGTAAGCCGGCCCGGTAACAGGCTGGTGAAGACGCAAGAGGTTTAAGCTCAAAGGATATGAGCTGGCCGATCCCATCCAGGATGGATAAAGGGACGCCTGCGCAACACGGAGGTTGAAATAAAGTAGCCATGAGTTTGGGACTGCCAAACACAAAGTTCAGCGCCAATCAGCCAATACAGAGGCTGGGGCTGAGTTCACGACAGCACAAGGTCGCCCCTTCCATAGCGGAACAGGCCATTTTCATACCCAAACCCCACGACCGGGTGGAGTTCAAACTGTCCACCGGTGGCGGAGATATTAAGCCCATGCCGGCCCTGGGGGAAAAGAAGCCCGCCGAATCCATACCCTTGCCCGGTTCCGGAAATAGTAAGGACGGCCCAAAGGGGACAAACATAGCCAGGGGTGAACTGGGCGCCAACGGCCTTACCGCCAGGTTCGACACCAGCGCCTGGAAGGGAGCCCCCGGCGGTTATGTGGAAGTCCAGGTGAACATGACACCTGAGAAACAAACAAGTATAAGCAACGACCCCATTCCCACCCAGGAGGAGGGGCGTCAGGTTAACCATAAAGAGATCAATTTCACCCAGCAGTATGACGCATACGGCAGGCCGAGGATAGGTTTCTCCAGGGAACCCTACGATTTTGCGGCCACCAAGTTCGTTTCGGTAACAAGCCAGGTGGCATTTCAGGCCAACATGGCCGAAATGCACCAGGAGTTCAACAAGTATCTGCTGACAAATAAACAGCCCGAAACCGCCAGCGCTCCCGAACCTTCGTTGATGGGAGAAGAGAACGCGCAGGTGTCCTCTGAACCATCAGTTATGGGTCAGGAGAATGCCCAGGTATCTTCCGAACCGGCGTTGATGGGAGAAGAGAATGCCCAGGTATCTTCCGAGCCAACCGTAATGGGCCAGGAAGACACGAAGAAAGGAAGCGGGGAAATTCCTATATTCGGATCCACTTCCGATAACGTCTTCAAGACGCAGGATGGAAAAGATAGCGAAGGCGGCGCCGAGGACAAGGGTGTTTCCGCCGAGGAGTCTTTCGAGAAACAGAAAGTCTCGGTGCAGGACACCTTCATGAACGACGCGGCCGCCGGAATGAAAACCAGCAAAGCTGGCTCGGCTTATTCGGCTTCCTTAAGCCCGGCGACGGAATCCGGAGCGTTTGCGGCCAAAGTATGAGTTAAGAAAACCCGTTGGTCCCCTGCGGCAGACCCTGTTCAATCGCCGGAAGCATGAACATCCTCCCTGCCGCCGGGGAAACAGCGGGTTTTAAACCTGCAACCCGACGCCGAACAGGTTTTCACATCAATCACAGGCCAGTCTTTTTCGGGTGAGCCTTCCATCGCCGCCACCAACTCCGCAAGCCTTAAAACCGAATTTTTGATATTTCCATATCTCGCTGAATTTACGTTCAAGCTCTCCGTTTCAAGCTTCTTCCCACCCAGGTATAGGATGGCGCAATCCAGTTCCTTTAAACCATAAGCGGCCATCAACGCCGCCGAATACATCTCCATCTGGAAGGTATGGATGGAATTATCCCCCCGCTTGCGGGCGAATTTATAGTCCACCAGGCAGGGGCCGGTTTCGTCCACGAAGAAAAGGTCCGCCGTGCCACGGGATATGATGTCAGCCCCATCGTTGGAGAATCTTATAGCCAATGGGGCTTCTCTGGTTATCCAGACATCACGGCGCTTCCGGAGCCTTGATAACGGCTTCGATGAAAAGGCTTCAACAGTGATACCCGACACGGTTTGCCTGAAACTTGCAGGCATGTCGCCGAAACGCCCGTTTACAGCCGACTCTACGGTGTTTTCGAAATCCGTGTCTGCGGGATCCAGCTTTTCGAGCAGATTGTGAAACCTTGTTCCAAGTTCCACCGGGTCCGGCCCGGCGGGTTTTTCCGGCTCTTCCCAGAACGCCGCATCAACTTCCCTGGAGGCGCCGGGAAGCTCCATGGCGTACTGGTAATAATAAAGCCTGGGGCAGTAATTGAGCGTTGCCAGTTCGGTTACTGTAAGGTTGATGAATGGCTTTATTCGCCGCGCCTGTTTTGGCGTCTGCGGAGCGGATGGAGGATCGGGCCGCCAGCCGTTAATGATGTCACTGGCCAACCCGGGCATGGCCTCATATGTGGCTGTACTCTCAAAGCCAGCGGACTCCACACTTTTGAAAGCTGTATTTTCGGCATCTTTCATTTTTTGCAACTCCGCCATTCCAATCCATCCGCCTGTTTTTTTCGAGCCAGTACCGCCGGTTATTATCAGGTGATCCCTTGCCCTGGTGGTGGCAACGTAAAAGAGGCGTTTGCTCTCTTCATCTTCGGCGGTTTTGGCCTGCGCGTCCATTTCGCGGTAAACCGGCCCCTTCACCCAGTCCATTTCCTCTTCAAGGTAATAGCGCATGAAAATGCCGCTTCGGGGATGGATGTTCACCCTGCCGCCGTTTTTTGAGTTAGTGAAATTTAAATCCGCCAGCGCCACCACGGGAAATTCCAGCCCCTTGCTCTGGTGGATGGTCATTATGGCCAGCCGGTTGTTGTCTTTGGAAATTGCTCCGGCGGCGGGCTCTTTTTCGCCACCCCGGTCCGCCAGTTTTTTAAGCGACCGGATGAAATCCGGCATGCCAGCGCCGTTCCGTTCCGCCATCCGCGCCTGCTCTATAAGCTTGGAGAGGTTGCCAACCCTCTGTTCCCCCTGGTACCGGCTCATCATAACCGCCCCGTAACCGGTATCCCCAAGCAAAGTCTCTATCATTTCGGAGATGGTGAGCCGACTCTTGGCCTTCATCCATTTGGCGGCCCGTTCCCGGAAGCGGATGAATTTCCGGGTGTCTTCCTCATCACCCAGTTGTGGAGCCGGGGCAGTGGGGCTTAACACCGTCTCCAGCGGACGCGCCATAGCCGTTTCGTCCCTGCGCAACCGGAAAAGCCCCGCCTCGCTCATTCCCACCAATGGCGACCGTAGAACGTTCATCAAAGAAAGTGAGTCCGCCGTATTATCAAGAAACGAAAGCAGACTAATCATGTCGATGATTTCCTGGGCGGCGTAAAACCCCTTACCCCGCACCACGGAATAGGGCACGCCAGCCAGCCTGAAAGCGTTTTCGTAAGCCTCCAGGTAAGAAAAACGGCGAAGTAGAAGAGCAATGTCCCCATAATGCGCGTTGCGGATTTTTCCCGAGTCCTCCACGGTCATCGTTCCGCCGCCGATCTCTTCTTTGAAGAACGTGGCCAGAGCTTGGGCCTCTTGCGCCCGCGCCTGCCCGGCGTTGGAACTGTCGGGCAGGTTGAGCCATGTGACGCCAGCCCGCTCCGGATTCACGCTTCTGTGGGGGGTCAAGGAGTCCTTTTCCTTGTTGAACGGTATTTTGCCCTCGCCACCTGTCATTATGGCGCTGAAGAGGTTGTTGGTAAAATTGATTAGCGCGGGGGCGCTTCGCCTGCTTTCCACAAGGTGGAATCGCGTTCCACCTTTATTCTCTATCTCGTCCGCCGTCTCCTTGAAGACCATCACGTCGGCTCCCCGGAAACCGTATATGGATTGCTTGATGTCTCCAACGATGAAAAGTTTTCCACTGCCCGGCGGGGCGATGGAGTAAATAATTTCCTTCTGAAGCGCGTTGATGTCCTGAAACTCGTCCACCATAACCCGGTGGAACTGGGCGGCGTATTGGGCGCGTATGGCCGAGCCGGGGGATAAAAGTTTTAACGCCCGCTCTTCGAGGTCTTCATAATCCAGGGCGGACACCTGGGCCTTCATGTCGCCGTATTCCCGCAAGACCTGCGACAGCAACGATGCCACCCGTTCAACATCCCTCGTTATTTCATTTTCCACCACCGGCGACGCTATTGAGCGGAGCAGGCTGACAGCCCGTTTACCCCCGGCGTGGTCCGTGTCCGATTTATCCTTCCTTCCATTGATGGCTTTCTCCAGATCATCCGCCCAATCGAGGGCCTTAACCGCGATGATGAACGAAGGCCCCGATCCACTTAACAGGTCGTTGCCAACAGCCTCTATCTCCAAGGCTGTCTTGAACTCTTTTGAACCCTTTTTGTAACCGAGCAGAACGGGCAATAACTCCGCCATCTCTTTGATGGAAGCTGTCGCGGCGGCGCCGTCTTTCTCGGCCAGCTCCCTGTATCGCCTTACCAATTCTTCTGGAGATTTGTTCGCCACACGCATCAATGGAATCAGGCTTACCACCATTTCCCTCAGCCCTTTTTCAAACTGGCCTTTCCTGGAATACCCAAAACACAGTGCCAGCCGTTCTACATCCTTGTCTCCCGCCCTAAGACTTCCAAAAATGACTTTTTGGGTGGCGGCGCCAAGCATGGCGCCGGCCTGGTTCTCGTCTATCACCTTGAAGTTGGGATCCACTCCGGCCGGGGCCGGATTTTCCTTAAGCAAACGGGCGCAGAACGAATGGATGGTGGATATGTAGGCGCTCTGGAGCGATTGGCGTTGCAAAATGAGATGGGCCGCAAGTCTGGCCTCGTGTTTCCTGTCCGGATCGTTTTGGGCCAGGTTGGCGGCGGAACCTTCCAGCCCGGCGGTTTTGCGAAGCTCCTCAATTCTTACGGTCAGCTTGTCGCGGACGCGCCCTTTCATTTCCGCCGCGGCTTTCTCGGTGAATGTGATAGCGGCCAGCTGATCCAGCCGGGTGAAACCCTTTTTATCCGCCTTCTCCAGTTCGCCTAGATATTTTATGACCAGCGCGTGGGTCTTTCCCGTTCCGGCTCCGGCCATAACGGCCATGTCCGTCTCGCAGGCTTTTATTGCGTCGAAAATGTTTTGGCCGCTGGTCATTCCTCTTCCTGCTCCTCGACAAACGCTTTTGTGAAACGGCACAGGCCGGGGAATTCGCAAAATTCACAATCCCTGGGGCTGACAGGGAAAACGCCGGATTCGATTTTTTCCACAACGCCGGACAATATGGATATGAAAGTTTTCGGGGACTCTTGAGGATTAACGGCACCCGGCTCGTTTAAAAAAACGCCGTCATCCGCCGTGTCCGCCATCACAAAAGAGTCCTTGAGCGCTTTGGCTTTAAGAAGCCTGTATCCGCCTTGCGCTTTGGGCGCTCCAGTCAGGTGTCCCCGTCCCAGCGTGAACCGTTTTGCCAGCATCATATAAACAGGCTGTTGGAACGATGTCGCTCCCATCTCTTCCCGTTTTACCAGCTTCCTGTATTTTGTTTTGTTGGAGCTGTTCTTATAATCAATGACCCTCAACTCATTCTTTTGCCGGTTGATGTCTATCCGGTCTATGATTCCGCATAACAGCCTCTCGCCCAGTTTGGATATTTGGAACGCCAAAGGTGGATATAGCTTTTTCCGCTTGTCCCTGCTCTTTATATCAAACGGCGCTTCCACCGCCACGGGATAAAATCCACTGGCCTTCTGCTCCTCCGCCTCTATGCGGAATATATGTCGAAGTAAGTGGATGGTCCTTCTAATTTCTATACGCCACACCGCGGGGTCGCCGGTGTTGTCCTCCTCCTCAAACCGGCGGAAAACTTCTTCCGCCGATTCCAACAGGTTGTTCAGTTCATCTTCAGAGCCTGTCAGGGGTGTTGGCCCAAATGCTATGCGTTTTGAATAGAAATTTTCAAGAATGAGGTGCATAAGGTTCCCGGCGCTTTTCGCGTCCAGCTCCTCGGCTGGCTCCTCCACCGGTTCCAGCCCCAGCGCCCGTGAGGCGAAGAACCTGAAAGGGCACTGGCCGTATTTTTCCAAGTCCGTTGGTGTGTATCTTCTTTCCCTGCCGCGCTCCATAAATTGGGCGAAAATATCTTCGCAACCAACCAGAAGCCCATTGAACGGGGTTATCTGCTCCACGCCCTTCGATTGCCCGGAGCTTGCGAAATAACGGTCCCGCTCCCACTCGATGGAGGAAATCCCCAGCAACGTTACCAGCTTGCTCCACCGGTTATCGTCCATGGCGAAGCTTGAAAGTATGCCTGCAAGCTTTTCATGATCAGCATCAGGATTAAACAGGCGATGGATAAGCCGGGCTGTGGTCTCTTCCTCGTCAGGAGGGGTTTCATCATACGCATCATCCATCGCCCTGGCGGCGGCGTGGAAAATATGTTTCTCCCGATCCTCCGGAGATAACGCGGGGTATAGGGCCTCCAGCGAGTCTTCAATGAATTGTGATTTTAGCAACGGCTCGCCATTTAGCTCGAATTCGCTGAATGAAAGGCACAGCCGTTTTCCGGCGCAACGGGCCGTCTGGAAAAACAGGAGCGACTGTTCCTGCCACTTTTCCGCCCACCGGTCGAACACCCGTCGGCCTTTCACAATGGCAGGGTCATGTTTTTTGATAACCTCGGCGTGAATGGCGTTGAACCGCATCCGTTCATCTTCGTTGAGTAGCGAGGACACTTGCGGAAATGCAGGGAACTCCCCTTCCGTAAGACCAAGCGCGAACACCACCTGGTAGCGGCTTCCCACAATATCGTGCGGGTTCAGCGTAGCCACCCGGTTCTGGTTTGCCGCGCCCGGTTCGGGAACATAACGGCTTTCCACCTGCTCCGTGAAAAGGTTCCGCAGGGCCAAAAACCCCAGCGGCGCGTTTTGCGCGTTCAGCGATTCCACCGCCAGCCTGGCTTCCCGCAATATTTCCAGCAACTGGGCGTGGGCGTTGTAGTCCCGGAACCGGACCCGCTCGGCCATTGGCATGCCATCTGGAGGCTCCGGGTTTATCTTGAGGAAATGCAGTATCTCCGCCAGCGTGTCCAGAAACGGGGCCGCGCGGCTCTGGCTTTGTAAATCGTCCAGCCTGTGGAGCAGGGATTCGATGGCGTATCGGGCCCTCTCCGCCGGTTCCCGCTCTGCTTCTTTAAACTTGGCGATTCCCTTTTTCAGCTTGGATATCCAATGCCGGGTGGAGCCATCAATGATTTTTGATGAAAGCGCCAGACTTTTGGCCACGGAAGGCTCTATGTCCGAGAATGTCTGGAAATAGGGGGATAGGACAATATCCAGAACTGCGTCACGTTCATAACCGCTTTCGATGGACTTGAAAATGGACATCACGGATATTACCAGCGGGTTGGTGGCCAACCTTATACCCCGCCTGAAATGAAACGGTATGGCGTATCTGCCGAAAACATCTTCTATAAGCGGCGCGTAAGCGTTCACATCCCGGGTGACAAGGCAGTAATCGCTATAGTCATGCCCATCCTCGGCCATTAACTTTAGAATGGCCAGCCCTGCCTCCTCCACCTCGCGGTAGCGGCCGGGGCATTTGATTATGGTTACGGGGCAGTTAGCGGTTTCCGTGTTTTGTTCCGGCGATGGCGGGGCCAGATCGAAAAGTTTTTTGGAAAACGAGGCCAGCGGCCCCTCGCATGGCTCTTCCCACTCGATTTCCAGAAGACCCTCGGCGTCTCCCAGGTTTTCGTACTTCTCCATGTTGGTGACGATGTATCCGAAAGCTTTCCTACGGTCATCGGGCGTGGGGGCCACAATTTTCACCGGAATGGTTTTGGCGATCCGGCGGAACAGCTCGAACCGGTATGGAGTGAACTGGTAAATATCCCTCAATGTGATGGAGCCGTAGCGCGAAAGGGTGGGCCGTCCATACGCCTCGCCGTTGGCTACCGCTTCCACCAAGGCTTTGCGGGCCATGCCGGTGTCCGCGAACCCCAGCTTGCCAAGTTCAGCGCGATATAGTTGATAAATCCCCGCCAACTCATCTTCCTTGCCGTCCGCATAACCTTTAATGGCGTTCAGGTCGTCTGGTTGAATCAGGCCAGCGCCCAGCTCGTCGAAAAAAGAGAGGATTGTGTCGTAAAAACCTTTGAACCTTAAAGAGCCTTCGAACGCGCCACCTTTACGCTTGGTGTAGAAGCCCGATACGACGCGCATGATGAGGATGGAGCGGGCCACAGGTGGAATTATGTTCAGCGGGATTAGAATCTCTTCCTGAAGTTTCTTCTCGAACTCGCCTATGGTCATAAGGCCGCCGCCGGCCAGCGCTGAATTTCCGGGGGCGCTCAACCGCTCCCTCAGGGCGGAGGCCAGCCGGTGAGCCGTGGGGTAAATTATCAAACCTGGTTTTTCAGACATACAGAGGATTATAAGGCCCCCGGTTTTTATATCAAACCATCAACCACACAACCGATTGCGGGTTATAATTTCCGGATGGGGGTAAAATCGGTTTGCGTGTTCTGCGGCTCCAGCACGGCGGCGCCGGAATGGGCCATGGATCTGGCGGAGCGGGTGGGGCGCGGCCTGGCGGAAAAAGGGGTCCATCTGGTTTACGGCGGGGCCAGCATAGGCATGATGGGGGCCATGGCCAACGCGGCGCTGGCGAACGGAGGGCGCGTGACCGGCGTTATTCCAAAAAACCTGATGCTGGACGAAGTGGTCCACGAGAGCCTTACCCATCTTGTAGTGACGGAAGACATGCATAGCCGGAAAAAAGCCATGTTCGGGATTTCCGACGCTCTGGTGTGCCTGCCCGGCGGGCTTGGCACACTGGAGGAGACGCTGGAGATGATGACCTGGAAATATCTCGGCATCCACATCAAGCCGGTGATAATAGTGAACCATAAGGGTTTTTATGACCATCTGTTAAAACAGTTCGAGCGGTGCGGGCAGGACGGGCTTTTGCGGCCGGGGCTGGAGAAATTGTGGAAGACCTGCCAGGACGAAGAAGCGCTTTTCGCGCTCATGGGGTTATAAGCTGGCGCGTTTTGAAGTTAGCTTATTCCAGTCTGCGCGAGTAAGGTTTATTATGATTAGACGGTAATGGTGGAGAAGCTGATGAAATACTACGCTTTTGAGATAGTCATCGAAAAAGAGGATGAAGATGAAGGCTATTCCGCGTATAGCCCCACATTACCGGGGTGTTTTAGCGACGGAAAGACGATTGAAGAAGCGAAACGCGATATCCGGCAGGCAATTGAACAACATATAGCTTCTTTACTGGCGAATGCCCAGGCAATCCCACAAAACGAGCGTCTGGTACATGTGGAAGAGTTAACGGTAGGCGTTCCTGAATGACACGATTGCCTCAAGTGTCGGCGCGGGAACTTGTACGTTTTCTTAGATCACGAGGTTTCGTTGAGGATCGGCAATCGGGAAGCCATCGTTACCATCTGGAGCCAGGAGCGCAAGATGTCTGTTACCGTGCCGATGCATACAGGTTGCGACATCGGCAGAGGGCTTGCCTTGCGGATATTAAAGGAAGCGGGATTTTCTGTGGATGATTTTATAGAATTGCGCTGAGCCACAACTTTTTTATGTCTTGACAGGAAAAGTTCAAAGGTTTATTTCAAAATGGTGTTCACTTAAGAATCTGTATTGCCGCTTCACCTCTTCTAAGTTTGAGGTTTTGGACCAGGAGTTACTGGACGTAATGAGGAGTGGTTATGGGCGCTAGAGCAGACGAGTTTGTGTTCCTGGGCCTTGATATAGGCTCTGTGGCCGTTAAAGGCGCGGCGGTTGACCCAAACAACTGCATCGTGGCCAGTTTTTATCAAAGGTCCCACGGCCAGCCTGTTAAAACATCCATTACTGTGCTTTCAAGCCTGCTAGAGGCTTTAGAAGGCCGTTCTGTCGGCGGATTGGGCGTTACCGGAACCGCAGGGGAGCTTATCGCCTCCCTTGCTGGCGGATTGTTCACGAACGAGGTAATAGCCCAGGCTAAAACCGTTACCACCCTTTATCCCCACATACGCACCCTGGTGGAAATGGGTGGTGAGGATTCTAAACTCCTTATATTCAAGGAAGGGGACAACGGCGCGGGGTTGGAGGATTTTTCAATGAACAACCTCTGCGCCGCCGGCACCGGCAGTTTTCTGGACCAGCAGGCCAGCAGGATGGGGTACAGCATCGCCGAGGAGTTCGGCATGCTGGCGCTTAAATCGAAACACCCGCCCCGGATAGCCGGGCGCTGTTCCGTGTTCGCCAAGTCGGACATGATACATCTCCAGCAGATAGGCACGCCCGATTACGACATAATCGCCGGGTTGTGCTACGCCGTGGCCCGTTCGTTTAAGAGCAACGTGGGCCGGGGGAAGGATTTCAAGAAACCCGTGGCGTTTTTCGGCGGCGTGGCGGCCAACGCCGGGGTTGTAAAAGCCCTGTCGGAGGAGATCGGCGTGGAGATGGACGAAATCTTCATCCCGGAGGAGCACGCCGTAACCGGAGCTATCGGCGCGGCGCTCACGGTGATGGAATCGGCGGAGAAACCCGGGTTCACTGGGGTTTCGGGCTTATCCAGCTATCAAGCCACGAGGGACGCGGCCAAAGGGTTCATGAAACCGTTGACCGGCGAGAAGAACGATGAAAGCTACAACACCGCCGTGCGCAAACTTGCGGGGCAAGAGCGCGCCGGTTGTTTCATCGGCATAGACATAGGGTCGCTTTCCACAAACGTGGTGGCGATTGACGAGGACATGAACGTCCTCGCCCGCAGATACATCCGCACCCAGTCGCGCCCCATTCAGGCGGTCACCCGGGGGCTTCTGGAGATAGGGGAGGAGATTGGCGAAAAGGTAAAGGTGCTGGGGGTTGGGACAACCGGGTCTGGCCGGTACATGATAGGCGATTTCGCCGGGGCGGACGTGGTGCGGAACGAGATCACCGCCCAGGCCACCGCTTCGATACATTTCTGCCCGGATGTGGACACCCTGTTCGAGATTGGCGGGCAGGACAGCAAATACGTGGCCATGGAAAACGGCGCCGTGGTGGATTTCGAGATGAACAAGGTTTGCGCCGCTGGCACCGGCTCCTTCATAGAAGAGCAGGCCGAGAAGCTGGGGTTGAACATAGAAAAAGAGTTCGCTTCCACCGCTTTTGGCGCCCAGACCCCCGGCAAGTTCGGTGACCGGTGCACGGTGTTCATAGAGTCCGACCTGGTGAGCAACCAGCAGAAGGGGATGAACAAAGAGGACCTGGCGGCGGGGCTGGCCTATTCCATAGTCTCAAATTACCTCAACCGGGTGGTTGGGGACAGGCGCATTGGAGAGCACATTCTCTTCCAGGGTGGCGTGGCCTGGAACAAGGCTGTGGTGGCGGCGTTCGAGAGCGTAACCGGCAAAAAGATAACCGTGCCGCCCCATCATGACGTTACCGGGGCCATAGGCGTGGCGATAATGGCCAGGAAATGGCGGGATAAAAATGGCTCCAACATCCCGTCCCGGTTCCTCGGGTTCGACCTGCGCGACAGAAAATACAAAGTATCCACCTTCGAGTGCAAGGCGTGCGACAACGTTTGCGACGTGAGCCGCGTGAGGTTTGAGGGGGAACAGGCCCATTATTACGGCACGCGTTGCGAGTTGTTCGAGGGGGACAAGAAGAAAAAGAAAGAAAACACCCTGCCCGACCTTTTCTCCGAGCGGGACCAGATGCTGTTCGGCGATTATTTGACACAGAAGAAGGCGGAGCGCAAAGGGACGGCCACCATAGGCATACCCAGGAGCCTCTATTTTTACGAGCATTTCCCATTCTGGCGGGCGTTTTGGGAGAACCTTGGGTTCGACCTGGTCCTTTCGGGCCGTACCAACCAGAACGTGATAGCCGACGCCATAGAGCATGTGAAGGCTGAAACCTGTTTCCCCGTAAAAGTCGTGCATGGCCACGTGGTGGACCTGGTGAACAAAGGGGTGGATTATGTCTTCCTTCCCTCCACCATCACGGTGAACACGGAAAATTCAAAGTTCTCCAACAGCCACACATGCCCCATGGTCCAGGCCATGCCCTACATCATCAAATCCGCCATGGACCTGAAAAAGGGAAAGGTGGAGTTGTTGGAGCCAGCGGTGCATTTCCAGCGGGGGCTCGATTTCGTAGCCAAAGAGCTTTCGGATACGTTAGGGGCGAAATTCAATTTGCCGTACAGAAAAATCCGTCAAGCGGTGGAGCAGGGGCAAAAGGCGCAAAAGGGGTTTTACGACGCCATTAAACAGCGGGGCAGGGAGGTTATAGAGTCCGTCAAAGCCAGCGGGGGCAAACCAGTGGTGATAATCAGCCGCCCCTACAACGGTTGCGACTCGGGCATAAACATGGACCTGCCGCGCAAACTGAGGGAAATGGGCAAAGTCGCCATACCCATAGATTTTCTGGATATAACCGAAAAAAATGTGGCCGCCACCAATCCGGACATGTATTGGCGCTCAGGCCAGCGGATGATGGCCGCGGCGGACCTTATAAGGCGCGACCCGGCCATGGACGCCATATTTATAACCAATTTCAAATGCGGGCCGGACTCTTTCATCCAGTACCATGTGAAAGAAAAACTGGGGGGCAAACCGTGCCTGACGCTGGAGATAGACGAACATTCGGCGGACGCCGGGGCCATAACCAGGTGCGAAGCGTTTTTCGACAGCCTGGAAAACGTGGACACGGTGAAATTCTCGCTAACCAATACCCATCACCAGCAGGGCGCCACGCTGGCTTGTGGGGCTCCGTCCGGAAACGGCGACGGGAACGCCAATGTTGAAAGCAACGGAAGGCGTAACGGCAATAACGGGCATCAGCGCACATTGTATCTGCCATACATGTGCGACCATGGATACGCGCTGGCGGCGGCGTTGAGGGGTTCCGGGCTTTCAGCGGAAATGTTGCCGGTGTCCGACCAGGACTCCCTGGACATAGGGCTTAAATACGCCTCCGGCAAGGAGTGCATCCCCTTCACCATCACCACGGGCGACATCATAAAGAAAGCCACCGAACCCGGTTTTAATCCGGAAAAGTCCGCTTTTTTCATGCCCACCACCCAGGGGCCGTGCAGGTTTGGGCAGTACCAGTCGGTCCAGAAAATGTTCCTTACGGAACTGGGCATGCCGCAGGTTCCCCTGCTGTCGCCGGATTCGGACAACGGTTATGGCGAAATGGGGGGGCTTGGAACCAAATTCCGGCGGGACACCTGGCGCGGCGTGGTGGCGGTGGACATCCTCCAGAAGCTTTTGCATGAAACCCGCCCTTATGAACAGAGAAAAGGGGAGACTGACGGGGTTTACCAGCAGTGCCTTGACGGCGTTGTGGACGCGCTGGAGAAAGACAGCGCCAGGCTGTTCGACTACATGTGGGAAATCCGTGACCGGTTCAAGAGTATTCCCAGGATCCAGGTTAGAAAGCCTATAATAGGAATTGTCGGGGAGATATACCTTCGCAGTCACAATTTCGGAAACCGGGACATTATCCGCCGCATCGAAGAGCTTGGCGGGGAAGTGTGGCTGGCCCCAATCGGCGAATGGGTTTTGTACTGCACCAACAGGTACGTGGAGAACTCGAAAAAGGACAAAAAATATCTTGACCTGTTTAAGGGATATATGCAGGATAGAGTCCAGAAGAAAGACGAACACCGGTTGTACGAACCTTTCCACGGCTCCCTGGTAAACGGGGAAGACGCGGCTACCGCGGAAATCCTTAGAAACGCTTCTCCGTATATGGACGCCACTTTCGAGGGGGAGGCTATTCTAAGCATCGGCAAGGCTGTGGAATACGCCGAAAAAGGTTTGTCCGGCGTGGTGAACGTGATGCCGTTTTCGTGCATGCCGGGCACTATTGTCGCGGCGCTATCCAAAAAAGTCCGGGACGACTGGAACAACATTCCCTGGCTGAATCTGGATTATGACGGCATAGAGGAGACGGGGGCTCAAACCCGTCTTGAAGCTTTCATGTACCAGGCGGGGCGTTACCGCTCCAGACTGGTGGAGAGTTTGGTGTAATCTATTTATTTGGAGATCTGGAAAAATGGCTTTAATGATTAATGATGAATGCGTCAACTGCGGCGTTTGCGAGCCGGAGTGCCCCAACGAGGCCATCAGCGAAGGGGAAGACACATATGTGATCGATGCGTCCAAATGCACCGAGTGCGTGGGCGCCTACGAAGATCCACAGTGTGTGGACGTTTGCCCGGTGGACTGCATCGTGGCCGATCCCGACCATCAGGAGTCGCCCGAAGAGCTGAAAGCCAAATACGAAGGGCTTCACAAGAAATAACCTGTTTCGTACGGCGGACGATCAAATAAACGGCTCTCTCCGGTGAATGGGGAGGGCCGTTTGCCATTTCCGGAAATTTCCGGAGCGGCCAGACGAAGTATGTATCAAGTATCAGCCCGGGGTTCCGATAAGGTTAGGTGAGGATTGAAGGACTCTCAACATGACGCTGGATATTTTGGAGCCGGTGTTCCGGCTGATACTGCTGGCCGAATTCGCCTTTATGGCGGTAGCGGGCATCGCCGCGGCAATCCACTGCCTTACGCTGGATTCGGAGATCAGGTCCATATCCTCAATCCAGCGGCAGATGCTGGAAGGCATCCGGGAAGGGCTGGAAGCCAAAAAAGCGGAACGGGAATCCAAAATAGCCGCCCGTCTCGCCGCCATGAGGGAAGGTATTTAAAGCTTCCGCCTATTAAAGCCAAGTCTAGCCTGATTCAAGGCCTGTCCATTTTTATTCATAATCCAATGCGTTAATATATGAAGCTAAACATACTGATAATAAATATGTTAACCATGGCGCTTCTGGCCAATCCCTCCTTCGCGCGAAGTGTTAAGTTTCCGCAATCTCCAGGCCTGGTTCAAGTAACTGTTGAAGTGGCGGATACCCCATCTAAAACCCAGATGGGCCTTATGTTCCGGGGAGCATTACCGGAAGGGACCGGGATGTGGTTTATATTCCCCCAGGATGAGGCGCTTTATTTCTGGATGAAAAACATGGCCATCCCGCTGGACATCATTTTCATTGACAAAGAGTTCATCATACGCAAGATATGGAGTGGTGTTCCGCCATGCCGGGGTGAGCCTTGCCCCAGGTATGGTTCGGGAACAGCAGTGCGGTACGCGCTGGAGGTTCCGGCGGGGTATTGCCTAAGACATGGGATAATGGAAAAAACCAGGGTGGAATATAAAAAGTGAAGTTTTTCAGAATGTTCACGGTTTTAGCGGCGCTGGCCGCCACGTTCACAGCTATTGGATGCGCCACCGCCCCCCTTGGGATAGACGAACCCTACAGGATTACCGCCGAGAAGGTGGGGAACATCAAGGAAGGCGTCACCACCCGGGAAGACCTGAAAACCATGTTCGGCGAACCGGACATGAAGGTTTCCGCCCCCGAAGGGGCCGCCTATTTCTATAAGGACATCAATTTGAGCTCCCTCTGGGTGGAGTTTACGGACGATTGGACCGTATCCGACTACAAATGGTCCGAATGACGGGCCAACCTATTCCCTTACCCATTAAACGCTTAGGTGGCCGGGTTTGAACCGGGCCGATTATCTATGGACACCAGCATTGACAAATCCCTCCGCCAGTTTTATATCTTCTGTACTAATTTGATATTTATTGGATTAAATTGATAAGCGTAGATAATCTCACCAAGAAGTATGGGCCGGTCACTGCGGTGGACGGCATTTCCTTCTTTATGGAACAAGGGGAGATATGCGGCTTCCTGGGCCCGAACGGCGCCGGGAAAACCACCACCATGCGCATCCTTACCGGGTTTATGCCCCCCACGGATGGCAGGGTAACCGTGGCCGGATTCGATGTGGTGAACGACGTGATGGAGGTCAAGAAGCGTATCGGCTACCTGCCGGAGTCCACACCGCTATACACCGAGATGCGGGTTGAGGAATATCTGTATTTCGTTGCGGACGTGAAGGGCCTTTCCGGGCAACAGAAAAAATCCAAGGTGGGCGAGGTTATGGAGTCCACCGGCATATCTGGCCGGAGCCGGTCGCTGATAAGAAGCCTGTCGAAAGGGTACCGGCAACGGGTGGGTTTGGCCCAGGCATTGTTGAACGACCCGGAGGCGCTGATTCTGGACGAACCCACCATAGGGCTTGACCCACAGCAGATCGCCGAAATCCGGTCGCTGATAAAAGACCTTAGCGGGAAGCGCACGGTGATACTCTCCAGCCATATCCTGCCGGAAGTGCAGATGATCTGCTCCCGGGTGCTGATAATAAACAACGGCAAACTTATCGCGGCGGATACCCCGGAGAACCTGTCCCGCCAGTTCGCCGGAGGCGGCAGGATAATTGTGAAGATAGAGGCTCCCATGGTTTCCGCGCTGGAGGCGCTGGGTTCCCTGCCCGGGGTTGATACCGCTTACATGGCGCAGACTACCGTGGCCGACGGGGTGGAGACTGGCACATTCCACCTTATACCCGGCCAGGGAAAAAACCCCCGCAAAGAGCTTATGAAAATGGCGGTGGACCGGGATTGGGAGGTTATGGAACTGTCATCCACAGAGTCACTTTCGCTGGAGGAGGTTTACTTGAAACTTGTCACCCGGGAGCCCCAGACAGCGGCCGAACCTGTGGAAAACCCCGCTGGCGAGATTGAGGAGCTTTAGATGGGTGGCATGACGGCGGTGATGAAACGGGAGTTGCAGTCATACTTCTACTCCCCGGTGGCTTACGCGGTTATGGTGATGTTTTTAATCATCGCCGGATATTTTTTCTACACCGGCATGGTGTATTACGGCGTGGCCAGTTTTGAAATAAGCAGGATGGCCCAGTTCGGGGGCGGCATGGAGCAGGAACTGAACGTGGAAGAGTATATCCTGCGCCCGTTATTCGGCAACATGTCGGTGGTCCTGCTGATGATGGCCCCTCTTTTTACCATGCGGCTATTCTCCGAGGAAAAGAAAGGCGGCTCCATAGAGCTACTTTTCACGTGGCCCATTAAAGACCTGGCGCTGGTCATGGGCAAATACCTGGCGGCCCTGGCCATGGTGTCCATAATGGTGGCGCCAACCTTCATTTACATAGGGCTGTTAGCCTATCATTCCGGCTTTTCCTGGGGTTGCGTGGTCACGGGTTATCTTGGGTTGATACTGCTGGGCGGGGCGTTCATATCGCTGGGCATTTTCATATCCACCCTTACGGAGAACCAGATAATCTCAGCGGCCATCACCTTTGGCGCCCTGCTCCTCTTCTGGATAATCAGCTGGGCCGCCGGGAGCGACACCGGGACCATAGCCGAAATACTGAAAGGCTTCTCCATACTGGAACGGGTGGACAATTTCGCAAAAGGGGTGCTGGACACGCGGGATATCGTCTATTACGCCACATTCAATTTCTTTTTCCTGTTCCTCACTATCCGGTCGCTGGAATCGAAGAACTGGAGAGGTTGATTTAAAGGCAGTGGGCGCGGGCAAATGAACAAGCGGTTAAAATACGGTTCCGGGTCGGCAATCTTCGTCATGCTCACCCTGGCGGTGATTATTGTCATCAACGCGCTGGCCGCCTCCCATCATAAACGGTGGGACTTTACGGAGACGGGCAGTTTTTCCCTATCGCCGCAGACCCTAAAAACCCTTCAGGGGCTGGAGGGGGATGTGACGGTCTATTCCTTCGTAAAACCCGACGCGGCGAAACTAGCCCAGGACATTCTGGAGCAGTACGCTTACGAATCCAAAAAGATCCATTACGAGATAATAGATCCGGACAAAAAACCGGCGCTGGCGAAAAAATACGATGTCCGGGAATATAACACGCATGTAGTGGAGACCTCCCAAGGCAGGAAGGAAGTTGTTAAGCGCCTTACGGAAGAGAGCCTGACCAACGCCATACTGAAAGCCACCTCGCCGGGGGTCAAAAAAGTATATCTGCTGGAAGGCCATGGCGAACGCGGGCCCGACGATAACAGCCCAAAAGGATGGTTTGCCGCCCGGCAGGCGCTGGAGTCGGCGGGTTACGCCGTAGAGACGCTGAATTTCCTGAAGACGCCGGAAATACCTGCGGACGCCGACCTTGTGATAATCCCCGGCCCCACGAAAGACATCCAGCCAACAGAAGCGGACAAGCTTCGAAAAAGGCTCGATTCGGGCAGGGCTCTTATAGCCGCGTTAGACCCAGGAAAAACCCCGAACCTGCAAAACCTGCTCAAAGAGTATGGATTTGAAACTGTGGATGACATAGTGCTGGACCCGGTGAGCCAGCAACTGGGATTTGACGCGCTGGTGGCGGCGGTGGCCGAATATGGCCCTCACCCGGCGGTGAAAGGTTTCAACGCGGCCACGTTTTTCCCCATGGCCAGGTCGCTGGAGATAGGGCCGGGGAAGGGGAAAATTGCCCCCGTGGTGGTGGGGCAAAGCTCCCAGCATGGATGGAGTGAAACGGATATGGGCTCCATCGAAAAGGGAACGCCCGAGTTTGATGAGAAAAAGGACCTGCCCGGCCCCCGGGTGATAGTGGCCGCCGCCGAATGGGAGGCGGGCCAGGCTAAAGAGGAGAGGAAGATAGGCGAGAAGGCGGAGAAGACCAGGCTGGTGGTGGCCGGTGACGCCGATTTCGCCTCCAACTCCGCCATTGGCATTTCCGGCAACCGGGATATTTTCCTCAATCTAGTGAGTTGGTCGCTGGAACAGGAAAACCGGATATCCATCCGCCCGAAAGCGAAGGGGTTCAACCCCATCCTGTTCACTCAAACGCAACTGGCGGCCATTTTCTGGGTGTCGGTGGCGCTGTTGCCGATGATGGTGATAGTGGCCGGCGTTTACGTATGGAAGAAACGCCGCGTTTAAGCCCCTCGTATGCGATTTAAAATAATCATAACGCTGGTTTTATTTGTCTGCCTGTCTGGGGCCTATTATTACTTCGACGTTTCGGGCGGCGCCGGAAAGAAGAAAGAGAACAAGACCCCGCCGGTGTTTGCCTTCAACCCGGAAGATGTCGCCGCCGTCACTCTAAAACGCCCCGGCCAGCCGGTGATAGTGTTGGACCGGCAAGATAAAACATGGACGATCACAAGCCCGGTAAAGGCCCGGGCCGATGAGGAGACAGTAGAGAAGTTAATATCCTCAGCTACTGAGTTGAAGGTGGTCAAAGACCTTGGGGCGGTGGAGAACCTGGCCGAGTTTGGACTGGCCGAGCCCGAGGAGGCGCTTTTTGTGACCTCCGGGGGGAATATGTTCACCCTGAAAATCGGCGACAAGGCGCAAACAGGGAAAGAGTATTACCTGATGGCCAGCGGGCGGGACACGGTGTTTCTGGCCAGCGCGAGACCTGTGGAGGCCGTCACCAAAGGGTTGGGCGACCTGCGAAATAAAAAGCTGTTCGATTTTGACGCGCTGGATGTTAAATCCCTGGAGTTGAAATTAAACAAACTCGGCCTGAAGTTCGAACGGCTATCCAAATCCAAAGATGGCAAGGAAGTAAAGCCCGAGGACGCGCCATGGAAAATGACAATACCCCATGCCACCCAGGCGGACGGGGGCGCCATCCTAAAACTGTTGTCCATCCTCACCACCCTTAAGGGAATTGGTTTCGTTTCCGGCCCGGAAGGGGAGTCGGTGGAATATGGGCTGAAAAACCCTGAAATAACCGTAAAAATGGGTACGGATAAAGGGACCTTCGGATTCGCCATGGGCCATTACTCCCCGGACGGCGGCCGGTACATAAAACGGCTGGACACCGGCGAGATATTGACCGTGGATGACCGGATTGAAAAGGATCTTCCGCAATCGGCGGAAGCCTTTATGGATCTTCGGATACATAACCTGACCCGGGAAAATATAACCCGGGTGAAAATTGAAATGCCCGAGGGAAAAACGGTCATAACCCGCAAACCCGGTAAAGTGGCGCAGGGTAAACAGACCGGGCCGGAGTGGATTGTAACCGAGCCTGCCGGGCTTGTTATGGAAGAAATGTCCGTCATGGCGTTTCTTTACGATCTGGAAAACGCCAAGTATTTACGGATAGCAGGGCCAGCTTCCAAAGGGCTGTCAAAACCCGCATTGACCATAACCATCTCCGCCGCCGGTGGCGACAAGGCGCTCACCCTGGCGAAAGCCCCCGCCAACAAAGGGGATAGTTATTTCGCCTCCTTTACGGGCCGGGATGACGTGGTGGAGGTGAGCGGCGAAACGTTCAAATCTTTATTCAAGAACCCTGGCGAGTTTGAGGACCGGCGGTTTTTCAAGATACTGTCCGACCAGATAGGGCGGGTGGTGGTAAACCGCAAAGGGCAGGTGTTCGACGTTTCGAAAAAGGATGAAGATTTCACCATGGCCGCGCCGGAGAATAAAAAAGTGTCCGCCGAGGCGTGGCGTGCCCTGGTATGGGCGCTGTCTGGGTTCCGGTTCAGCCAGAGGGCGCCGGAAGGCGCCGCTGGCGGGCTGGATAAGCCAGTTCTGACAGTGTCGGTTTATAATAAATCTGGCGGCCTGGTGGACGAGGTGGCCGTTGGCGCCCGGGCCGGAAAACCCGGCTATTTTTACGCCAGAAGCGTCAGGACGAAAGAGCTGTTTTTAGTAGGTGAGAGGTTTGTGACAGAGGATATGGTGGCCTCTCTTGAAAGCCTGTTATCCTCCTGACCGGATTAGAGGAACCATGAGTGAAGATGCCGCAAAAATAACCGTTACAGACAAACGGCGGATAAAATCCGCTGAAGACACCATAGATGATACCACCGCGCCGGATCTGGAGCGCGTGCCCACCTATGTGGAGGAGCTGAACCGGAAGATAGCCGAGAACGATGAGCGCCTGAAAGAGTACATCGCCGCCTATAAGGAAAAGATGGCGGATATGGACCAGGTGCGCAAACGGCTGGAGGCCGACGTCGAGAACCGCTCCAGGCAAAGGTTTGGCGACCTTGTGGCGGAGCTTCTGCCGATTGTGGACGATTTCGACCGGGCAATAGAAAGCGCCTCTAAAGGCAGTTCGTCTCAAGACATGGCGGAAGGGCTGGCCCGTCTGCGGGAAGGGATGATGAAAGCGCTGGTCAACCGGGGCTTGAAGACAATACAATGCGCCGGTGAACCGTTCAATCCGGAAACCGCCCAGGCGGTGTCGGTGGCGCCGGTGGACGACGAGGCGCAAGACAACATGGTGCTGGAGCAGTTGGCCAGCGGTTACATTTATGAGGGAAGGGTGCTTCGTCCTGCGCTGGTGCGCGTGGGCAAGATGAAGTGATTATGACAAAACAGGACTACTACGAGATTCTCGGCGTTCAAAAAAACGCCTCGCCGGACGAGATAAAGAAAGCTTACAGGAAGAAAGCCTACCAGTACCATCCAGACCAGAACCCCGGCAACCCGGAAGCCGAGGAAAATTTCAAGGCGGCTTCGGAGGCCTACGAGGTTCTGCGCGATCCGGACAAAAAATCACTGTACGACAGATACGGCCATGATGGGCTAAAACAGACCGGTTTTTCCGGATTCTCCGGGTTTGAGGACATTTTTTCCAGTTTCGGCGATGTTTTCGAAGACTTTTTTGGGTTTAGCGGCGCCCGCCGTGGCGCTCCAAACCAGCCGCGAAAAGGGGCCGACCTGCGGTACGACATGGAGGTCGAGTTCAAGGAGGCGGTTTTCGGTGTGGACAAAGATTTTGAGGTGGAGAAATACATCCTTTGCTCCGCCTGCGAAGGCTCCAGGAGCGAGCCCGGCTCCAAAAGCTCCGTATGCCCCACATGCCGGGGCGCCGGGAAGGTAACCAGGTCCCAGGGGTTCTTCGCCATTTCCACCGAATGCCCGTCGTGCCGGGGGGAAGGCGTGAAAATAACCAACCCATGCAAGAAATGCAAAGGCTCTGGCCAGACGCTGGAACGCAAGAAGCTTTCCGTGAAGATTCCAGCCGGTGTGGAGACAGGCTCCCAGCTCCGGTTGAAAGGGGAGGGGGAGCCCGGGCGCAACGGCGGCCCCGCGGGTAATCTTTACGTGGTGCTGTTCATCAAGGAAGACGAGGTTTTCAAACGCCACGGAGACGACATTGTAGTGACCGTGCCCATAACCTTTTCCCAGGCGGCCCTGGGGGCGGACATCACTATACCCACCCTGGAGGGGGAGAAAGAGTTCAACATCCCCGCCGCCACCCAGAGTGAATCAATCCACAGGTTGCAGGGGATGGGCGTCCCCCACCTCAGGCATTACGGGCGGGGCGACCTCATAGTGCGGCTGGTGGTGATGACGCCGGAGAAGCTCGGCAAGCGGCAGGAGGAGCTTTTCAGGGAGTTGGCGGAGCTGGATAAAAGCTCCGTGCGGGCGCACCAGAAAGGCTTTTTCGAGAAATTTATGGGGTGAGGCGGGGGCGCTTATCCCACCATGATATTGACCGCTTCCCCGTGGTCGCCCGACCACGGGAATGGTTTGGCGGGAAACCGGGGTAAACGACCCCGGCGAAGCAAACCTGGTAGGCTGGGCCCGTGATGGCGGGCTAGCCGGGCCGCGAAGCCTTCCAGCAATGCGCGGTTCTATTTGTTCAGGAAGTACTGGTCTATAAGCTCAATCAGCTGGCTGGTCTGCGGTTTTGTGGTATAGGCGTTGGCGCCCACCTCGCGGCATTTCATGGCCATCTGTTCGTTTATCATCGAGGAGAACATGATAACCGGCAGGTCTATGCCCGCGTCCATCTTCACCTTCCGGCAAAGGGTAAGCCCGTCCATCTGGGGCATCTCGATGTCCGTAAGTATGCCGCTTATGAATTTCTTTATGGGCACACGCTGGCTCTCCGCCTCTTCCTTGATCTCCATAACTTTGGCGAAGGCGTCCTTGCCGTTGGTGAAAACCGTCAGGTTCGTGTAACCGACTTTTTTGAGTATTTTTATAACGGCGTCCCTTATCAATGGCGAATCCTCCGCCACGATTATCTGGGCCTCTTCCCTGCGCAGGGAGCTGGCGGGCAAATTATCCTCGTCGTAAGTGACGGCGGATTGGGGATAGATGGTGGATATGATGTGCTCCAGGTCCAGAATGAGTATCTGCCTGTCTTCAAAATGCACGGTGCTGGTTATCATGGGCCGGTACTGGGAGACGAAATTGGCCACCGGTTTGACGCTCTCCCAGGAACAGCGGTGGATCTGGCGGACACCGTCCACCAGGAACCCGTTCACCAGGGTGTTGAACTCGCACACCAATATGACGCGCCGGTCGGAGTTGGACACATGCTCGTTTTTTAATATGGACGCCAGGTCTATAAGCGGGAAAGTCTCGTTCCGGAGGTAGTACAGGCCAAGCATGGCCGGGTGGTGTTCCGGGATGGGGGTGATGGATTTGCCATCGTACTGGATTATCTCCCGCACCTTGGCCACGTTCACCCCGTAGCTTTGGGAGCCCACGAAGAATTCGACTATCTCAAACTCGTTGGTTCCGCTTTCAAGAAGGATTTCCTGCCCGTTCATTTACATGTCTCCGGCGCAAAATCGCCGCCTCGGTTTGACTGGTTTTTAATAATGGATTCCGGTAAAGCCCGACAGCCCAAAGGAGAAATGTGACTGCCGGTGATTAAAGATTACCTAACGGCTAATGATAGGACAACCCGGAACCAATTACAACTCTCCCATGGCCTGGGGCATCAAATTTAGCAAGTCCGAGGCCATGAGGGTTATGGATTGCACGTGTTTCGCCTTATAAATGTCCGCCAGCAGGCCGTGGATGTAAGCCCCGGCCACGGCGGCCTTCCATGCCTCGGCCCCTTGGGCCAGCAGGCCACCGATGAGCCCCGTAAGCACATCTCCCGTGCCGCCGGAGGCCAAACCCTCGTTCCCGGTGGGGTTTATATAGTTGGCCCCATCGGGGGTGGATATAACCGTTCCAGCCCCCTTCAGCGCCACGATCGCTCCGGTTTCCATGGCAAGCGCGGATGCGGCTTTAAGCCTGTCCTGTTGAACTTGGGCGGCGGTTTGGCCCGTTAGCCTCCCCATCTCGCCTGGGTGGGGTGTGATGATTGTGGGGTGTTTCCGCCGCTTGATAATATCCATATGCCCGGCAAGACAGTTCAGCCCATCGGCGTCCAGCACCATGGGGATTTCCGCCGATTCCACCACACGCCGGACGAACGAAGCGGTGGATGGATGGGTTGTAAGTCCCGGACCCATGGCTATGGCGGACTTCCCCTCCAGCGCCGCCATGAACCGATCGAACCCCCCATCGGATATGGAGCCTGTCTCCGTTTCTGGTAGGGGCAGGCCGATAACCTCCATGGCGCCCAGCTCGAAAGAGGGGAGGAGGTTGGAAGGCAACGCCGCAGTGACAAGGCCAGTCCCCGCACGCAGGGCTGAAAGGCCGCAAAGCGCCGCCGCGCCACCCATGCCAGTGGAGCCGCAAGCGGTTAGCAGATGCCCGAAGGTTCCCTTATGCCCGTCCGGCGGGCGGCGGGGAAGCATTTTGCGGATGTCCTCTTTTTCCGGGAGCCACCCTGAGCAGGGGGATTCATCCACCACCTTCGAGGGGATGGAAATATCGGCTATCACGAGCTGACCTACAGCGTTTCTGGCTGGAGTTATAAGTAAACCGGGTTTTGGCAGGCCGAAAGTGACCGTAACATCGGCCACAAAATGCGCGCCGGGAATGGAACCGTCGTCGGCCATGACGCCGGAGGGAATATCCACCGCCACTTTCAGTTTGCCCTGGCCGTTCATAGCCTCCAACGCCTGGATATAAAATCCCTTTGGCTCTGAAGATGCCCCCGTGCCCAGAAGGGCGTCCACCACTACGGTGGTGTGGAAGAACTTGAGTTTGAAGTTGTGGATGTGTTTTTCGGTAGTGAACTCTTTAACCCGCCCGCCTATGGCTATGAAGCTGTCCAGGTTTATGCGGGCGTCCCCTTTTATCTCTTCCTTTTCAGCCACAAGGAACACCGTGGGTTCGGCCCCCAAGTTGAAAAGGTGGCGCGCCACCACAAACCCGTCGCCGCCGTTATTCCCCTTGCCACAGAAGATGTTAACCCGCGTCTTGCGCAGGTCCGGAATTTTTTCCCGGATGGCGTTAACCACCGCAATCCCGGCGTTTTCCATAAGGACCACGCCGGGTATCCCCATCTCCTCGATAGTCCGGCGGTCTATATCCCGCATCTGCGCGGCGGTAACAACTTTTATCATTGAACTGCGCCTTGCTACGGGGTTTGGGCTTACGCCTGGTTCTTCATCCCGAAATACTCGTTGAGCTTCTTCTCTATCTCACCGAGCAGGAATTTCAGTTCCACTATCTGGGCTCCGGCTTTGTCTATCACCCGTTCCTCTTCCTTCAACGCGCCCGCCTTGGCCTGCACGTCTTCGGCCAGAATGTTCAGGTCGTTCAACCTCTGCTCCAGCCGGGTGACGATGGCCAGCTTGGAAGACAGACGCTCCATCTTGGATTCTTCCTCGCTCATCATCTCGTTGATGCCGGATATGCGGGTGGTGATGGCCTTGAAGCTTTCCTTGTCCCGCTCCAGCGCCTCTTTCTGGGCATGGGCGTCCCGCAGGGATGCCTGGAGACCGGCCATCTGTTCGGCCATCTTCTTTATGTCCTCTTCCTTGCCCTTCAAAGTGGCTATGCGGTCATCTATGGAGGAGTAAACGGTACTCAGGTAAGACAGCTTCTTCTCCATATCCACTATACGCTCGTCCTGCTCACCCAGGTAGCGGACCCGCTCTTCCACTTCCGTTATTTTCCCGGCGATGGACTCCACCTTTTCCTTCACCACATCACTGTCTTTCACCAGGCGTTTGGCCTCGTCGATCTGCTCCTGGGCGCGGGTGAGGGCCGGGTTGATGGTCTGCTGGATGCTTTTCAGCTCTTCGAGTTTCTTGTAGCCCGCTTCCGCTTCGGATATCTTGCCGTTTATTCCGTCCTCCACCTCGGACAGCCTGTCATACAGGTTTTTTAGCCTGGCTTCGGTGGCGTCCACGTTGGCCTTTTCCTTCGCCAGGCCCAGCAGACGTTCTTCTAGCGAACCGGTCATCTGGCTGAAACTTTCTATCCTGCGGTCCAGGGAATCCACCATTTCGGTTTTCCTGGTTACCTTGTCGATCTTCAGGTTGGCGTCTTCGATGAGGTAATCCAGCCCGTCCAGCTTTTTCTCCAGCTTTTCGATAAGACCCCGCCGTTCCAGCTGGTTCTCCATTTTTATGTCCAGGTTCAACACCATGTCGTTGAGGGAGTTTATTTTCCCTTCCACCTGCTCCACCATAATCTTGCGTTGGGCAAGCTCCTCCATGCGGCGGTTCACGGTGTCGAACATGTCGCCGAGGCGGTTGACGTTGGTTTCGATCTCCTCGGCGACCTTGGCCTCCTGCCGGAACTTTGAAAGTTTCTCCTCCACCTGCCCGGCGGAGTCGAAAAACCGCTCCACGTTCTGCTGGGCGCCCTCCACCACCTTTAACTGATCCGACACCAGCTTAAGCTTTTCCTCAACGACGCCGGTAAGCTGGGTGTTAAGCTCGTTTACCTTGGTCTCCACCACCTTGGCCCGTTTCTCTTCCTCACGAAGACGCGTAAGGTTCATCTCCACATTGGCCGAAAGCCTGTCCAGGTCCGCCAGCCGTTCGCCGATCTTGCGCACCTGGTCTTCCCGGGAGAGCACGTTGCGCATCTCCACCCGGAGGGAGTTTATGTTCTGCAGGAATTCGGAAACCTCCCGCTGGGTCTCGGAAACAAGGCTCTTTTGTTGCGTCAGCTCGTCTATGGCGGTCTGCATGGAGTCCAGCGAGTTCTGGTTCCGTTTTACGTCGGCGTTAAGGCGCTCCACCGATTGTTTGTGGGAGGTGAGGGATTCCATCCTGGCGTCCATTTCACCAAGGGTTTTGCGCATGGAGTGGCTTTTATCCTCCGCCTGGGATAGAAGCTCCTTGAACTTGTCGATGCTTTCCATGCGGCTGGACACGGTTTCCAGCATGTTTTCCAGCCGGACTATGTTCTTTTCAGACTTGCGGACAAGCTTGTTCTCCTCGGCAAGGCGCTTGATGCGGGATTCCATGTCCCAAAACAGGACATTCAGCTTTCCGGCTTCCTCGTTGGCCCGCTCCACGATGACCCTTTGGAGGGATAGAGCCTTTATTTTCGAGTTGATGTGCTCCACCAACCTGTTTACGGAGTCTATGTCCTTCTTATTCCGGTTCAGCTGATCCATAACCTCTTCGGCTTTCTGAGCCGTCTCGCCGATGGAGGAGCCTACGCCACGGAACTCCGCAAGCTTCCGGTCCATATCGCTGGATATGGAGTCTATCCCCGCCAGTTTTTCCTCCACCCGGCGGAACACTTCCACCTTGTTTTCCAGAGGTTCAAGGTTCTTCGATATATATTCCACCAGAAGCTGGATGGTCTTGCGCTCTTTGGCCGCCTCGTCCAGAAATTCCCTGTAGGCCGCCATGCCAGCGCCTGACATGTTTTCTATATCCGCCCTGGCGGTATCGGATTCACTGCTGGTGTGGTCGCTCATCGTTTAAAAGATCCTCCTGGATGCTGTGACGGGCGCCGGGATCCGGCGCAATAAAGTTAAGGATTTTCCCGGTGATTATACAGAAAAACGGTCATCCGCTGGGTTTGTTTTTTCAATTTGACCTCCGGCGCGCCTGGCCACGGAGGAATTACCGGCGCGGTCCTTACGTCACGCGGCGTTACGCCGTATAGCGCTATATCGCTTAATTGCTGGAACCCGAAAAGAACACGTGTTCCGAAAAACCGCGTCATCAGCGGGTGAAACGACGCTTGCGATGAATTAAAAAAACCAACTTTTGTGTTGAACTGCTTATTAAACTCTGGTAAAAATCACTAACCTTTAAGTTCCGATTAAGCTACAACGCATGAGAGGAGAACCGTTAGATGGCTGGAAAAAAACCAATGACCAAGGGGCAAATCGCTGACAACATCGCCACCGCATCCGGCTTAACAAAGAAGCTGGCCGCCCAGATCCTGGACGGTTTGGCCGCTTTGGCCTACAAAGAGGCGAAAAATGGCTTCACCCTGCCGGGGTTGGGCAAACTGGTTCTGGTTCAGAGGAAAGCCCGCAAGGGTAGGAATCCGCAGACTGGCGAAGTAATAAAAATACCCGCGAAGAAGGTTGTTAAATTCCGCGTGGCCAAAGCCTGCAAAGACGCCGTACTGGGCTCCAAATAGGGGCTCTGATTTTCGTTAAACCGGCCCGGCGGAAAGGGTGTGGGGGAAAATACAAAAACCCGCGTTCCGCTGGCCGGTTTTTCTTTTTGCCTAAAGCGGTTTAAGCGCCGCCATGGCTAGCATTCACAAGGCGTTAAGGCCCCAAACCGCTAAAAAATGTTGGGCGGCCTTGGTGAGTTATGTTATCATCCAAACTTTGTGGGGCAGTAGCTCAGTTGGGAGAGCGCAGCGTTCGCAATGCTGAGGTCAGGGGTTCGATCCCCCTCTGCTCCACCAATTTTTCCAGCCATCCTACCGCTTTATTATTAAAGCTGTTCACACTTTTTCTATCGGTCTTGGTTTATTCCGGTTGCGCCGGCACAGGCTCTTATAAAAACCAGTCATCGCTTATAGATCCTCCTTCCGCGTCGAAAACCATGGCAAATGCCGCAAAAGAAGGGGCGCTTACGCCTGGGCCGTGGCCGGGTATTGAGTGGTGGAGGGATTTTAACGACCCGGTTCTTGCAAAACTGGTTGAGGAATCCTTCAGTAATTCACCTGAAATGAAGCTGGCCCAGGCCAAGGCCCGATTTGCCGACGCGCAGGCGCGGCTTGCCGGAGCGGTGGATACTCCTGACGTTTCGATGAACGCTGAATCTTTCCGCCAGCGGATAAGCGACAACGGCTTGATACCGACCAGGTTTTTCCAAAATCCGAACACGCTGACGCAGGCATCTTTAGCATTCAGCTACGAACTGGACATCTGGGGCCTTCACGCCTCCATCATAAAAAGCGCTTTAGGCGAGGCCGCGGCAGTTAAGGCCGAAACCTATATGGCCAGACTGTTACTCTCGTTCGCCGTGGCCCAGGCGTACTTCGACCTATCATGGTTCCGGGAACGGCTGGAGCTTATGGGAATACTCCTTGCCAACAGTGAATCGTTGGAACGCCTTGCCGCTAAAAGGGTGGAGGGGGGATTGGATTCCATAACCTCCCTGCAAAAGGCGCGACTAGATCTGGAGCTAATGCGTTCCTCGGTAGCCGGGGCCAAACGTGACGCTGGCATGGCCGCCAACAAACTTGCCGCGTTAATGGGGCGCGGGCCGGACTATGCCATGTCCAGCGAAACGGCCAAATCGCGGGATTTTGCCTCTCCCGCCGCGTTGCCGGATAACCTGATGACGGACATTCTCGCAAGAAGGCCGGACATCATCGCCGCGAAGTTGAGAGTGGTAACGGCGGGGTATCGCGTGGACGCGGCCCGGGCGCTGTTTTACCCAAATGTGAACATCAGGGCGCTGGTGGGGCTTCAAAGCGTGGATATAGAAAAACTGTTCAATGCTGATAGCCATATGTATAACTTCGGTCCGGCAATCCACCTGCCCCTTTTCGACGGGGGCAGGCTTTCGGCCAATCTTGAATCCCGTGGCGTGGAATGGGACATGGCCGTGGAAAAATACAACCTGACGGTGATTAACGCGGTAAAAGAAACGGCGGACTCGGTTATTTCAGTGGATGGCGCCGCAAAAAGGTTAGAGTCTGGAAAGATGGCGCTGGAAGCCGCGCAAGCCGGTTATGAGGCCATCCGGAAACGGCGCGAAGCGGGGCTGGACGATGCCATGGCGGAGATAAACGCCAGCGGTATGATGATTGTCCAGCGGTTAGAGTTGGCCACGGCCCGGCGTGAAAACCTTACAGCCAGGGTTTTGCTGATAAAATCACTGGGCGGAGGATATATGAGTGATGAGTTGCTTGCGGGAAACACCAAATGAACGGCCCCGATACTAAAACAGAAGCGCCCCGGCAGGAAGCAAGCCCGAACCATAAAAGAAAGCGGATTATCTCGATTCTGCTGGCCGGGTTCGCGTTGGCGGGTGTGGCTTTCGGCGCTTATTGGCTGATTATAGGCCGTCATTACGCATATACCGACAATGCTTATGTGGCCGGGAATATCGTGCAGGTGGAGCCTCAGGCGGCGGGCACGGTGGTGGCAATATACGCCGATGAAACCGACATGGTGGAGAAGGGCCAACTGCTGATAAAGATTGGTGACGCCGACGCCTCTGTCGCATTGGACCAGGCCAAGGCCGAGCTGGCCCAGACTGTGCGAAAAACCCGTAAGCTTTTCGAGCAGGTGGAAGAATTAAAATCCGCTTTGGCGCTACGCAAGCTGGAGACAGAACGGCTGGCGGCGGAATACCAGCGCAGAAAAGAGCTGGTGGCGGACAGGGCTGTTTCGGAAGAAGATTACGGCCGGTCGAAGGCGGCTTGGGAAGAGGCAGTAAAAGCCGAAAAGGTGGCGGAAAAACAACTGGCCGGGGCGGTGGCGCTGGCGGGCGCCGGAAAACTGGAAATCCATCCGGATGTGCAGGGGGCCAAAGCCCGGGTTATGGCCGCTTATCTTAATCTTGCACGGTCGGAGATAAGGTCTCCGGTTACGGGGCATGTGGCCAAACGTAACGCCCAGCTGGGGGGCAGGATAGCGCCGGGGAAGCCTGTAATATCGGTGGTTCCGCTGGACCAGTTATGGGTGGACGCCAATTTCAAAGAGACCCAACTGCACGACATCCGTGTTGGACAACAGGTGGAGATAACCTCCGACCTGCACGGGGATGGGGTGAAATACCATGGCAAGGTGATCAGCCTTGGCGCGGGCACGGGTAGCGTGTTTTCGATACTTCCCCCGCAAAACGCCACGGGCAACTGGATAAAAATAGTCCAGCGCGCCCCGGTGAGGATAAGCCTGGAGCCGGAAAGATTGAAGGAACATCCCCTAATATTGGGCCTTTCGTTGCAAGTTACCGTGGACACCCATGATCTGAGCGGAGCCCAGCTTGCGGGCCGCGCCAAGGAAGCGGGGAAATACGCCACCGATATCTATCAGCGCCAGTCCGATGGGGCGGCGGATATGATCAACGGTATAATCAGGGAAAACCTGGCCCCGTAAAAAACGGACACGCCTGAATTCATGGAAAACGATTCGGCCAATCAACCCCTGACGGGCTCAAAGCTGGCCATCAGCACTGTGTCGCTGGCGCTGGCGGTGTTCATGAACGTTTTGGACACCACCATCACAAACGTTTCCATCCCCACCATCGCCGGGAACCTTTCGGTTAGCCCCAGCCAGGGTACGTGGACCATCACCTCTTACTCCGTGGCCATGGCCATCGTGGTGCCTCTTACAGGGTGGCTGGCAAGGTATTTTGGCGAGGTGCGCCTTTTCGTGGCCTGTACGGCGCTATTCAGCATGGCCTCGCTTGCTTGCGGGCTGGCGCCGGATTTTACGAGCCTGATAATATTGCGCTCCATCCAGGGGCTGGTGGCTGGCCCCATGATACCCCTGTCGCAAAGCCTGCTTTTGCGTTGTTACCCGCCGGAGAAGAAAGGCATGGCGCTGGCGTTCTGGGCCATGACCACGGTGGTGGCCCCCATATTGGGCCCCATATTGGGAGGGTATATAACCGATAATATCGGCTGGCCCTGGATCTTCTACATCAACATACCCATTGGGCTCACGTCATCGTTTGTCACCTGGCAGATGCTTAAAAAGCGGGAATCCAAAACCTCGCGCAACCCCATAGACGTTACGGGCCTTATATTGCTCGTGGTGGGGGTGGGGTGTCTTCAGATTTTCCTGGACCGGGGGCATGAACTGGACTGGTTCAACTCCACCGAGGTGACGTTGCTGGCCATAGTCGCCGTGATTAGCTTATCGCTATTTTTAGCCTGGGAGTTGTTCGAGAAACACCCGGTGGTGGACCTGTCGTTGTTCCTGCTCCGAAACTATACGGTGGGAACGCTTGCGGTGGCTCTTGGTTACATGACGTTTTTCTCCGGGGTGGTGATATTCCCCCTGTGGTTGCAAACGCAGATGGGCTACACGGCCACCTGGGCGGGCCTTGCGGCGGCGCCCATCGGGATGCTAACGCTGATGCTTACCCCCATTGTGGGCGCGTCGCTCCACAAGGTGGACGTACGGGTGTTGAGCAGTTTCTCGTTTTTCGTGTTCGCCTTCACCTGTTTCTGGCAGGCCGGGTTCAATACCGACGCCACATTCTACGATGTGGCCCTGCCAAGGCTTGCGCAAGGGATAGCCATGTCCTGCTTTTTCGTGCCGGTAACGTCCATATCGCTTTCCGGCCTTACGCCGGACAGGATAGCGGCGGCGGCTGGGCTTACAAACTTCATGCGTATATTGGGCGGCAGTTTCGGCACTTCCATAAGCGTTACCTTTTGGGACGACCGGGCTATTTATCACCGGAGCGTGCTGGTGGAAAGCATCTCGCAGTCCAACCCATACGCCATGGCCCCGCTTGAAGTGGCGCAATCGAACGGCATGAGTTATGAGGGGGCGCTGGCGGTGTTTGAACGGATAATAGGCAAACAGGCGGCGACCCTGGCCACAAACGACATTTTTCTGCTTTCAGGCGTAATATTCTCGTGCCTCATATTGTTTATATGGCTCTCCCGGGGGCCGTTCATGGTTGCGAGGAATTAGGATTTTACATGCCTGGATGAAATCTTGTTTGGGCGCTGGACGGAATTTGAGTTAAAATCTACTGCCTTTACCGCCCGGATCCGGGCGCAAGAAAACATAGCTGGCTTAAGAGGCTTTATTCTTGAACAAACTGCCTGTTTTTGAGTGGTTCTTCAGCATGGGCGACGTGCTGGTTAGCGTGAACACCGCCTTTGAAGGGGTGGTGGTGCCGCCGCACCTAAAGGGCAAGGAAAACGTGGATTTCATCATGGGTTCCGTTCCCACGCCAAACCTGGCGCCGGACGCCGAGGGTGTGACCGCCTCCATGAGGTTCGGCCCTTCGTTGCATACATGCCGTTTCCCCTGGGGCTCTGTCACACGCATGGCGTCCCCCGAGGCTGTCATCCAGTTCGCCAAGCCCCAACCACTTAAAGAAGTGGAGAGCGGGCCGGAGCCAACAGAAGACACCGCCAAACCGGCCGGGAAAAAAGAGAAGAAGAGTAAAGGGCATTTGAGAGTGGTGAAGTAACCGGCGGATGGAATTAACCAACGGTTCAATTCATCAGTTTTATCGCTTCACCGGGGTGATCCGGTTTCCCGCCATCCTGTATCTGCTTAACTAACCGTTCCACGGCCATTTCCACTTCGCGGGTAATGGGGGCGCCAAGGCCCAAGTTCACCGCTTCCACGGCGTAAACACAAAGTTCCGGCGGCAATTTACCCAAAGTCCTCGCCAATTCAATGGTATCGGCAAGGCCGAAGGCGTGGGTGGAGACGAATGATATTTCGCGCGGCAAAGGCCCGGATTTGGCGTTAATGGAACGCACGGTACCGGCGGGTTTTTCGCTGATGGCGGCGTCGCAAATCAATACGGTGTCATAACCGGCCCAGGTCTCTATCATGGATGAAAGGTCGCCGCTGAAAAACGCCACATCAGTCCCGGCCAAACCCAGCCCGGCTATCCGCTGGGCTATTAGAAGGCCCGCGTAATCATCCCCGTTCATTTGGGAACCCACGCCTATTACCAGTGTCTTCATGAAGTTGGGTTGATTTTACGGCTTTGGTACCGCGGAGCCATTTGTAAGATAACCCTCCAGGCCATATATTTATTGGTAGAAAGGTATCACATTCGCAGGCAATGGGCGCGTTGACAAAGGAAGTGGTTAAAAATCAATCCTCAACAATTCCCCACTTTGCGGCTTTGCCCTTTGGCGGGCGGGTTGATACCAGTTAAAAGGAGATCAATCATGTTGATGGCAGGTGTGACTAAAGCGGTTAGATATGAGCCGAAGACTTTCCCAGGGCTCAATAACCTTATCGGCATCACCCCAGTGGAGATTGAGGAACACCTAAAGCTGTATAACGGCTATGTGGCCAATACCAATCTGCTACGGGAGAAAATCGGCTCCATGGTGGTGTCCGGCTCGGCTGGAACCCCGGAATTCGCGGAACTGGTTAGACGGCTTGGGTTTGAGTACAACGGTATGCGGCTCCACGAGTTGTATTTCGAAAATCTTTCTGGCGGTGGCAAAAGGCCAAGCCAGATGGTGGTAAACGCACTGGAAGACGCGTTCAACGGCTTCGGATCTTGGGAAACCCTTTTCCGCAAGGTAGCGGCCATGCGGGGAGTGGGCTGGGTTATCCTTTACCAGGATCCGCTTAACGAAAACCTGAGCGTCCACTGGATAAACCAGCATGAAGACGGGCACCCTGTGGGGTTCAACCCGATACTGGTTTTGGACTGCTGGGAGCATGCGTGGACGGCGTACCTCCGCCCAACGGAGAGAGCCAAGTACATAGAGGACTTCTTCACCAATATAGACTGGGACGTGGTGGAAAGGCGGTTTAGATAACCGCCAACAGCGCTGGGTGGCGGGAGTATAAGGCGCCGCGCGGCGTGGATGATTGAGAGGGGAATAGTTAAGGTGGCAGGTAAAATTGCGCGCTTAGCCACTTTGAAAGGGGGAGGGGAAGGAGCGCGTTTCACCATTTTCACAGGAACGGCGGGAAATCATGATTAGCGCCCGGCTCCGCTGATCCTGTAAACCTGCATTTCCTCCGCAAGACCCTTTATCGTGGCTTTGCCGGGTTCAACTTTCATGGCCGTGAGCAGTGCCCCCACGCCGGGGTATTCATACACATCCGACGTTATGTAAACCTCATCGCCTCCGGCCAGTTCCTGAACCCTGGAGGCTATGTTCACCGTTTGGCCGAAATAGTCCAGCCGTTCGTTCAGGTTCACCACGATGGAGGCTCCTTTGTGGATACCGATCTTCAGGATGATGTCAGTCTTATTCCCAGACTGGTTCATTTTGGCCACTTCTTCCCGCATCTCCAGCGCCGCTTTCATGGCGTCCACCGGATTCATGAAACTGCCCATCACCGCGTCCCCGATGGTTTTCACGATGGCTCCGTGATTGCCTGCCACCACCTTTCCGAGGATGTCGAAATGCTGGCGAACAAGGGAAAAAGCGTTAAGGTCGCCAATCCTGTCATAAAGGGAGGTGGAGCCCTTCAGGTCGGTGAATACGATGGAGATGTCTTTCACACCCAGGCCTTCAGTGCCTTTCACCACATCGTAATGGAACAGGTCGTGGAACGATTGCGTGGTCAGAAGCCGCTTGCCGGAAAGGTATGGCGTGAAGCTGATGGTGAAATCCTCGGCGTACCGAGTGGGGAAATTTAGCAGGGTTATCAGCCCTTTCCTGCCAGACTGGTTGTAAAAATCGAATTCAGTCTCCCCGGAGCTCAAGGTTCCGGCGCTTAAGGTGATCGCCGAGCCGTTGAGTTTTACGCCAAGAGAGCCGCTTCCGCCCCCTGGCTGGCCGCTCACGGGTATGCCAGCGCCGGTATGGTTCAGGAAATCGCTTATCACAAGGTAGCCTTCCGTAAGCTCCCTGGTTATCTTTTTCTCCTCGCCATTCTGGATGTAAGCGTGGAACTTCATGAAAGGGATTGCGCCATCTATCCATCTTCTTCCGTCCCGTATCACGCCTTCCCTGCTGAAACGATAGAGGGTCAGGTAATCCAGCGGGGACAAGGAATCCGGATGGTGGCAGGTTATCTCCCGGACTTGGGGCGACACGGTGAAGCTTATCATTATGTAGTCGTCCAGGGATGCCTCGGAGTCCACATTGCACACTTCGCAATGGCTGTGGGAGTCTAAAGCCTTTAGGGAGCTGAAGCTTTCCAGCACGCTGGTGCAACCGGGGCACAACACATGCCAGTTCATTTGAAACAGACCCTCCACGGCGCCGTGCAGGAAAAAGTCTATTGATTCGTTTTCCTCGATTCCTTTTTCCTTTGCGAACAGGATGGGATTGATCCGGAAAAGCGCCTCATCGGTGGCGTTGCGGATCATGTTTTCCATTTTGGAGACAACCCGGGGGCTCCATTGCCTGGCCTTTTCAATGGATGCCAGCTTGCCGTCCAGAAGGGGCTCGTTTAACTTAACGCCGGTATCAAACATAGGGTTTAACTCCTGATGTATCGACCCAGTCATCGGCGGTTGTTTGCCAGTAACATCATGGCGGAACGCTTCGCCTTATCAGTTAATATATTGCCGATGGATAAGCCTTGTCCATGTTAATGATGTCCACTGCCTTTCAGGAGCAAAGCCTAATTTATGTTGATGCGTATTTTCTTTCGCGGGATTCTCCAGTTTCAAAACATGGCGGATAAAAAAAATGGAGAGAAATGTTTAGCAGGAAATACATGCACCGGGGTGAAAAGCATTTGACTAAAAATAGTGAAAGTCTTATATATTAAACAAGTATAGACCAAGTCTAATTTCTTCCTGGAAGGAGGATGTTTATGAAACTGGAAGGCTCCAAGACCCATCAAAACCTGAAAGACGCGTTCGCCGGGGAATCGCAGGCGAATCGCCGCTATTTATATTTCGCCGGTAAAGCGGACGTGGAAGGGTTCAACGACATATCGGCGGTTTTCCGTTCCACCGCCGAGGGTGAGACCGGCCATGCCCACGGGCATCTTAATTTTCTTAAAGAAGTGGGCGACCCTGTAACAGGGCTTCCCATAGGGGCCACGGCGGACAATCTAAAATCAGCCATCGCCGGGGAAACATATGAGTACACCGACATGTATCCTGGTATGGCAAAAACCGCCAGGGACGAGGGTTTTAAAGAAGTGTCCGACTGGCTGGAAACCCTGGCCAAGGCCGAGCGGTCGCACGCCAACCGGTTCCAGAAAGCTCTCGACAGCATGGGCAAATAGATACGCGTGATAGGCGTGGATTAGATCCGCCCCGGCAATAGCCTGCAAAAGGGCGGGAAAAGGAGGGATTCGTTTTTTGAAAAAGGCGCATATGAGAAAGATCAACCGGGAGGATCTTTTTAGTCTCGAAAAATACGAGGAGATCCGCCCCTCGTTTCGTGAGAGGGTGATGGAGCATAAAGCCAGCCGCCGGGTGCCTGTGGGGCCCAGCGCCACGCTTTATTTCGAGGACAGGCTCACCATCCACTATCAAATCCAGGAAATGCTTCGGGCCGAACGCATATTCGACCAGGCTGGGATTGAGGGGGAATTGTCGGCCTATAACCCGCTGATACCAGATGGGGCCAACTGGAAAGCCACCTTCATGATTGAGTATGACGACCCGGCCCAGCGCCGCGCGGAGCTTGCCCGGCTGGTGGGGATAGAGCGGAGGGTATGGGTTATGGTGGAGGGGTTTAATAAAGTATTCGCCATCGCCGATGAGGATCTGGAACGCTCCACCCCCGAGAAAACCGCGGCGGTGCATTTCCTGCGGTTCGAGCTTTCCGGGGAAATGGTGGACGCGATAAAACAAGGCGCCAGCGTTACCTGCGGCATAGACCACCCGCTTTACCGTTACGAGGCCCAGGCGCCGGAGCATAGCTGTAAATCGTTGGCGCTGGATTTGGACTGACCGGAAAGGTTTGCGGTATCAATCCGCTGCGGGCAGTGTGAAAATGAATTTGCTCCCTCTGCCTGGCTCCGATTCGGCCCAAATTTCACCACCGTGACGGTCTATTATCTTTTTGCAGATGGCAAGGCCTATGCCGGTGCCATCGTATTTTGTCATCCCATGAAGCCGTTTGAAGGGTGAAAATATCTGGTCGAGATACTTCGGCTCTATTCCCATGCCATTGTCCTCTATCGTTACCTGGTAAGAATCTCCCAAGCGGTCTGCGGTTATGTTGATAACCGGAACCGCCTGGCCGCGGAACTTGATGGCATTTCCGATAAGGTTCGTGACGAGTATCCTTACGCTGTTGGAGTCGGCCATCACGAATGGCAGGCCTTTCCATTCTATTTTTGCCCCCGTTTCCCTCACCAGCCCTTCAAGGTCTCCAACGGCCTCCCTGATGATCTCGTTTAAGTCCACGCGGGTTATCTGCCGCTCCAGCCGTCCGGTTCTCGAAAGCTGGCGAAGGTCTTCGATCTGTTTTTTCATCCGGTCCGACGATAGAAGGATGAAGTTGAGGTCCTCCCTGGCTCTTTTGGATATGTCCTCTCCCAAATCCCCCTTCAGAAGCTGGCAGTAATTGGATACCGTCCGTAACGGTTCCAGCAGGTCGTGGCTTGCGATGTAAGTGAATTCCTCCAGCTCCTTGTTCATCCTCTCCAGCTTGCGCGCGTGGCTTCTAACCGTCTCTTCGGCGCGTTTCCGCTCCGTGATGTCCCTGGCTATGGCGATGATAATCAGCTTCCCGTCATCCTGGGTCAGCGAGCTGAGCCGCAATTCCACGTCGAACCGGCTACCATCCTTTCGATGATGTACAGTTGTTATCTCGCTGGCCGCCCCATGGCCTTCGATAACCTTGTAAAAAATAGACTGCAACTGCTCTTCAGAATACTCGGGCATCACGTCCTGAGGGCCCATTAGCAACAGTTCCTCCGCGTAATAGCCCAGCACATTAACGGCGCTCTTGTTGAAATCCACAAAACGCATGATGGCGGGGTTTATCAGGAAAACACAGTCGGGGGAAGTGTCCATGGCGGCTCTGAACCTTTTCAAGTCCAGAACCGCGTGATTGCGGTCGTCCAGGATCCTGCTTGTGTAGGTTTCATTGACCCTGGCCAGATCCAGCGCCTTGCCGAAGTTGTTGAGTATCGGCTGGAACACCTGGGTTATCGGCAGGTCGGTCACCGGTTTTTCGGGGGAGAACAACAGGAACAGGCTATTCTCCGGCACTGGCAGACGCAGGGCCACTGTGAATCGTTTATGGATTGGTAATTTGATATCCCACAGAGCGTTATCCTCAATAAGCGCCGCCGGGCCGGCAACAAGGGATTGGGGCAGGGTGAACACTTGCCCTTTCAGAACCGCCAGTTCCGGAGAGCAGATTACGGCTTCCAGTAAATATTTCCGGCCGGGATCGGAATTGTTGCTGGCCCTTTCAATCCTTTCAGGTATGGCAGATAAAAACATGCCGCAGGGAAAAGAGGTGTGGTACATAAGCCGCTGGAGTGTTTTCTCAATTAGCGGTTGGGCATGGGTGGCTCCGCCGGTGAGGAGGGCCATTTCATAAAGGATTGTCAGTATATGCTCTCTGTTCATAAATTGTCCCAGGAGGCGCACACTATCGTTCCGTTATGGAAAAGGGGATAACCTCCCTGGATAGAGCTTCCTATTTCACCAAGAGATAACGCTCCGGCGATGCGCGCCGGGGACAGGCGCTCCGACAGAGCCCCTAACTCGTTCTCCGCGGCCGCCCCAAGATGGAGCCGCCGTCCCGCGCAGTAGAAAGTAAGCACGAAATTCCGGTATTTGTTTTTCAGCCGGTCAGTCAAGGCGTCCACAGTGGCCGTTGATCCGCTTTCCGGGGCGGCAAGCAGGGTCAGAATGGCGTTTTCCGGTATCTCTCCCACGCAAAATAAAGACCCATCCTCTTCCAGCGCCACGGGAATGCGAACTAAAACCTCGTCGTCGGCCCGGATGATGCCGAAGGGGAAATGAACACCCATCTGGTAGAAATTCTCTTTCGTCACCTCCACGCCATACCGGGATTGCGCCATCCGGGCGTACACCTCGAAGGCTGGTTTCCAGTCTATATTGATAATGCGGTTGCCGCTGGTGGATGTGGCGGTGATCATCTCTTCCGGCATTATGTATCCGTGCTCCAGGCTGGCCCCTTCGTGGTCCGGCAGGATTAGCGCAAGTAGAGCGTCACCGGTGAATTCTTTCTCCGTAAATACGCAAGGCATGGGCTGGAAAGTTTCGCTCCCGGCGTTAACGCCCATATAGCTGACCATGTCCGCCAGTTTGAAATAAAGTGAATCCAGGATGGTGGCGATGGTGGGTATCATGGCGTCAATGATTAGAAAAAGGGTGTCTTTTCGCCCTTTTTGACCGCTGGCCGTCACGAACCCGGCAAGTTCTTCAATGGAAGAGTCCAGCGCATTACCGTGTTTGGACAACCCTTTCAAGACAATGTGCGCGGGCATCCGTTTGAGGAGCGAAATAAGAATGCCCCGTTTCTTGAATGCGCCGTCCACAACAAGTTCCGGGAATACAGCCCCGGCTAGTGGTATGCCTAGATCGCTAAAGATTTTCTGGAGGCCAGGAACGGCGTCCTTTTCCGCCTCACAAGCCAGCGCCAAAACGCCCATTTGAGGATTGTCACGCCGCCATGAGATGAGAATTTCGTTAAGGTCGGCGTAATCCACGGATTCGAGATAGACGAACTTATCCACTTCCATATGGTGTCCCCCTCACCGAAATTCAGGCCGGAGCTACCCTGCCGCAAAGCCCTATGTTTATGATTCATTTTACCTTTGAATTACTGGCGCTTAACCATAATTTTTCCTGCCTCTTCTAAATAAGCCAGGAATCGTTTAAAATCCCTGATAGGGATGTATTGAAGATAACTTTATTCCGGATTGGCCATGTCATCAGAAAAATGGACGGAAAATGGCGGGGCGCTCTCCCGGATTTTCAAATTTGGCGCATATCTGGATGGGGTGGAGTTCGCCAGAAAAGTGGCGGTGATAGCCGATAAACAGGACCACCATCCCGATATCACGATCGGATACCGGAAAGTCACCGTAACCGCCACCACCCACGATAAAGGCAACACGGTGACGGAAAAAGACTGGAGCCTGGCCCAGGCCATAGATGAAATTGGCGCCGATTGACATTGGTTTTTTCGGTAGTGACTCAGTTTGAAAGTACAGGGGAGATTCTTCACTTACGCTCAGAATGACAATATAAAAGCCGTTGATAACATTGTCATCCTGAGCGAAGCGCAAGCGGAGTGAAGGATCTGTCTATTATTTGAGATTCAAACTGAGACACCACCCGAAATTGGCGCCGATTGACATTGGTTTTTACCTGCCTCTTCTAAATAAGCCCGGAATCATTTAAAATTCCCTATTCAGCTTAATTGGAGATCAATTTGTTCCGGATTGGCCATGGGTTTGACGCGCACAGGCTGGTTGAAGGCCGCAGGCTTGTGATTGGCGGGGTGGAACTGGACTTTCCCCTGGGTCTTCTGGGCCATTCGGACGCCGATGCGCTGGTCCACGCCGTTTGCGACGCTTTGCTTGGCGCCTCGGCGCTGGGGGATATAGGAAAGCTGTTTCCAGACAGTGACGCTAAATACAAAGGGATCTCAAGCATCGCCCTTCTTGAAGAAGTGTCTGGCAGATTGCGCAAAGCCGGATTTTCGATAATGAATGTGGACACCACCATCGCCGCCGAGGCCCCCAAAATGGCGCCTCATTCAGACAAGATGCGCGAAAACCTCGCCAAGGCCATGGGTATCGAGCCGGGCCAGGTGTCCATTAAAGCCACCACCACCGAAAAACTCGGGTTCACCGGCCGGGGTGAAGGCATCGCCGCGTGGGCCGTGGCCCTGATCACTTCGACCAAGTGAACGCGACAAGAGTAAGGTTCGCCCCAAGCCCCACCGGCTCCTTGCACATGGGGAACCTGCGCACGGCGTTGTTCAACTGGCTTTTCGCCAGGAAAACGGGGGGCAAGTTCATCCTTCGAATAGAGGATACAGACGTTTCCCGCTCTTCCGCCGAAGCGGAGGTGGAGTTGATGGAGACGCTGAAAACCCTGGGGCTGGATTGGGACGAGGGCCCGGACATCGGCGGCCCCTTTGCCCCCTACCGGCAAAGTGAAAGGGTTGGGCTGTATCAGAAAGCCGTGGAGCGGTTACTGGCCGTTGGGAAAGCCTATCCATGCTTTTGCCAGGTTGACGAGCTGGAAGCGGAGCGGGCTGGGCAGATTGCCTCTAAAAAACCGCCACGGTATTCGGGAAAATGCGCCAACCTTACCCCGGCCGAACAGACCGCCCTTGCCAAAACCATAAAACCTGTTTACAGGTTCCGGGTGGACAAGGATGTATTGGGGTTTGAAGACGGTGTGCGCGGCAAAATAATGTTCAACACCGCCGATTTCGGCGATTTCATATTGCTCCGCTCCAACGGAACGCCTTCATACCATCTGGCCTCGGCGCTGGACGATGTGGAGATGGGGATTACCGATGTTATCCGGGGGGAGGACCATCTTTCCAACACGGCGAAACATCTTCTTATCATGCGGGCGCTGGGCGCCCAGCCGCCACGGTATTACCACTTGTCCATAATTCTGGATAGCGCGGGCAAAAAGCTTTCCAAACGGGCCGGTGGAACCAACGTGAAATCTCTGCTGGATCAGGGTTATCTGCCATCGGCGATAAACACCTCTGTCGCCATGTTGGGCTGGTCCGGCGTTTCTGGCGCCGAGGCGGAGCCGCTTTTGAAACTGGCGGAGATGTTCGATATTGGCGCCGTATCCCGGGCCCCGGCGCATTTTGATTTAAAACGGCTGGACCATATAAACTCCCGCGCCATGAAAAAACTTTCCCCCGGGGAAAAAGTGGCGGCCCTAAAACCGGCGCTGGCCTGGGCGGGGTTTCCGTTCGATAAGTTTTCAAGTGACGTTTTGGAGAAAATAATAGTGGCCGTGGCCGACACAATAAACGCCCCTGGCGAGGCTCCGGAAATTGCCATGCAGTTCATCAAAAGGCTGGAGCCGGACGATTCGGCCATGCAGGCCCTTCAAATGCCCTCCGCGGGGGATGTGATATCGGCGTTGAGGGAGGCCGTCTCCGCTGTAACCGACCCGCAGGAAATGATAGACTCCGCCATGGGCAAAAGCGGGGCCAAGGGTAAGAATTTTTTCTGGCCCGCACGCGCCGCGCTCACCGGCAGGGTGGCGGGCCCCAACTTGAAAGAGCTGTTGGCGGCCATGGGGCCGGCCGAAATAAAAGACCGTCTGGAAAAGATATCAACACCACGGAGCTGACATGGCCCTGCGCGTTTACAACACATTGACCCGGAAAAAAGAGCTGTTCGAGCCCATCACGGCCCCGAAAGTGGGGATGTACGTTTGCGGCGTAACGGTTTACGACTTGTGCCACATAGGCCACGCCCGCGCCGGAATAGTGTTTGACGTGGTTTACCGCTACCTGAAGTTCCGTGGGTATGACGTTTATTATGTGCGCAACATCACCGACATAGACGACAAGATTATAAACCGGGCCAACGAGCGCGGCTTGAACTGGGCCGACGTGGCGGAAAAATACACCGTGGAGTTCCATGCCGATATGGACGCGCTGGGCCTGCTTCGCCCCAACGAAGAGCCTAAGGCCACGGGCCATCTGGCGGAGATGTTCGAGATTATAGCGACGCTGGTTGAGAAGGGGCATGCCTACCCCTCTGAAGGATCTGTGTATTTCGCCGTCCGCAGTTTTAATGGTTACGGAAAACTTTCTGGAAAAGACCTGGAGGATTTATTAGCGGGCGCCCGGGTGGATGTGGACGAAACCAAACGCGATCCGCTGGACTTCGCCCTGTGGAAAGCCGCCAAACCCGGCGAGCCGTCTTGGGATTCCCCCTGGGGGCCGGGCAGGCCGGGGTGGCATATAGAATGCTCCGCCATGGGCCGCAAATACCTGGGCGACTCTTTCGACATCCATGGCGGCGGCAAAGACCTGGTGTTCCCGCATCACGAGAATGAGATAGCCCAGTCCGAGGCTTCTTCCGGCCAGCAACCGGCGCAATATTGGATACATAACGGGTTCGTCACCGTGAACTCAGAAAAAATGTCCAAATCGCTGGGCAACTTCTTCACCATTAAAGACCTGCTTGGCCTTTATAACCCCGAGGCGGTGCGGCTGTTCCTGCTTTCCAGCCATTACCGGAGCCCCATAGATTTCGCCGACGTGTTCGTGGCCGAGGCGTACAAGAACCTGGCCCGGTTCTACGAGCTGTTGGCCTTCGCCGGGGAACTGGGTGAAGTGGCGGAGCAATCCCCCGCGCCGCAAGGTGTAAGAGAGCAGTTCATTGAAGTGATGGATGACGATTTCAACACCGCCCAGGCGCTGGCCGTTATGAACAACGAGTTAAGAAGGGTCAACCAGCTTCGCGCGGAAATGGGCAAGCTGAAAAAGAAATCCCCGGAGTTTAAAAAAGCCGCCGGTGAGGTTGTGGCCGGGGCCATGGCAATAAAAGAGCTGGGCGGGGCGTTGGGGCTGTTCCAGCAAGAACCGGAAAAGTTCCTGAGCCTTGCTAAAACTGAAAAACTGAAAGAGGCGGGCCTTACCGGAGAGATGGTGACGCAAATGATCAAGTCCCGGACTGACGCGCGTCAAAATAAGGACTATAAAGAGTCCGACAGGATTCGCGACGAGCTGGCCTCTAAAGGTGTGCTGTTGCACGATACACCCGAGGGCACCGGCTGGTCGGTGAAATTCGAATAGCAAAATGAAACGCCATCATCACCGCCCGGGCAGGGATAAGGAGATAATCTTCGGCGTCAACCCTGTTATGGAGGCCCTTCGCGCGGGCAAGCGTAAATTCCACCGGCTGTATGTAAAAGGTGGTTTTAAACCCGGCGGCCCGGCGGACATTTTGATAGAAATGGCCAGGGAGAAGGGAGTCCCCACCGTCACCAACACCGGCGAGGAGCTTAACAGGCTAACCGATTCTGACGGCCATCAGGGAGTGGCGGCGCTGGTGTCCCCCTATGAATATGAAAAGCTGGACGACGCCATCGAACGGTTACGCTCCAAACCATTCCCCACGCTTATAGCGTTGGACAGTGTGCAGGACCCGCGAAATTTCGGCGCCATTATCCGTTCCGCCGAAGCCTTCGGCGTGGATGGGATTATTTTCCCGCAAGACAGGGCCTCCACTTACACACCCACCGCCGCAAAAGCTTCCGCCGGGGCCGGGGAGCGGATGAACCTTATTAAGGTGGTGAACCTGGCGGAGACCATCCGGAAAATTTCGGACGAAGGCTACCATTGCGTGGCGCTGGAGGAAGACGCGGAAGAAAATTTCGATAAAGCCCCGGAAGGGCCGTTTGTAATGGTGTTCGGCGGCGAAGGGGTGGGGGTGCGGCCATTGGTAAAAACCCGGTGCGGGCATGTGGCGAAGATACCCATGAAAGGGGAGATAGGCTCGCTGAACGTATCCGTTGCGGCGGCCATCGCCCTTTACATCGCTTCGTTACGCTAGGGGTAGGCAGTGTCCTGATTTGATTTTAAGGAACGCGCCTTCTATACCCTTTCACCTGATGGGGAGGGGTTTTGGGAGAGTGTTATATTCCTGATTCTTACCCATAGCCACCTACTCACCGCTTCCCCGGGGTTGCCCGACCCCGGTTCCTAATTCTTCACCACTCTTCGATGGAAAGGGTCTGGGGGATTTCCGCATTTGCCAAGTATCCCCTCCAGCGGTTAAAATTAACATTTATGGACACTTCGGCGGTTAAATGAAACAGTCTAATAAACCATCCATACGCCGGTGGCTAATGGCCGGGCTTGCCATAACCCTTATGGGGGCGTTTTTCGCGTTCGGCCCGCAGGCCTGCTCCACATCCTCCACAGCGCAAGAGCCGGGGGACACCACGCCCACGGAGGAGTTTTGCGGCTGGTCCACCGAAGGGTATTGCGAGAGCGATATGGATTGCGTGGTTAGCGGATGTTCTTCCGAGGTGTGCCAGTCCACCAGGGAAAGCGAATATAACACCATTTGCCAATGGCGGGATTGTTACGATCCGGAGCCGTACCAATTGCATTGCGGATGCGTAAACAGCGCCTGCCAATGGGGTAATGGCAGTACGTAAATGGAAACCACGGCGATAGACATAAAGAAATTGCAGGGGGAAATCCGCCGCCTTCTGAATCAGCGAAAAGCCGTTCTGCTGGCCCATAACTACCAGCGGGACGAGATTCAGGAGATAGCCGACCTTGGCGGTGACTCGCTGGAGCTTTCCCGCAAAGCCGCCACCACGGACGCCGAGGTGATAGTTTTCTGCGGGGTGCATTTCATGGCGGAAACCGCCGCCATTTTATCGCCGCGCAAAACCGTGCTTCTGCCGCGTATGGAGGCCGGTTGCCCCATGGCGGACATGATAACCGCCGATAAGCTCAGGAAGAAAAAAGAGGAGCTCGGGCCAAACGTGCCTGTGGTTACCTATGTTAACTCCACCGCCGACGTAAAGGCGGAGTCGGACATTTGCTGTACATCCGCCAACGCCGTGAGGGTGGTGAACTCGTTGCCGCAGGAGCGGGTGTTGATGACGCCGGACATGAACCTGGCCAAATACGTCCAAAGGAACACCACGAAAAAAATAGAGTGGTGGAAGGGCTTCTGCCCAACCCATCACCTGCTGAAACCGGAAACGGTGATAGCGCTAAAAGTGAAATACCCCAACGCCAAAGTGGCGGCCCATCCCGAATGCGCCCCGGAAATACTGGATCTGGCCGATCACGTCTGCTCCACCTCCGGCATGTACGCTTACGCTCAAAAGGAGAGTGCCCGGCAGTTCATAATCTGCACCGAAAGCGGCATCCTGTACCGGCTAAGGAAAGAAAACCCGGAGAAAGAATTTATTCTGGCATCCGAAGACCTAATGTGCCCCAACATGAAAGTCACAACCCTCGAGGACGTTTACGAGGCGCTGGTGGAGATGAAACACGTTATAACCGTGCCGGAAGATATCAGCGCCAAGGCCAAACAGGCGCTGGATAAAATGCTGGCGGTTTAAGGACCTTACGGTGTCATCCCCGGCCAAGCGACAGCGTGAGCCTGGATAAGGGCATATAATGGAAGGCCCGGATGCCGGGTCAAGCCCGGCATGACCATGTCCGGCCTCTTGTCATGGTGAGCCAGTCGAACCGTGACTAATGAACTCCTTGATCCTTCGGCAGACTTGGGGTGACCCGTCACCGGGAAGGTTCGAAGGTTATTTCCGGCCCATTTTGCAAGTGTTGATCCCCAACAACTGGTAAGGAGGGCACCAGCCCAACGCGCCGGTGACAATCGGTATTATCCCAAGCCAGCCCCAGGCGGTTTGAGGGCCCACGAAAACCAGCGAAATAAGCGCAAGACCCACAACAACCCTTACGCCCCGCTCGATAGGGTGAATGTTCGTTAACATGACTAATTCTCCATGACGGTTTGATTAATTCCTGAAATAAGGAAATTACTACCCTCTCTCATTAGATACCGGACCGGGCCGGGAGATTCAACCGGAATTGGTTAACGTTCGGTGGCGATGGTGGCTATTTGCGGGTTTTTGCTGGTCAATGTGGGCATGTACCGGGCCGGATCCACCGGTTTGCGGTCTATCCTCAGCTCGAAATGGCAATGGTAACCCGTGGCCCTGCCGGTGCGGCCAACGCCAGCCACCGTTTCGCCCTGTTTTACCTCTTGCCCTTCGGCCACCATGTTTTCGTCGTTATGGGCGTAAACCGATATGGTGCGCCGGTCATGCTTTAAAATGACGATCTTCCCGTAACCTGCCGGGCCCCATCCGGCGTATATCACTTTACCGTCGGCAATGGCCATTATTGGCTCACCTTTGGGCGCCCGCAGGTCTATCCCGTCATGTTTGGATTCATGCCGGATGCCGAAATGCGAACCTATGGAGACTGACCGCAAGGGCCATATGAATTTCCCTTCCATAACGGGGTAATAAACTTCTTCAACACCCTCGTCTTTCATGGCCAGCGTGGGCCTGTTTTCTACCGCTCGTTTATTGCCGGGGGTTATGACAAGCCTTGCGCCGACATCAAGTGACCGCGCATCGGATATCCCGTTTTGGCCCTTCAACGTCTGCACGGAAATGCCATAACGCTTGGCGATGCTGTAAAGGGTGTCGCCCCGTTTCACCACATGGTATTTGGCGGTTCTATTCGAGGTGAAAAGGCCGCCGGTTTCGCTGTCTCCCCGGTTGTACACATTTTTGGAAATATCCGCCCGTTCGGCGCAAGAGGCCATGAACAGGCCCGATATGACCAGCGCAAGGGTGATAAGGCGTTTAGTCATCACCTCAACGAAGCCCAAGACGGTTAAACACGTTTTCCACAGCCTCCCCAGGGGTTGCGCAGGGCATAACGCCCTTAACGCCGCTCCATGCGCCCAGCGCCGCCACCGGTTTTCCCAGTTTCAGCGCCACGGCTATCTCAGACAAAGTCCCATACTCCCCATCCACTGCCACAAGACCCATGGCGGTGTGGGCGATTATCACGTTTCGCCCGTGCCCCATGTTGGTGATTACGGGAACACGCACATATTGGTTCATCCCCCGCGTATCCGCGCCGGGCAGAACGCCTATCACCAGTCCGCCTGCTTCCGATGCGCCTTTGGAGGCGGCTTCCATCACGCCACCCAGGCCGCCGCAAACCAGCGCGGCGCCCCGTTGCGCCAGCAATTTACCAATCTCGTAAGCTTTTTCCGCTGTATCCGGGCCGCAAAAAGAGGCCCCGATAACACCGATGATAAGCGAAGGCTCCGGCGGGCCGTTCACAGGTCTTTCATAACCTTAAGGCCCAACCTTTTTTTAATCTGGTAGTACCGTTCTTTTAAAACATGCTCATGGGCTTCCTCATCCTGCGCCAGCCGTTGGAACATTTTCTTTGCTTCCTCGTCCACAGCCAGTTCGTATCCGCGAAGATACCGGGCGCGGGAGCTTTTTTCCTCTTCAATGGCTTCTTCGAGGATATCCAGCAATAATTCCTCTACCGGCCTTTTGCTCTTGTCGCCCATGGTTTGTCAGGATATTAACAAATGGCTATATATTAACATTAATTATCCGAGAATTATCATACTTTCGACATGGGGTCGAATAGTTTCTGATATTCCTCCATGGCATGTTTATCGGTCATCCCGGCTATATAGTCGCAGATCAAACGGTTTTTGTCTTCGCTGTCCAGGTGGCGGCTTACCTGGGGAGGCAAAATTTCCGGCCTCCGGTGATATTTCTCGAATAGTCCGGTTACGATGTTGTACGCCTTCTCCTCCATACGGATCACCCGGTAATGGCTGTACATGCGCTCCTTCAGGAACTTTTTCAGCTCCATGTGGGCGCTTCGCATCCCTGGCGTAAAATCCACCGTAATGGCGGGGGCTTTCCGGGTATCATCCGGGGAGGATATTTTCATCCGCTCCACGTTATTTAGCGTGGCGGCAAGAACATCTGTCACCTGCGCGTTGATGATACTTCTTATAACGTAATGCCGGGCCAACCGGGGGGACATGTTCGGCACACGCTGGGCCGCCTCGTGAAACCTGCGCCATAAAGGAACCTCGTCCAGCGACTCCTGGATCAGAAGACCGGAAGCTATACCGTCGTCCAGGTCGTGGCTGTTATAGGCTATGGAATCGGCCAGGTCCACAAGCTGGGCCTCCATAGCGGGGAACTTGAAACCGTTGAACTCCTCAAACTCCGGATTGGCCGGGCGTTTGGAATGTTTGGCGATGGCCTCGCGGCTTTCCCATGTAAGGTTTATCCCGCGAAAATGGGGATACCGGTTCTCGATATGGTCCACTATGCGCAGGGCATGGGCGTTATGCTCAAACCCGCCGTTGTGTTTCATCAGCGTGTCCAGCGCCCGCTCGCCGGAATGGCCGAAGGGCGGGTGCCCCAGATCGTGGGAGAGGGCGATTGCCTCGCAAAGGTCTTCGTTCAGTTTTAGCGCCCGAGCCATGCTCCGGGCTATCTGCGCCACCTCGATGGTGTGGGTCAGGCGGGTGCGGTAATAATCCCCCTCGTGATAAACGAAAACCTGGGTTTTATACTCCAGCCTGCGGAAGGCGGAGCTGTGGATCACCCTGTCGCGGTCGCGCATGTAGCGGGTGCGGAACGGGTGTTCTTCCTCGGCGTGGCGCCGGCCACGGCTTTCCGCGCTTTTAGAGGCGTAAACCGCCAGCCCCGGTTCAACAGACTCTTGCCCGCTCATGCGCTCTGTTTATACCTCAGTTGAAACGGTTATCCGAAAATCTCCGGGGGCAGAATCAGCCTTTCCACCGGCTTGCCCTGGATGAAATGGTTCTCGAAAATCTCGGCCACGTCCGCTTCGGTCACATTGCCGTACCACACGTTTTCAGGGTAAACCACCACCAGCGGGCCGTTTTGGCACGGGCCCATGCAAGAGCGGGCGCCGGTAACCATCACCTTGTCGTACATGTTTTTCTGGTTGAGAAGGTCGGCGAATTTCTGCCACACGCCCATGGCGTTTTTCTGGGCGCAACTTCCCCTGGGGTGCCCCTCGGGCCGCTGGTTTACACAAATGAAAACGTGATACTTCGGTTTCGGCATATCTCTCCAACTCCATACCGTTGATTATTTCTTTAAATGACATACCGCCAAGCCTTCATGGCGGTTTATATAAAGTCCAGAAAGTATAAAACATGGGGGCGTGAAAGTATAGGCATCATAGCAGGGGGTGGTGTCTCAGTTTGGATCTCAAATAATAGACAGATCCTTCACTTCGCTTGCGCTTCGCTCAGGATGACAATGCGATCAACGGCTTTTATATTGTCATTATGAGCGTAAGTGAAGAATCTCCCCCTGTACTTTCAAACTGAGACACTGCCTGGCAGGGGCGCCCCTGTTGTCGCCCTTCTTTTGTTTACCGCTTCACCGTGGTCGCCGACCACGGTTCCTTCATTTTAACCAGTCATTGATGTGATGGTCTGGGGAGGGAGAAGAATTGAAATTATCAACATTGAGCCGTCTACGGGAAAGCGAGCAAATGTCAATTACGAGAATCGTGGCGCTGATTACAAATAACCCCACTTCCTCATGAGGGTTTCCAGCTCCGAGTCCAGCTTGGCTCCCTCGGCTTGATCGGCCCGCCACTTGCGGAACGGTATGTTCACTATGTAAACGCCGTCTTTTTTCATCCGCTCGTCGGCCAGCCGTTCCGGGTCGCCCAGGAAGAAATGCTCTTTCCCGGCGGTCACGGTTACAGGGCCGGCAGGGGCGGGGAGCGCCATGGAACCCAGGTTTACGCTACCTTCCGCCAGCGGATTGCCATCGCCGTCCATGGTTTTTATAGTTACAGGGGCGTTGAACGGCTCCACCTCGAAGAATATACGCACATGGCTACCGATTCCTTTGAGATTTACAACGCGCCTGTTGGTTGCGCTTTCATCCACTGCGGTTTTCAAATTAGGGTTGCCTTCCGCCGGGGCTGTTTCCAGAAACACAAACCTGCCGGTGGTGGATATGTCCAGCCGGATACTCTTTAGCTTGTCCACCCCCCGGGCTGTAATCTTGTGGATGTTTATATGCTCGGGATATTCACTGTCGAACCGCTCACGCAACTTAACGGTCAATTCGGTATTGGTTTGGGATAGGTCTTGGGTTTCAGCGGGATCGGCGTTGATGTCGTAAACTTCCTCACGCACGGAACGGGGTTTTTTTAAAGCCCCATCCAAAGTTCGCGGCATTTCCAGCCCGCGCCGGAGATATTTAAAACCGTCCGGCGTTACCATGCTCCACACTTGCTCACCTTCGGCGGTAAGGATCCGGGTTTTCAAACCCTCCGGGGCGTCGCCGCCTTTCATGATGGGGGCCAGGCTTTGGCCGTCCCACTTTACTTTAGTGTTCAGGCCAGCCAAATCCGCAAGCGTTGGAGCCAAATCAAAAAGCCCGGCCTGGGCGTTGCTGGTCAAACCGCGCTTTGCGTCAGTGGCGCCATTAATGATCAACGGAACCCTGATCTCTTCTTCGTAAAGGGTATGGGTGTGGGTGGCTGTGATAAGTTCATAATCCCCCTTGGGATGCGCCTTGAACGCGCCGTTACGATAAATCACAATGCCATGGTCGGCCGTTACCACAATTATGGAGTTTTTCGACAACCCCAGCTTGTCCAGCGCCGTAAGGAATTTGCCAAGATAATCGTCGGCATAGGCCGCCACGCCCCGGAACATCATGGCCTGGGGATTGAGTAGATATCGGGACTGCGTAGTTAGCCCGCGCAGGAAATATTTCACCGGCGGGCGGAAAGGGCTGTGGGCGGTGTTAAGCGTGAACATCATGAAGAACCGCTCGTCCCGGTGGACTTTAAGCCATCTTATGCCTTCGGTGGTGACAAACTCCGTGTCGAAAGGCTGGCGCTGTATGTCTATGGCCTCATCGAATCCCAAATGAAGCCCTACGGGCCCGCCATCGTAAACGAAGGGGTTGTTCCCAACAGAGATGGTGGTGTAACCGTTTTTCCGGAACTCCTCCGCCAGCGAAGGGATGGAACGCCGGTTATAAACGGCTTTTTCCTCTTTCAGATAACTCCACCGGTCGGCGTATCCGAACTTGGGAACCACCGTTCCGGTGAAAATGGAAGCGAACGACCCGCGTGACCAGTTTCCGTGGGACCGGACGTTGTTAAAATTCACCCCATCCGCCGCCAGCCTGTCCATGTTAGGCGTAAGGCCAGCCACTTCCGGATTGTTGGCGCCTACAAAATCCGCCCGCAAAGTGTCCAATACCACCACAATTACGTTCGGCTTGCCGTTATGCGCTGGAGTGTAAATCCGCGGCAGGCCGATAAAACCGTGGGACAGGGAGTTATCCGCGGATTTGGCTGTGAAAGTGAGGGTAACCTTTTTACCGGCGAAATGGGCCAGGCTAACCTCGTGTTCGTGCCATTTACCGTTCCACCAGCCGGAATCTATCTTGATAAATTTAATAAAAGAGCGGTAAAGCTCATCGTTTTCGCTCCAGGGGAATTTTGGCTCCGGCCCGCGCCGGTCATTGAACAACGTTTGTTTATTTCCCGCCGCATCCTGGGCAGTCAAAGTAAAAGTCACAGGCGCCAGCTCTTTTTCGTTGAGTCTGCTTAGTATTGAGCTTGAGAAACGAAGCGTGGCGCCTTCGGGAATTTCGAGGGTGTATGAAACTTCCGCCGGGGTAGGCATGTATAGGGCGTTCATCTGCCGCAGGAACATGGCGTGTTTGCCCTGGGTCATGCTGACGGCGGTTTTAGCGTTATTCGCAAGTTTGGCGAAGGGGTATTCGGCGAAAAAATCCACTCCGCCCAACGCTCCCAATCCCACGGGAAGGCTGGGAGCCCACACCTTGGCGTTGTCCAGTTCGAAGAGGAGGTCCTTATAAACTGTCAATGGCTGTTTTGGCGAAGTGTCCGCGTCTTTCAAAACCTCCAGCGGATCGTCCACCCTGGCGGGGTTCGGCAAGGCGAATATCATGTAGAAAGCGAACCACCCCGTGAATACCACCAGAAATGTAATCGCCAGCGCCTTGGCCAGGCGGCGGGCGAGGCGGGGAATGGTCACCATGAATAATCCCGCCGGTCGAACAGATAGCCCTGGTATTCCTTGGTGGAATTTTCCGGCCGGGCCACCTCATTCAGCTTGCCCATCATTTTGCGCAGGGCCTCGGGATTCTCTTTGGAAATGTCATGTTGCTCCTCCGGGTCATTCCCCAAGTCATAAAGCTCCGTCACCACCCCGTTTTCGGTGGGCATCACTATCAACTTGTGGGCGCCGTCGGAAACGGCCCGGTGTTTGGCCATCACCACCAGCGGCTGATAACGCTTCTTTAACGCAACTTCGTTCCGCCAGTCCGGATCCACCTCGCAAAGCTGTGTGATGCCGGGATAATGTATCCGCGAATTCTGGAAGAAGAATGGTCCCTCGTCCACATACCACAGGCCGGACTCGGTGTAAGTTAGCCGGTGGCCGGTCTCGGCGCCGCTGATAAAGGGCAGGACCGATTTCCCTTCCGCGTGGAACTTGTCGTACCCGGCAAGCTCGGCCATGGTGGGGGCCAGGTCAATCATCCTGGTCTGGTAATCCACCTTCACTCCTTTGTTTTTTAGCCAGGGGGCGTGGATTACCACCGGCACGGTAATGGCGTGGGGCCCTCGCAAATGGTTGCCGTGGCCTATCTCGGCCCGGTATTCGAAGAAGTTCTCCCCATGGTCGCCGGTGACGATTATAGCGGTGTCTTCGCCGTAACCCATGGCGGCCAATGTTTCTCTCAGTCTGCCTATCTGCTCGTCGGTGGCGCGCAGGCCGCCGTCGAACAGGTCTATCACCTGCTGGACGTCGGCGGGGGTGTCGTTATCGTTTTTCATCAACAGGTTCTTTTTCTGGAACCTGTAATTGCCGCGATATGCCGGGTCGGCATACTGCCGGTAATATGGCCCCGGCGCGGCATATGGCATGTGCGTGGCGGAATAGAATATCGCCAGGAAAAACGGTTTCTCCCCCCGGAACGAGCGCAGGGTTTTAATGGCCTTGTCCGTAAGCGCCGCAGGGTCGCAATTATAAGAAAGTTCCCGGATGGAAGGGAAAAGCGTGTGCCCCAGCGGATTGTTGAAAAATGCCAGCGCCGCCGGATGTATCTCCAGGTTGCGCATTTTCACCACTTCGTCGAAGGTCAGGTCCGGCGTGTCCACCGTTTGGAACCCGAAATCTATCCGGGGGAAAATGTCCCCGGCGAAATCGGATACCACCGCTGTTTGCCACCCGTCCTGGGCCAGGATTTTAGGCAGGGGAGGGTGGACGAGCCTTCTTTGTTCCGCCGTTGGGAACATGTGGCGCACACCATGACTCATGGGGTAAACCCCCGTCATCATGGAGACCCAACTGGGGAACGTGCGGGGCAGGTCCACAATGTTTTTCGTGAACAGGGCCCCTTCCCGCGCCAAATCGTCTATTTCCGGCGTGGTGTCCCTTTTGTATCCATTGCTGGTAAGGTGATCGGCCCGCAAAGAATCCAGAACGATCAATACTACGTTCCGCTTTTGGGAATGAGGCGTCTGGGCCGGGATGGCCCCGGCGATTTCCCATAACAGGAACACCGCCACCGCCGAAACCGTGGCCGCCGCCCGTTTCTTTGAAAACGTCACCCATTGCGTGATGGATACGGCTGGAGCTAGCGCAAGACCTGCGATCAATGTGTATAAAGCCCAATCGGCCCAGGCAGGCTCAATATATGCCGTTGGGGAGAACACAATTTCCCTCAGCCACGGTTTGCCATCCAGGAACGGCCCGTCGTAAAACTGGGGCTGGTGTAGCAGTGTCTTGAACTGCGCCGAGACGAAAATAAGAATGGGCGCGCCGAGGGTTGCTATCCAGCCGCCGCCGAACTTGCGGGCATAAAGGCCCCCAAGCAGGCCGCTAATGCCGCCAATAGCTACGAAAACAGCCAAAATGTATATCTGGTAACCGATGTTGAACCAGAAATAGTTGGACTCCACAAAATCCTGCAGAGTCTTGTCCGTCTCGCCCATAACCTCAAAACCGGAATAGGCGCCGATTTCCAGCAGGAACCACGCGGCGAATATAAGCCCGCCCGCCAGGATGGCGCGTTTGAGGGATGGGCTTTTTCCCGGTTTAAAAGGAATGTTCACGGTTTAATCAGTCGGCGAAAATTTCTTCCAGCGCGGGCATCTTGTGGATGGTTATCTTCTTTCCGTCCACCGAGATCACCCCGTCTTCCCGCAATTTTTTCAGGCTCCGTTCCACCACTTCGAAAGAGGTGCCAATAATCTCGGCCATGTCTTTTCTTGTCATGTTCAGCGTTAAAGCCACTCCGCCGGGAGTGGTTACGCCCATATCGGCTGAAAGTTTGGACAACAACCGGGCCAGGCGTTTTTCCACGGGTTGCACGGCGATGGAGCCCAGGTTGGCGGTAAGCTCCCTAAGTTTTGCGCCAAGCCCCACTATCATCATTACAGGCACTTCCGGCGCTTTCCTGAAAAGCTCCAGGAACGTTTCGGAAGGAATGGCGGCCGCCGTCACCTCATCCATGGCCACGCAGGAGGCTGGGTATGGCTTGCTGTCCACCGCCGCCACTTCCGCCACCATCTGCCCCGGGCCGAATATGCCCATGATTGCGTTTTTTCCGCTGGCGAATTCTTTAACTATCTTTACGCTACCTTTCACTACCAGGTAAACCTTGTGGGCGTCCTCACCCTCATGGAACAGGTAGTCTCCCTTGGTGTAATTCCTGATTGCCATCCGGGACGCCAGCCACGAAGCGGTTTCATCGGAAAGTTTTGAAAACAGCCGTATCTTCTTAAGTTGTTCGTTCATTATTCAAAGGTTCGTTTAGAATAACTTTTAAGTTTATCAGCTTTATGATTTTCATCATAGGGGATGATTACCGGATGATTTATGTTCAAATTGTACTGGTTTATTCGATGTTGAAAGGTTTGGAATGGACAAGAACGCGAAACTGTTTATAAAGGCCTCCATAATTTACCTTGGGCTGGGCGTTTTCATGGGGTTTCATCTGGCGGTTTTCGAACACGCCAGGGCGGAGCTACGGTTCGTCCACGTCCACATGATGTTGCTGGGGTTCTTGTCCATGATGATATACGGCGTGGCCTATCACATCCTTCCCCGGTTCAACGCCAGGCCTGTGCCTTACCCCGCGCTTATCCCCGTCCATTTCTGGCTGGCCAACATCGGGCTTTGGACAATGTCCGCGTTTTACATCATGGGCGGGTACTGGACGGGAGGCATGCCAAGAGCATTGTTCGGCGCGGCCGGGGCGCTGGAGGGTATCGCCATTTTCATATTCATCGTGAACATCTGGGGGGTTCTGAAGGAAGAAGACGCGCCCGCCGAGGCGGAAAAGTTCCCGGTGACCCCCACGCCAAGTCCCACTACCCCGACAGCCCCATCAGGCGGGGAGCCGGTAAAAGTGGGCCCTTCCATGAAAATAGGGGACATTCTGGATAAATGGCCCCATCTGGAAGAGATATTTAACCAGCACGGGCTGGACAGCGTGGCCAATCCATCGGCCCGCGCCACCGTTGGCAAGATGATTACCCTGGAAATGGCCGCAAAGAAGGCTGGCGTGGGATTATTCAATCTCATCGCCGCGTTGGAGGGGAAAAAACTTGTAACAGGTTCAGATGAGGATGCGCAGGCTCCGGCGCATCCGCAGGGTTATCTCAAGCTGGGCGCCCAGATTGAACGGGGAAGCCTGGCCCACGCCAAAACGCAGATAGGCAACCTGCTGGAGGTCTATCCGGAAGTGAAGCCCGTGTTCGAGAGCAATTACGGCTCCGCATGTTTCACCTGCCCAGGCCAGAAGACGGAAACGGTGGAGCAGACAGCCATGATGCACAACATGCCTGTTGAGAAAATCCTTGACGAAATAAATGGCATTATCCAGAATGTAATATAGCGGCTGAAATTATAGCCGGTTCTCATCAAACAAAGGATGGACAACATGAAACGCGGAAATAACGCCGATTGCGCCGCTGTAAATAGCGGGTCAGCGGGTTTTTTGCGTTTTACCCAACCCCAATTCCGCAAAAAGCCCCAACAAGGCGCAAAGGCGCGCGCCCAACAAGCGGCGCGGGCCTAACCGGCGGCTTCGAAAGCCATACCGGTTTTTTCTAACACAATCAGTTAGTTTTAGGTTTGCGCCTGACCATGGAATTGTTAAAATTCACGTTTACGGTTTTTTTGGATATGGATAGTTTTTCACCCTATTGCGCCCCTGCCGGGGGTGAAGAGGCGAAAGAAGGAAGATGAGCGGATATGTAGTTCCCCTCTGGGAAAACAAAACGGCCCCTTGCGGCGGCCTTAACGGTTGCCCGGCCAATACCGATATAGCGGCGGCCCTTCACGCGCTGTCCCGCAACGAGCCCGGAAAGGCCTGGCGCATCATGATGGACAGCCACCCGTTAAGGGGGGTGCTGGGCCGTGTTTGTTACGGTTTTTGCGAAACGCCCTGCAACAGGGGCAAGTTCGACCAGGCGATTTCCATACAGATGCTAGAGTCGGTGATCGGCGACCACGGGTTCGATCCTTCCTACCGCCCGGCAATGGCGGCTCGCAACGGCAAAAAGGTGTTGATAGTGGGCGCTGGCCCCGCCGGTCTTGCGGCTGGCTGGTTCCTCAACCTCGCCGGGTACAAGGTGGATATCCACGAGGCGGATGAAAAGGCCGGTGGCGTATTAAGATACGGCATCCCCCAGTACAGGCTTCCCAGGGAAGCGCTGGACAGGGAGATAGGCCTTATAGAAGCATGTGGCGTGGAAATAAAAACCGGCAAGAAAACAACCCCCGCTGACGTGAAAAAACTCTTGGTCAACGGGTATCATGCGGCCATCGTGGCCACCGGCGCCGGGAATGGCAGGAAAGCCGGAATAACCGGCGAAGACAAAACTTTAAACGGTATCGAGTTCCTTCGCGCCGTCAACACCGGCAAAACCGGCCCAAACCATTTCACCGGGAAGAAAGTGGTGGTAATAGGCGGTGGTAACGTGGCCATGGACGCATGCCGGTGCGCCACCCGGCTTGGGGCCGTATCGGTGAACACACTCTACCGCCGGACAGAAAACGAAATGCCAGCCCACGCAAATGAAGTGAAGCAGGCGCGGGAAGAAGGGGTGGTGTTCGAGTTCCTGGTGGCGCCGGAATCTTACGACGGCAAGGTTTTGAAGAGCCGGAAAATGCGCCTTTCCGGCGACGACGAGTCGGGCCGGGGCAAGCCTGTTCCCACCGGCGAAGTGATAACCACCCCGGCGGACGTGGTGATAATGGCCATCGGCCAGGAGCCGGAGAAATGGGAGATGACCGGCGTCTCCAACGTTTTCTTCGCCGGTGACGTTTTGCCGGACTCCAGGGGGACCGTCATACACTCCATCGCCGCGGGCAAAAAAACGGCTGAGGGCGTTCACAAGCTTCTTTCCGGAGCCTCCATGTTCGCCCCGTCGGGTGAAGAGGTCACCTACGACAAGATGAACGTGAAACGCTATTTCGTTGAATCAGCGCGGATACGCAACCGCACGGCCCCCGCTAAAAAGCGGATTGCCGGTTTTGAAGTGATTGAGCAGGTTGTAACCCTGGAAGAGGGCATTCTGGAATCAAACAGGTGTTTCCGGTGCGGCATGTGCATCGGAGGGTTGAACTCCGATTGCGACTGGTGTTTCCGCGCATGTGGAGATAAAAAGGGAATAGAGAAGGCCATGGTGGAATGGACCCCTGAGGGGAAGCTGTTCAGCCGGGGCGATGATTGCGATTACTGCGGCCGGTGCTGGGAGGATTGCCCCCGTTACGTGGTGCGGCCTGTGGAAGTGGAGGAGGTGGAATGAGCGGCGCGGACCTTTTGACAAAAGACTGGCCAGACTTGTCCGGCCTGCCCGATAACGGCCCCATTACCAGGGCGGATTGCGCTTCCAACGGCGTTTCCCCCGGAGCCTGCGGGCTGTACGCCGCCATTGGAGAGGTGAATCTGCGCGCTTCGCTGGAATCCGCAAAGACCATGCAGGCCCGGGGCACTTACGGCGCGGGCGTATTGCTTCGGGGCATCTATCCCAAACGGGCGGATTTTTACGCCTTCCACGTCCTTTACAGGGACCGGGAAGTGGCTAAGAACCTGGAGCCGCTTATCACCGAACACAAACTGGGTATGCGCCATTACGGCGAAATGGAACCGCTGGTTACGCCGGAAGCTTATCGCAAATATTCCCTGCCGGAAATGCGGCGTTATTTCCTCAGCACCCCCACGGAAGACGAGATGATGCGCAAGACCCACACCAGCGACGAAGACCTGCACGTGCGCCGGGTTGTGGAGAGGTTCAACAATTCCTATATGGGCGAGGCCAGGATTTTCTCCTCTGGCAAGAACCTTGGGGTGTTCATTACCGCCATGGAGCTGAAAGACACCATAGACGCTTTCGAGCTTTACCAGTACGCCGAAAAACCGCTTTCGGCCATTATGATACACATGCGCTGGCCCACAAGCATTGTGTCTTCCGGCATCTGGTGGGGCGCGCATCCCATAAGTTTCCTTAATTCGGCTATTATCCACAATGGCGACTTGTCTTCCGCCCCGTCCAACGCCATCGGCCTTCAGGCCGGCGACGTGAAAAGGTGCGTTGGCACCGACTCGGAGGCCATCCTGCTGGAGGTGGATGACCTGGTGGGCAAGAACCTGGATTACCAGAAAATAGAATGGGTGATGTGCCAGAAGTTCCCCCAGGAGCTTTCCACCCTAACGGCGGATGAGCGGGCGGAATACATGAAACTGGTGTCCGACCCCATCCTGGCCCGATACAAAATGAGCGGCCCCTCTTCTTTTGTGGCCCTCGTTGGCGACAAGGTTATCGCCGGGCGGGACCGGGACGGTTTACGCCAGCTTTGGATGGGCCGTTCATCCGACGGGAAAACGGCCATCTGGGGTTCCGAGGAGAAGGTGATTTATCACAGCGCCTGGATCGCGCAGAAGGATTTCAAATCGGTCAACTGCGAGCCGGGACGGCTGGTGGCATACGAGATAAAGAACGACGGTTCCATTGATGGAGTGTTCGGTGAAACTCTCTGAAAGAAAAATAGTATATGAACGGCCGCTGAAAGTCGGCATCGGCCGGATGGGCGGGCCGTACAAGGTTACGGTGGATCCGGACAAGTGCGTGTGGTGTTACACCTGTATGGGCGAGTGCACCCACAACCTCACAGACAAGAACCGCAAGACAGGTGTGTTCGAAGGGGTAAACGTATATCTTGACGCCAAAGGCAGAAGACTGCCCGAAAGCGCCTCGGCGCAGGCGGCAAGCGTCGTACAGCATTTGCGCGTGCAGGATGAGGACTGTTGCAACTGCAAACGGTGCGTTGCCATGTGTCCCACCGACGCCATAACCGTGGACAACAACCCGAACTTCCAGGTGATAGGCACACCGGCCCACGGAGCGCAGGTCATCTTCCAGAACCTGTACAGGTCTTTCGGCCAGCGTATGACCAGCTCCATGATGGACTACAACCAGCCGCCGGACTACGAGGATTTCCACATAGACGCCTCCATAATCCTCAACCCCCAGCGTGACAACGTAAACGAGTTCGCGGGCCAGCTGTCGCATTGCTATCTGGGAAAGAACCCGGAGCGGCGCCTGCGGGTGAACACGCCCGTTCTGGACTCGCACATGAGCTACGGCTCCAACAGCCACGAGGCCATGTTGTCGCGTATTCTGGCCTCGGTGGAGTTGGGCCGGCCGTTTTTCGCCGGCGAGGGGTATCTTCATCCGGATTTCGCCCCGGCCTTCAAACATTGCATCCTGCAGTTCGGCACCGGCGGGTTTGGCCCCTGGGTGGATTTAAGCCAGTTCCGGGGCATATCCATGAAGTACGGGCAGGACGCCAAAAAAGGCAAAGGCGGAAAACTTCCCGCCCCGAAGAACGACTGGGAGATAGCGTTAATTCGCTGTATAGAGCCATACAAAGATGTGAATTCGCCGAACCCACAGCATCTCCAGTATTCCATCGAGGAGCTTAGGATGCGCATCGCCAGCCTGCGGGCGGCGCTGGGGCCCAACAAGCTGGTTGGCGCTGACATTTACGGCACCATCTGGAACGTGAACCACATCGTGGTGGCCCTTGCCCGGGCCGGATTCGATTATATAACCCTCCGGGGTGGCGGTGGCGGCACTGGCGCGGCGTCTATAACCGATTTGCAGAACCGTGGCATGAACACCCTTTATATCGGCAAGATCGCCCATGACGCGCTGGTGGCCGAAGGGTTGCGCGAGAAAGTCTCCCTCATAGGCGAGGGGGGCATTATGAACCCGAAAATGGCCATGCTGGCGCTGATGGTGGGCTACGATTTCGTGGGCACTGGAACCCGGCATCTTATCCCGCTGGGTTGCACCATGTGCAGACGGTGCCATACGGGCCAGTGCGCCTGGGGCATCACAGCCAGGGCTTACGGGCACAGGATAGACCCGGAAGACGGCGCCCGGCGGATAGTGAACATGATGAGCTCTTGGAAACGGGGCATGGAAGGGCTGGCGGCGGGTCTTGGTTTCACCACCCATGAAGACGTGGTGGGTTCCAGGAAATTCCGGTATCACGGCTCCAACCCCTTGCTGTTTGAGACTTTCGGCAAACAGCCGTTCTGACGGGTTTTACATAGCATCAACTGCTCGAACAGGAGAAGAAGGCCTTGGAGGAACTGGTTTTAAACAACGGCGTGGATGAAAACAGCGTGGCCGCCATGGTGGCCGGGCGGAACGCCGTCATCATAGACTGCGGCGTGATGGACATGAACGGCGAGAAGCTCAACGGCCTGATGAAAGCCGCCAGGGCCGCCGGTGTGACAGACTTCACGCTGAACAACGTTTGCGGCCAGACGCTCATAGGCACTGGAGTGTCCGGCCCGGCCAAAATTTCCGTTTACGGAATAATGGGCAACCATTCCGCGGCGTTCATAGACAAAATCCAGCTGAACACTTACCCAACCAAGTTCCCGAACAATGTCTGGTGTCCGGGGGACGCCCAGGTGGCCATCGGCAACACCTCCAATCCCACGGAGCTTAACATCGGCGGCTCTGTGGACGACCTTTTCGCCTCTTATTGCCCGTCTGGCCTGTTCCGGGTGGCGGGGCAGGGGGGCAACCGGTGCGGTTTGCGAGCCGGGGCCGGCATCCCCCACGTGTGGCGCGAGATTGACTATTCAAGCTACGAGGGGCTTTCCAAGGAGGAAACCAAAGAGACTCTACTGCTAACCTATCAGAGCCGCAAAGCCAGGATCATGGCCCACGGGTGGGAGTCGTTCCAGCAGGAATACAAGCAGATCGTGGAGAACCGCAACCCACCGGTGATAGTCATAGGCAGAAGGGTGCGGGACTATTTCATGGAATACGCGCAGGGTACCATTGGCGTTATCCTGAACGTATATGACATACCAAAACCGGCCGGTTATTACATCTGCTCGGGGATGACGGCGGGACACGCCTATATCCGAGGCGGCATAGAGAAAGAGCAGTTGGGGGCCAGAGTTAAATTCGGAAAGCCTGGCGATCCGGATTACGAGTTTCTAACCGGGCAGATAAACAGTTTCTTCGAAACGTTCAAGGACAGGATGAGTGACACCTATATGGAAAAACTCAATGGGTTTATTGACAGGTTCCGGAAGGATCCTTCAACCATCCTTGGCGAGTTCAAGAAGATAATTCCGGAGACCGGCGCTGGCCATTAAAAATGGCTGAAATCGCCGTCGTCAAAGTGTGGCGCGGCGGCGCCTTCGCTGGCCTGTACGGTACCCTGACCTGGTTTTGAGAAGCTGGTTCCGCCTCCCTTGGCTATCAGCTGTTTAAGGATATGCTCGCCGTATTTCCGGTCGTCTTTCTGGATGTGGTTGTTCAGCCAGTTCCGCACGAAACCTAACAGCTTCAACACCGAAGGATTGCGGCCTTCTATGAAATCCTTATACAGCTTGCTCACGTTGTTGAGCAGTTCAGTATGGATTTTCTTGTGGGCGGGGAAATCCGGGTAACCATATTTTGTCATTAGCTCCTCTTCCTGGGAGAGGTGCGTTTTGGCGTAATCCAGCAGGCCGTCCAAAGTTTTTCCGATAACGTCCCGGTCATGTCCCGCCTGTTCGGAATCGTAAAGGGTGTTAAGGATTACGATCAGCTTTTTATGTTGTTCATCCATCTCCGGCACACCGGTGCCGAACACAGCCGGATCCCACTTTATCCTTTGGCCGTGATAATCGCCATGGTCGGCCGCATGGGCGGCGGCCGGGGTAAATACAGCCGATGACGGCCTGGGCGCTGATTTGCCGGTTTGTTTCAGGATGTATTCGCCGTATTTTTTGTCTTCTTTCTGGATGTGGTTGTTCAGCCAGTTGCGGACGAATCCAAGCAGTTTCAATACCGATGGATTGTGCCCTTCCACGAAATCCGTGTAAAGCTTGGTCACGTTGTGCAGAAGGTCGGTATGGATTTTCTTGTGGTTGGGGAAATCCGGGAAGTTGAATTTCTTCATCAACTCCTCTTCCTCGGAAAGGTGCGTTTGGGCGTATTCCACCAAACCGTCCAGGGTTTTGTTGATCACGCGCTTGTCATGCCCTTCCTGCTCGGCGTCGAACAGCCCGTTGAGGATATTGATGAGCTTCTTGTGTTGCTCGTCCATTTCCGGTATGCCGGTTCCGTAAACCGCCGGATCCCATTTGATCCGCTTTCCGTTATCTCCAGCGGAAAATGAGCGGACTGGCGCCATGGACTGCGCGGTGAACGACGCCGAAGATGGCGGCAAAGCCTTCACTGAGCCGGTGAAATCTTTCAGCTTGAACCGGGACAGCATCTCTCTTAGCCGTTCCGAATTGCCGGACAGGTCTATAGCCGCCGCCGCGGTCTGTTCGGCGATGGCCGCGGTCCGCTGGGTCACTTTGTCTATCTCGGCCAGGCCTTTATTGACCTCGTCTATGCCTACCGCCTGTTTGTTGGACGATTCTGCGATTTCCCTCACCAAGCCTGTAACCTTGGTGACCTCCGCCACGATAGACTCCAGAGCCAGGGCGGTCTTGTCGGCTATCTCGGCTCCGTTCCTGGCTTTTATCACAGAACCTTCTATAAGCTCCGCCGTCTCCCGCGCCGCCTGGGCGCTCCTGGCGGCAAGGTTTCGCACCTCTTCGGCCACCACGGCGAAACCCTTTCCGTGCTTACCGGCCCGGGCCGCCTCCACCGCCGCGTTGAGCGCCAGGAGGTTCGTCTGGAAAGCAATCTCGTCTATGACCTTGATGATCTTGAAGATGTTCTGGCTGGAATCGTTGATCTCCGCCATGGCCCCTACCATCTCTTTCATCTTGGTGTTGCCCTCTTCGGCGGCGTGCCGGGAATGTTCCGATAACCGGTTGGCCTGACCGGCGTTTTCCGCGTTCTGTCTGGTTTGGGCGGCTATATGCTCTATGGAACTCTTAATCTGCACCAGCGCCGAAGCCTGCTGGGTGGAACCATTGGAGAGCGCCTGGCTGGATTCGGACACTTGGCTGGAGCCGGAGGCTAAATGGTTTCCAGCGGAGTTTATTTGGAAAATAAGATAGTTCAGATCTTCCACGGTTTTGCGAAGGGCGCCCATGATGACATCCCGTTCATCCTTGGGGGAGGCTTCCATGGTAAGGTCGCCTTCTGAAAGAAGCTGGAGCGCCCCCACCACCTCATATTGGAGGTTGTCCGCAAAATCGTCCATGGCTCTGGCCATCTGCCCGATTTCGTCGGTGCGTCCCAAATCAAGCCTCTCTTCCAGATGCCCTTTGCCCATCTCCTGGATCATGTGGATCACCCTCTCCATGGGCTTGGTAATGGCCCTGGTGACTATTACCGTGGGGATAATGCCCACCATCAAAGCCATAAGGATGAGGATGGAAGAGGCGGTGTTGGCTTCTAAAAACAGGGTTTCAGCCCGGCCCCGCAGTTGGGAGCTTCCCGCCGCCGTCAGACGCCGTATTTCATCTATGTTGGAGATCATCCGGGCGGATTCTTTTTCCACCTGGGCGGAGTGGGTCACAAGCCTGGCCAGTTCGGCCTTGTAATTATCCAGCTTGCCTCCCAGCGGGCCGCCCGCTTTGCCGGAAACGCCTATGAGGCTTTCCATGCTGTCGGACAGGTTGTTTATGTTTTTCGCCGTGGGACTGAAATGGAACACCGCCTTGCTGTATTCCACTTTGCGGAGCCTTTCGCGCAGTAGCGGGTCTGAAACCATCCGGAACATTTCATCCGCCATGGAGTCTGTCCTGGCGTAGGCGTTCTGGGCGGGTTGATAGGCCGACATCAGGTTGTTGAAGCTTTTTTCGTAGCTTTGGACTGCGCCTCTGATCTTTTCTAACAGCGCCAGGTCTTCTTCTTCCGCGTGGGAGTTCTGGCTGATGGTTTTATAGTCGTCCTCATACTCGGAAATAAGGCTCTTTATGGCGGACGACTGCTTGTCACCGAAAGCCGGGTTGTTCCCGCCGTAAAGCAGGAAATCGCTTTGGGCCACGTTGAGCTTGTTGACCATGGCGTTGAGGTCGAGAAATTGCAGGTCCAGCTGGGAAACGTTGGTTAGCCTGCTTATGTAAGTGTAGCCGGTTATTCCAAGAATAAGGGCCAACAGCACCAGACTGCCGTGGCTGTTATAAAGTTTAAGACTAATGCTGGTGCGCTTGGCCGCCGCGCCGAAAGACACCACCAGCGGCGCCACGATAAGCACCGTTACAGCGATGATGACAACCCAGAACACCGCGGAGAACGACGAGGTGTCCTCGCTAATCTCCTGAGTATCGCCGCCTTTGTGGTTTTCAAGCCAGTTGGTGGAGAGGATTTTGGCGCTTTCCGCGTCAACTATGGACGAGACCCGGGCCTGATCCCCAGCTCTGGACGAAACGGCCTCTTCCGCCGCCAATACCGCCGATGGCGTGTACGCAGTAAAGAAAACGACAAGAAAAAACGAAATGAGCAGTCTTTGCATGAATGCCCCCGGAAACAAAAGACTGATTTTGAACGAAGATTGGATTGACACAATTTACTCTAACGGCAATGGAAAAGCAACGGATAAAGTTTTAGGGTGGTGTCTCAGTTTGAATCTCAAATAATAGGCAGATCCTTCACTTCGCTGGCGCTTCGTTCAGGATGACAATGTTATCAACGGCTTTTATATTGTCATTCTGAGCGTAAGTGAAGAATCTCCCCTGTACTTTCAAACTGACACACTACCAGTTTTAGAAGTCCATCTGGGCACGAAGGGCCACTATTGTAATGTCCCTGTCTTGAGCGGTTGGCAGGTTGGAATGCAACTGAACGTCCGGGGTTATGGCTATCATCGGGTTAAGCCTGGCGTTGTAGTAAATTTCCAATGCGGTCTGGCCATCGGAATTGGCTGAATTATCAATGTTATCGTTTAAGCCAAGCCTGGCGTAGCCTATGCCTATCAAATCATCCCACCGGCCCCACAACCCGCCGGAGAATGTAAGCCCGCCGGAAGCCATGGACGCCACACGGTTCTCTTTTATAGTGTCGTCCGTAGTGGCGTAACGCAGGAAGAAGCCCATATGGTCGGTCACGAACTGGTCGAAACTCAAACCCATCACCCGGTTGGACCTGGTTTCAGCGCCACCCAGGTCATGGTACTCCCGCCCGTCGCTCACATAATAGAACCTGTAATTCCCCTCCAGCCCGCCCATGCTGGGCCTGAACGAAAGCTGGGCCACCAAATATGGGTTCCTTTCCAGATGGTCGAACCCGGAATGGGCATAAATGGCCTGAAACTCCGCCCAAGGCGCTGGGGTTAATATAATCCTCAAAGCCGGGGAAAACAAAGGCTCCAGCGATTTGCCCACTATGCCTGAAGCCCTGTTAAAAGCGCCTGAAACAAAAGCTGTTTTCTCGCTCCCGGCCAATATGTTCTCGTCGAAAAGGGAGCTTACATCCATCTTCCCGGCGCTTATGATGAACCTCTTTTCCAGAAAAAGCCCTTCCAGATAAGCGTGGGAGATAATTATCCCTTCATCTTTATCTCCAGCCAGCCGCTCGGCGCCATAATTCACCGGTATATCGGTGGCCAACGCCGGATCCAACCCTCTACCAGACCATGCTTTGGCCCCGATGATGAGGTAATAAATATCATTCTGGCTATATACTATTTCCATATCCAGAACGGCGCTGGCGTTGGTTTGTCCATCGCCCCGGGCGGTTTTGGAGGAGCCCTGCAATATGCCTGTGAGCCCGCCTGTGAACTCTGGCCCCCGGGAGTATTTTTCCTCGGAAAATACCAGTGGCGTGGTGGTTTCACCTTCCAAAAGTTCCCCTTCGGCGCCAGCGGGAGGTTCAGATTCCGGATTAACCATGGGCTCCGGGGATGTTTCCGCGGTGGGGGATGGCGCTTCACCCTGTATGGTCAATTCTTCAATTAATTTCTCAAGGTTGCGCCGGTGTTCTTTCTCCTGTTCAAGCTCCTCGGTAATCCGTTCAAGCTGTTCTTCTATGGCTTTGATTTTACTGTTGGAATCCGCAACTGAGGGGGACGGGAAAAGGGCCGCGCCGAAGGCCATGAAAAGTATAGGAAAAGCCGATTTTCCCACTACAACCTTATGCTCAAAAAACTTCATGGTTTACCGGACATATCAAAAATCATATCGTGATCGCTAAGTATATCCGAGAATTGATATAAAGTCGCGGAGCTATCCGATAAAAAATGTTTGGTGTCGCCCGCCTGTATGTGAAAACGGCGCTGGTTTTTTTCGGCGCGGGCCTTTTCCTGGGGGGCTGGATTTTGGCCCAACAGGTTTTGGGTTTTGCCGTGGCCTCCGCCGGGACGCTGATGTCGGCCCATACCCATCTTACGCTGGTGGGGTTCATGACCATTCTCATCATGGGTGTGGCTTACTGGATGTTTCCGCGCCCCGCCAGGGAGGACATGCGGTACAGCCCCAAAATGGCGGAGATAAACTATTGGCTCATCACCTTGGGCACGGCCATAAGGGCTATGGGGGAGGTGGGCATGGCTTTCTCGCCCAATACTGGCCTTTGGGCGCCGGTTACGGTGGGCGCGGCAATGCAAATAGTAGCGGGCTTCATTTTTATATGGAACATCTGGAGCAGGATACGCTCCATTGGAAGCGCCCAGCGGGAAGCGAAAGGGGAGAAGTTTTAAATTGAGCGGATGCGGGAATAGAAAAAGGATTGAGACGGACGAGAACGGCGAGGAGGAACGGAAGGGGACTTTTGCGCCTTTCATATCCGCCGGGGTCATACCGGTGGCAGAGCTGAAAACCCTTGTAGCGCAAATGGAAGCCGAAGGGGCGGACAATATAAAGCTCACCGGCGAGATCATCTTCGTATGGGGCGATGGAAAAGTTCCCGAAGATATAGAAGGGCGTTCCGGCCGGAAGGCTAACACCTTTAAGGCTGGCGGCGTGCGGCCTGTAAAAATGTGCTCGGCGGAGACATTCTGCCGCCGGTTCAAAAAACCGGTGTTGGGCCTGGCCATGCGGATAGACGAACTGTACCGTGGAGTTGAACTGCCAATGAAACTGGCCATAGGCGTGGCCGGGTGCCAGCGGTCTTGCAGTGAGCCCGCCACCAAAGACATAGGTGTTATAGCCAATCCCAGGGGGTACGAAATACTGGCGGGAGGCGCCGCCGGGTTTAAACCCGGGATCGCCACGCGGCTGGCGGTGGTTTTAACCGAGGAGGACGTTATAAAAACCGTAGGCCGCATCATAGGATACTTCTCAAAAAACGCCATCAAAGGGCACAGGCTTGGCGCGGTGATAGAGAAAAACGGTTGGGAACCTTTTAAAGCCCATGCGCTGGAAGGGGTGAAGGTTTTGGAAGAGGACAATCCGGGGGAATAAACGCGCAAATCATCGGCGGGGAGCCGATAAGGCTTTTCCCCAGCCCGGCGTTATGGGTGGATACGGGGCCATCGTACCGTTCCAGCCCCATTATCTCCAGCGTCGCCTCCCACAGCTCGAAATGACTCTGGCTGAACACCGGGAAAAGGCCCATCTGCCCGCATCGGGCCACAACCGCTCTTGCCTCCATAGGGGCGAAGGTTTCATAGCAATTGGGCGAACGCTCGCCGGACAAAAACATTTCCAGCTCCCGGTTAAACCATAAGGCCGCGCCGTGAGCCGGTGGGATACCCATTTTCTTTTTCATTTGTGCCGTCCTTTATTCGAAACGCCGCCGTTTGCAAACATCGGTCTCCCGCGGCCTGCAAGCCGCGCCAATGAAGAAGGTAGCCCAGTTAAATTACAAAATCACTATAACCTGATAAAGAAGTTAAACTTGGCAAACCTGAAGGACTTGAAAAACCTGATAAACCTGAAAAACGCCGCTTGTGTTGTGAAACGGCTTTATGCGACGCGCGCCCGTTGCCGGTTTTCGCCGCTTCACCGAGGTCGCTGACCTCGGTTCTTGTTGCTTCGCCGAGGTCGCTGACCTCGGTTCTTAAATAATCCGTGGCCGGGCGGCCACGGGGAAGCTTTACGTTGATTATTTCCCGGGTTGAGGCTACACTTTTAACCATTCTTTCGGGAACTTTTGAATCAGGAGAAGCGCGATGTCCGAGAACGTTGAAACATATACCGATGACAATTTCAGCGAAAAGGTTGTTAAATCCGAAAAACTGACCCTTGTGGATTTTTGGGCCGAATGGTGCGCCCCGTGCCGCATGATCGCCCCCGTGGTGGAAGAGCTTGCCAAGCAGTACCATGGCAAGGTGAACGTGGGCAAGGTGAACGTGGATGAGAACAACAAGATCGCCACTCAATACGGCATCCGCTCCATACCCACCCTGCTGTTCTTCAAGAACGGGCAAATTCTAAAACAGGTGGTCGGCGTGCGGAGCAAAGCGGAGCTGGACGAGATAATCTCGCAGAACGCGTAACCGGTTTTTCAGCGAAACACTAAGCGGGCGCTTTAACCGGCGCCCGTTTTTTTTTGGATTATTCCCGGTTCAGGTACTTTACGCTTATCTCTTCCGGGTCCAGCCCCAGGGCCTTGGCGTATGCCTTTAAAAACCCTTTCATGAAAACCGGGGCCGGGAAACTTTTGCTGTCTTCCCTCTCTATGGCTTCCAGGTAAGATTTCTTTACCTTGGTTTGCGAGGATATCTCATCCAGCGACGCGCCTTTGGCCAGGCGTATGTTCTTAAGATGGGCCCCGGTTACAGGCCCCGTGTTAAGCGCCGGGGGTGGGGTGCCCGGCACATGGACATGGCTCTTATCCTGATTCTGACGCGCCGCCTGTGGCATGGAAGCCCCCGCCCCATGGAAAGATTCCAACAGCCTTTTACGGCGTTGTTCCGCGCCGGTGGAGGGCGCTTTTGTATCGGCGGTAACGGTTTGTTTCAAAGCCGCGTCATATTCAGCGCGAAGGGCCGGGTTAATGAGCGTTTCAAACGCCAGCTGGACCCGTTTTATCATCCATTGGCGTTCCGCTTCGGAGATGGCGCCGTAAGCCGCCCTGGAGTTTTCGCTGTAAACCGACGCCAGATAAAGATAGGCCCGTTCCACCTCCTCCTGGGAGGCGCGGGGCTGAATGTTCAGCAGTTCGTAATAGTCCAGCTCTGCTATCTTTTTGCGTTTCATGAACTGATAAGGTTCAACTGGTTGCTTTTAGCCCGTTCCGGCGCAAGCTTTAACAGTTCTTTCAAAATCAGGCTGAAATGGGCCGCCGTCTCGCTTTTTCCATACTCCACCAGGAATGGCGTGTTCCTGCGGAACGAGTGGGGGACACGCTCGTCGAACGGTATGATGCCCGCATAATCCATATGGATGCCGTAGAACTTGTTTACGATCTCGCAGATGGAGGGGCCCAGGTACCTGTCGTGCCGGTCCCGGGCCTGGTTCACCACCAGTTTAAACTCCATCTCGTAAAGGGCCTTGGCCACTTTTTCGGCCACCTGGCTGTCGGTTTTTTCTATCTTTTCCAGTATGGATTCCAGCCGGGCTATCAGGTTGCCTTCGCCCATGTCGCCGAAACCTTCGTCCAGATATTCCTCGAACAGCGGCCTGTCCACGATGTTTTTAAGCTTTCGATGGATAGAGGCCCGGATAAACCTGTACGCCGTTTCCACCGCCGTGGGTTCGGGGGTTATCAACATCACCTGAATATGACCCTCCAGGAAAAAATCCGCCGCCTGGAAGTTTGTGCCGGGGCCGATGTCCAGAAACAGATGTTCGCAGGGAATGGACCGAAGACGTTTTACCAGTTTGGTTTTGACCGCGGAGTTTGGATTGGCCGCGTTGATGGCGTCCTTTGCGCCGGGGATAAGCCTTAGGTTGTTGAAGGGAGTGGGGACTATAACATCCGAAAGGTCCGCCACGCGGCCTTGCAGGAAATCCGACAGGGTTTTGGATGGATGTTTCATGCCCAGGGCGGTATGGGCGTTGGCGCATCCCAGGTTGCCATCGAACAAGATGACATCTTTCCCATCTCTGGCCAAAAGTATGGCCAGGTTCGTCGCAAGCAGGGTTCTTCCGGAGCCGCCTTTGCCGCCCCCGAAGGACCAAATTACTTTTTCCTGTTCGCTGGAAATATCCACCGCCCCCCCCTTTAAGGAGAAATGGATTAGAGTTGCCATGCTGATGAAGCACGGAGTGGGACTAAGACTCAAAAATAAAATGAAATGATACATCAATATAGCGGATATTCCAAAATATTTTATAAAAATTGCGGGGACCGGGGTCATGCGACTCCGGGGATGCTTGCGGTTTGGGTGGGCGGCTTTGGGGGTGCTAACTGGACAAGGGGGCTGGTGACCCCGGGGATGCTTAACAGGGAATGAGGCTTTAAACTGGCCGGGTAATGCTTGATTTGGGCTTACCCTTTGGAATACCATTACGTGTTTTCGCCAAGCGCGAACCTAGCAGTAACGAAATCTAAAAAGAGAGCAAGGTTTTGAAGATGGTTGACCATATCAAGGGTAAGAGGATCGAACCGGCCAGGATTAAAAAAGGGATGGCCGTTGACGAGCTTATAGACGGTTTCTTTAACGCCTACAACGCCGCCAGGCTGGCGGAGGCCTGCCGCCTGCTGGAAAAGAAGATACTTTCCAATGACACCACGCTGGGCATCTCCCTCACCGGCGCGCTTACCCCGGCGGGGCTGGGCTCTTCCTGCCTTGTTTCATGGATAGAAAACGGCTGGATTGACTATATCTCCACCACAGGGGCCAACCTTTATCACGACCTGCATTTCGGGCTAAACCTGCCGCTCCACAAGTCCACCCCCTTTGTGGACGATACGGAGCTGAGAAAACACGGCATCATCCGGATTTACGACATCGTTTTCGATTTCGAGGTGCTGGCCCGGTCGGATAAATATGTTTTCCATCTTCTGGAGCAGGCGGAGTTCAAACACAGAATGGGCACCGCCGAGCTTCACAACCTGATGGGCAAATATGTGGACGCCACCGAGAAAGAAACCGGCTCCCAAGGCTCCACCGTATTAGGCGCCGCTTACCGGAACGCCGTGCCGGTGTTCTGCCCGTCTCCTGGCGATTCCACCATCGGCCTTAACGCCGCCGCGCTAACGTTGACCGAGCCGGGGCATGAGATAGACCCCATCCGCGATGTCACCGAAAGCACCGCCATAGCGCTCCACGCCAAGCGGAGCGGTAAAAGCGCCGTGCTGATATTGGGCGGTGGAAGCCCGAAAAATTTCCTGTTACAAACCATTCCACAACTGGACGAGATAATGGAGATCCACGTGGAAGGGCACGACTATTTCATCCAGATAACCGACGCCCGGCCAGACACCGGCGGCCTTTCCGGCGCCACCCCGCACGAGGCGGTGAGCTGGGGCAAGGTAAACCCGGTTATGATCCCCGACACCGTGGTGGGATATATGGACACCACCATCGCCCTGCCGCTGATGACTTCGTATCTGCTAAACCGTATTGGGCCAAGAAAGCCCAAGAGGCTGTACGACCGTCGCGACGAGCTGGTGGCCAGGCTCACCGAAGAGTATAAAGCCGCGCAGGCGGGCAAATAATTAACGGCGTGGGTATGACAATGAAAAGCAGTTATTTCCGCAAGAGTATCGCCTTTGGCGCTGTGCTGGCCCTTTCCATGTTTACCGGGGCGTGTCAGGACCATCATTTCGAGCCGTATGAGAAGATAGGCCCACTGCCGGAGCCCAAGCCGGTTCCAGCGGAAGAAAGAAAGGCTCAACCATCAGCCCCGGCGCCCGCCATGCCCCCGCAGACAGCGCCATACTCCATGGGAGGCGCGTCTGCGCAGGCGCCAGCGGGATTCGCCGGTTTGATAGTTTCCGGCCGGGTGGAGCTTTCGCCCGCCACCGCTTCCAGCGCCCCGCAGGGGTGGACGTTGTACGTAATCGTGCGGCCCAAAGAAGGCGGCCCGGCGCTGGCGGCGAAAAGGTTTGATAAACCCGTGTTCCCCATAAAATTCGAACTTACCGAAAAAGACCTGATGATGGGCACGCCCACCGCCGGAATGGAGATTAGCGTGGAAGCGCGATACGATTCCGACGGCGACCCGATGACCAAGAAGCCGGAAGACTGGATAGGGAAGGCGGCCCAACCAGCGCCTATAGGTTTCAAAGGGGCCATTATCACCCTGGCAAGATAGGCGGGGTGAGTTAGCGCATAGCTTCGTGTCACCCCGGCCAAGCGACAGCGCGAGGCGGGGTCTGCGCCTGCCAAGGTCACGGGAAAGAATTTAGGCCCAGATGCCGGATCAAGTCCGGCATGATAACGCTTCGCTTCACCGAAGTCGCTGAGAGTAATGCTTCTCCGAGGTCGCCTGACCTCGGTCTTTAATTACGGCTTGGGAGTCGTGGTCGGGCGACCACGGGGAAGCTGGAGTTTCTTTGTACTTCACCGGGGATTTTGTGCTTCACCGAGGTCGCCTGACCTCGGTCTTTAATTATGGCCTTGGAGTCCGTGGTCGGGCGACCACGGGGAAGCGATAAGGGCCAAGCCTTGAATCATGTCTTTCTTCCACCGTATGCATTTCCCCTAATTCAACTGCAAGCTCTTCGCCACTCTCCGTATCTCCTCCTCGAACCTCTCTCTTGTAAAGTTGGCGTTGTGGGCCATTTCTTCACGGATCTGCTCGAAGTAGCGTTCTTTCTCTTTCTGGAAACTGGTGTCCAGCTCGGCTTTTTTGTTCATGATGTCGGTTATCAATTCCTGACGGCGGCGGTACTCTTCGGTTTTCAGCTCCATCCGTAGCATGTCGAAACGTTTCAACCGCTCTACGTTCAATTCATTTTCCAGCTGGGACAACCTGTCGGCCTCCCTGGCGCGGACTTCTTCCTCCATCCCCTTCAAACGGGTGGCGCGTTCGGCTTCCAGCTGGGTGTCCAGCTGGGCCAGCCGTTCGGCCAGTTTGGATTGCACATCCGTTTCCACATCCCGTTTGGCCCGTTCGCGGAAAATGCCCACTTCGTCCTGAACTTTCCGTTCCAGATGGCGTTTATCCATATCCGCGTCCAGCATGGCCCGTTGCGCCAGTTTTTCCTTTTCGGCGGCTATTTGCGCTTCCAGCGCGTTCCTGCGTTCGGCCCGGGCGATTTCCATTTCTTCGTTCAGCTTCTCCCAAAGCTCTATTTTCAGCCGGTCGGTTTCGTACCGCACCCATTCTTCCTGTTTACGCCACAACCTCTGCTTCCGGTCCTCCAGGCGCTCCACAAGGCTTTTTTCATGGGTGTCGTATTCTTTACGCAACGCTTCCAGGCGGCTGGCTTTCTCTTCGGCGATGGATATGTTTATCTCCCGGGCGCGTTCTATGCGCTCGTTCTCCATTTCCTGCTCCAACGCTTTGCGTCTTTTTGCGCGTTCTTCGGATATCTCCACTGCCAGGGTTTCCACGGCGGCCCGGCGGGCGTTTTTGGATTCCTCCTCCATTGCCAGGGCCAGGCGCTCTTTCTCCGCTGCGGCTTCCTGGCGGCTTTTGGCCACCAGCGAGTTCTTTTTGGACTCCAGCTCCAGCGCCATCAAATCTTCGGCCTGGCGTTGACGTTTTTGGAGAGTGGCTTTTATTTTCCCGGCGGCGGTCCTGTAACGCTCGGCCAGACGGCTGTCCAGGAACCTTCGGCGGAGGGCTTCCTCGTCGGTCATGCGGGAATCCACCAGGGCCAGCCGCCGTTCCTTTTCTTCCCGCTCCCACCTGCTCAACCGCTCCACATGACGCAGGCGCAGGGAGTCCAGCTCGGCCTTCAATGAATCCAACGCCCAGGATTTTTCCACCTCCAACCGTTCTTTCATTTCCAGTTCCATCCGGAACAGCCGGGGCCGCATGTCGGCGGTCATCTGGGCCACGGCCTCTTTATGCTCGGTCTCTATCTGGCGCAACAGCCGCGCCCGGGCCTCCTGTTCCTCATTCACAAGCCGTTCGGCCAACGATTCGCGGGCGGTGGTCTCGTCGGCCCGCAACCTGTCGCCCATTATCCTCATGCGGGCCTCGCGCTCGGCCTCTATCTCTCTTTTCACCAGCTCCAGCTTTCCGGTTTTTTCTTTTTCCACCTCGGCGTTCATCCGCTCGGCCATGCCAAGCCGCATGCTTACCGCCTCGTGGGCCAGGGAGCCTATGGAGTCGTTCCGTAACCGGGATACTTCCGCCTCCAGTTCCCCGATGCGCCGCGAGCGTTCCTCTGTGATGAGCGAATCTATGGCCGCCAGCCGTTCACGTTTGGCTTCTTCCACCGCCGCCTGAATGGACTGCTTACGCTCAGTTTCGAGGGTGACCATGCTCTGGGAAATATCGTCTATCAGCCGCGCCCGGAGGATGGCGGTTTCTTTCTCCACCTCTTTTTGCATGGCGGCGCGGATCTCTGCGGCCTCCTGTTGCGCTTCCAGCATGGCGGCGGCCCGTTTCATTTCCATATCGCGCTTGAACTGCTCCTCCCACTCGGCGAAAGCGCGCAGGGCGTCGTTACGTCTTAACTCCATCTCTTCGGCCAGGCCCGCCTCAGCGTCGGCCCGGGCTTTGTGGCGGATGTCTTCTATCTCGCTGGACAGCTCGCTTTTCAGGCGAAGCCGCTCACGTTCCACCTCGTCCACCATTTCATGGGTCTTGCGCTGACGGAAAGCGTCCACCTCGGTATGCACCTGATGGGTAAGGCGGTTGCGTTCCAGTTCGGATTTGCGCCTTAAGGCGGACATGGCGTGGGAGTTTTGCCGGTCATATTCCGTGTCGAAAAAGGCGGTGAGCCTCATTATTTCCTGGTGGGCCTGGTTTAAAAGCGATTTGGAGAAAAGCTCCGTTTCCGCCTGCGCGTCTTCTTTCAGCCTGGCCTTTAGCTTTGAAATGTCCTCGAAGATAAGCTCCTGCTCGGTGTCGCGGATTTTGCCGGTTTCTTCCTTGATAGAGGCGATTTTCTTTAAACGCTCCTGCTCCAGCTCCTGCCATACCACTTCACGGATATGTTCCACCTCGCGTTTGGAGCGGGTGTATGTCTCTTTCCTTAACCGTTCGTAAAGGTCTTCCAGTTCCGCGTTGGCCTTGTCCTTGCGCGATTTTATATAGCCGTCCAGCCCATCCAGCCCCTTTTTGCGCAGGGCTGTTATCTCGTCTTCCAGCTGGGCCAGCCGCTTCATCCGCTCATATTCGATCTCGCCGCGCAACTCTTCCAGCATCCGCTCCCGCTCACTGCCACGGGAAGCGTTTGGGGCGGGGTTCCAATAAAATTCGCTCATCTGGCCAATACCTTTTGTTTTGGTTTGCGGAACCCGGCGGGTGGAACAAAATGGGATAGCGGGGGGCGAACAGACAAACTACGGCGTGAAAAGTTGCGTTCAGGCGAAGCCATAAAAAGCCCTCAACCGGAAATTTAGACCCACCAAAGATTATGGGATATTACAGGTTTATACCTGTTCTGTCAAGTATTTCCGGGTGTTAGGGCTGTTTTCTTAAAAACATTCCTTGGCTATTTTAAGGCAGGTTTCCGCCCGGTTAAGGGTGTATAAATGCACCCCCGGAGCGCCTTGCTTTAGAAGCTCTTTGGCCTGGGAGATTGCGTGGGCTGTGCCTATTTCCGCCACGGCGTCCTGGCCTTCATTTTCTCCGGCTTTCTCCAACTCCGCCAGTAACGAGGGGGGCAGGGTGGCGCCGCACAGGGAGGCTATCTTTTTTATAGTTCCCAGATTGATGATGGGCAGAACGCCGGGGATGATCGGTTTGGTTATACCGGCGCTTCGGGCCCGTTCCACGAACTTCCAGTACAGATCGTTATCGAAAAACAGCTGGGTGACGGCAAAATCCCCCCCGCAATCCAGCTTGTTCTTAAGCTGATGCAGGTCATCTTCCGCCGACACGGCTTCGGGATGGGTTTCCGGGTATGCGGCAACCCCAACACCGAACCGGGTGAAGCCGTTCCGGATGAAACGCACCAGGTCGTCGGCATGGGTGAAGCTCTGGTTCGTGGGTTTGAACGCGCCATCGCCCCTTGGAGGGTCTCCCCTTAAGGCCAGAACGTTGTCTATCCGCGCGGCGGAGAGTTTGTTCAGGAAATCGGCCAGGAACGCGTCGGACGCGCCCACGCAGGTAAGATGGGCCATGGGCTCCATGCCGTACTGGTTCTTTATTTTGTCCACTATGTCCAGCGTGTTGGACTGGGTGCCGCCGCCAGCGCCATAAGTAACAGAAACGAATAGAGGATTCGTGGATTTTAGCTTCTCCACAACCTTGAAAAAGTCTCCCCATGCTTCCCTTTCCTTGGGCGGGAAGAACTCCAGAGACAGGAACTGGCCTTTTTTTTCGTGTAAAAGTTCGGCTATTCGCAAGAAACAACTCCCCAATAAAACGCGAAATTGCCCTTTAGCGTAACCGTTTGTATTGGAAACGGGGGCTTTAGGGCGTGGGGTTATTATAGACGGTAACAACGGGTTGATGTCAAAAATAAAATGGAAAACAACTTGACTAAACCTTTATAATTTATGACAATTATTCATTTTATGGGCGCGTAGCTCAGGGGGAGAGCGCTTGCTTGACACGCAAGAGGCCGGAGGTTCGAAACCTCCCGCGCCCACCATCGCGCCACAGGTTGTGTTACAGCCGCGGTTCCAGCGCCGGGCTTGGGTTGCTGGCGTGAAATCAGCGGTTTTATTGGAGGTTTAGAGTATTAGCAAGTCTTTAAGGGTTAACAGCCAGATCAGGTCGTACCAGGTGATGGTAGTGGGCGCCGATGGGGCCCAGCTTGGCGTTATGTCGGTGGAAGAAGCGTTAGGCCATGCGGCGGACGCGGAGATGGATCTTGTGGAGGTTTCTCCGAACGCCACACCGCCGGTATGCAAGATAATGGATTTCGGCAAATTCAAATACCGGCAGAACAAGAAATCCCACGACGCTAAGAAAAAGCAGAAAATAATAAAGCTTAAGGAAGTTAAAATAACGCCCGGCACCGAGGAGCACGATTACCAGTTCAAACTTAGCCACGCCAGAAGGTTTCTGGGCGAAGGCGACAAGGTGAAAGTGGCTGTGTTCTTCCGTGGCAGGGAGATAACCCATGCGGAACTGGGCCTCCGGATCCTGCAGAGGTTCGAGGCGGACCTTACGGAAATCGCCGTGGTGGAGCAGGAGGCCAAGCAAGAGGGCAGGAACATGTTAATGATCTTCGCCCCTAAAGCAGGCGGTGAAAGCGCGGCCAGGAAAGCCAAGCCCAAAACCGATGACGATGACCAGATGGAAAACTCCGGTGATGCCGGGGAAACAGAGTGAACGGAAGGAGTTCGAAAAGTGCTGAAAACTAACAAAGGCGCCGCCAAACGGTTGCGGGTGACCGGATCTGGCAAAGTAAAACATAAAAAAGCGTTCTTGCGCCACATACTCACCAACAAAACGGCGAAAAACAAACGCCAGTTGAGGAGCGCCGGCTTGCTGGACAAGGCGGACGTGAAAGAGGCCAAGCGCCTGTTGCCGTACTCTTTTTAAGGCTGGTATAAATCCAGCGGTTTTAGAAAACTCAATCAGGAGTGAACTGTAATGCCTAGAGCGACTAATAATCCGGCTTCCAGGGCCCGGCGGAAAAAAGTGCTGAAAATGGCCAAGGGCTATTTCGGCTCCCGGGGAAGCCAGTTTCAGAAAGCAAAGGAAACCGTAACCCGCGCCCTTAAATACGCCTATCGCGACAGGCGCGCCAGGAAGCGGGATTTCCGCGGCCTTTGGATAGTGCGTATCAACGCGGCGGTAAGGATGGAGGGGTTGAACTACTCCACATTCATCGCGGGTCTCACCAAGGCCGGTGTATCGGTGGATCGCAAGATCATGGCCGACCTGGCTGTTAGAGAGCCGGAGGCTTTCAAGAAGCTTGTTACCTTGGCCAAGGAGAGCCTGGCGGCCACCGCCGCCTGATAGCGGTTTAACCGCTGTTAAAGCTCTTTTCTTCGCTGAAACATAACGGGTTCGCGGATTACTTGAAGTCCGCGAACCTTTTTGTTTTTGGCTTTCCAAGCGCCTTAACCCCGCCTGATAAAAACTCTTGAACTGCGGCCAGATGGCCTATATTATGTATTGGCAAGTGATTCAAATAGATAAGCCGCATTAGCAAATGTTTAACTTCAACGCTTGACCGGGGTCGGCTGAAAGATGGATTTTTCGCGTCTTGATAGTGTTCTAGAGAGCCTGGACGTTCTCCTGGAGCAGATCGAATCCATGAAGGAAGAGAACCGGGAGTTGAAGCGGAAGATCTACGCGCTGGAGCTGAACCTGGCCCAGGCCAAAGCCGCCGCCACAAACGACGCGCTGAAAGCGAAACATTCTAACCTTATCGAAGAGCGCGACCGGCTGGTGATGGACCGGGAACTTATGCGAAAGAAAATCGAGAGCCTGTTGAGCCGTATAGACGCGGCCATCGAGACGGAGGAAGGAGCGCCGCACGTTGAGTGACAACCGAACCGTCCGGATAAAGATCCATGGCCGGGAATACACCATAAAGTCGGCGCAAGACCCGCAGGTCACCAAGGAATACGCCGAGTATATAGACAGGAAGATGCGGGAAATATCGCACAAGAGCGGCTCTTTCGACACCAACACCGTTACGGTGCTAACCCTGCTCCAGATAACCCACGAGCTTTTTTCCATGCGGAAAAACGTGGACCGGCAAGGGCTGGATTACAACGAGCGAATGGCGAAGATTATAGAGAAGCTGGACAAGATGACCGGCAAGGGCGGCGTGCAGACAACGCTGGTGGATTAGTTTACCAGTTGTCCCCCCAAAAAATCAGCCATCACCTGATGCCCTTTTTCAGATAAATGGCAATCGTCGGCGTACAGGAAATAATCTTTCGAAGATCCTCCTGCGTTTAAAAAATAGTCATGGGGGTCTATAAACTTTATGTTCTCCTGTGACAGATAACCGGCCACAAGCTTTCGAGCCTTCAATAACTCTGGCGTATTCTCCCTAAGCTGATATTCGCTTGGCAGAAGGGTTACGATAAATTCCACATTCGCGGTTTTGGCCATACCGGCTATCTCTTTCAACGTTTTCATGGCGGCGATGAAGGATGGGTTAGTTTCGCCATACAAACCGGAGTTGAAAAGTGTGTATTGCCTGCTCCGGTCGAACGCCACGTTCTTTAGCAAAAGAAACAGTTTTGAATTGGCCTGCAACGCCTGCATCAGCGGATGGGTGATACGCTTTACGGTGTTACCCTTATCATCCGGCTGGTTTCCCTTTAGCCCGTTATCCATATCGGCCACGTCGTTTATGCAGAAGAAGAGAACCACCTTTTTTATTCCTGGCGTAGAGCCAAGATATTGCTCCGCCGCTTGTTTGTACTGTACAGGGCCAGAGCCTATAACTGCGGAATTTAACAACCTTACGCCGGGAAGCTTCTTTTGCAGTATGGCAACAAAAGTGCGCTCATCCTCCACGCCAACGCCGAAGGTTACAGAATCGCCAATCACAAGATAGGATCCATCGGCGCCGGTTATGGGGGAGAAGGCGGTTTTCCTCATGCCAAGGCCGTCTATATGGGCCACAGCGCCGAAAGAGACCCCCTCGGAATCGGGAATGTTGCCGAAGATTTTTTCTTCCCTCTGGTTCCGGATAAGCGTTTTGGATGTGCCCTGGAAATTTATCTCCGGGAAAAAGAATCTGGCGCCAGCCTCAAGAACAATAAGAAAAACGCCAGCCACGGCCACGGACAACGCCAGTAGCGCCAGCCTGAAAACAAGCTTCTTCACCTTCACTATCCCCCCGAGTTGGAATCCGTGGTCTGGCGACCACGGGGAAGCGATAAAACATGTCACGCTAAATTATATACAGGAACGGGGTTTAAGGTAGTGGTATGGCTATTAAAATAGTGTTTACCGGTTTTAATCAATATTGCTGTCGCATGAGGTCCCGGCGGCAATCCATCTTCTGATCAGCCTGCCCGCCAGTTGGTCCAGCGGCGCGGGAACCCACGGGATGAACATGCGCGGGTTTGCCAAGGCGCCGCACATGTAGCGTTTTTCGCCATCGCTCCAGATGAGGGCGCCGCATGTCCCGCGAAACTTGAGGAAAAGCGCGATACCCACCGGGCACGGTTCCGCAATACAACATACCCCGCATCCGTTGCATGGCTCGCCTGTGGCTGGTTTTAGGGGCGCTTTGGGATTGATGACAGTATTCATTGTGATATTTTCGCATGATTCAGCGATAAAGAACCGTGGTCGGGCGACCACGGGGAAGCGAATGTTGTCATGCCGGACTTGATCCGGCATCCGGGCTTCACCCGTTTCGACATCAAGGCCCTGATCCCGTATAGGCGCTTTCGCGCCTTCCGGGATGACATGGCGTAAGCGATGAAAAAGGTTAAATCTGGACGGCCACGGGGAAGCGGTGGAAGAGGAACCGTGGTCGGGCGACCAAGGGGAGGCGGTTATATTGAAAACGCGAGTCCGGTTATAATCAGTTAGACTTAATCAAATAATCCTTCATCAGTTTTGCCGCCAGTATTAACAGCGGCGTGGCGTGCATTATCAAATCGAAAATGTCTATGGGTTTGGTCAACACCCCATTCTTGAGCATGATTAACTTTTCCACCAGATGCGGCATGGGCGAGAACGGAGCCAGCGCCAACGCCACAGCCAGCGGTATTAATAGAGAGTAGGGGATAGAATCCAGCAGTTTCACGTTATCTCCTTTTGGGGCCTTCTATACGTCTTTGCGGCCCCAGTTCTTGCCATCCACCATGAAGAACAGTACCGGTATCACGATAAGCGTGAGGGCCGTGGATGCCGTCATGCCGAATATAAGCGCCCAGCTCAAACCGCTCCACACCGGGTCCGCGGCTATCACCGCGGAGCCCAATATGGCCGCCGCGGCGGTGAGGGCTATGGGGCGGAACCTTATGGCTCCAGCCTCTATAATGGCATCCTCCACTGTGGCGCCTTCGTTCTTCTTGTCCAGTATGAATTCCAGAAGCACTATGGAGTTTCGCACAACTATTCCCGAAAGGGCGATGATGCCTATCATCGAGGTGGCCGAAAGGTAAACCCCCACAAGCGCGAAGCCGGGCATGATGCCTATCATGGCCAGCGGGATGGAACCCATGATCACCAGCGGTATCATGAACGACCTGAACCGCCCAACGAGGATGAGGTATATCAGCACCACCGCCACCACCATGGCCATGCCCAGGTCGCGCATGACGTCCCAGGTGAGTTTCCATTCGCCGTCCCACACTATGGTGTAGCCTTCGGGTAACGGGTTTTTCCAGAAATGGATGATCATGTCCAGCACGGCGTAAACCGAGCCCCTGTCGCCCATCTCGCCGAACACATACACTACCGGCTCCAGGTTCTTGTGATACAGCGGCCGCTCTATCTCGCCGGGAATGATGGACACCAGCTCCGACAGGGGCGCGATAACCCCCTGCGGGCTCTTGATATACATCTTGTCCAAGTCGTCCGGGCTGGAGCGGGAGCCTTCCGGGTAGCGCATGAAAATGCCCACCGGGGTTTTCGCGTCGGTCACGTGCAGGGTGCTAACCACCGCGCCATTAACGCCCACGCGAAGCTCACGCACGATGTCTTCGGTGGATACGCCGAGATATGTGGCTTTTTCCTTATCCACCTTCAAGTAATACTTGTGAGTTTTCTCCTTAACGGTGTCGTCTATGTCCGTAACCTCGCTGGTTCCGGCGAAAGCGTTTTTAACGTCCGTCGCCAGCTCGCGGGCCTTGTCGTAATCCGGGCCGTATATTTCCGCCACCAGGGTGGAGCGCACCGGCGGGCCGGGCGGGTCTTCCAAAACCTTGATGTTGGCGTTGAACGGTTTGCCCATCTCGTGAAGCCTGGGCCGGATGGCCAGAACTATTTCTTCCGACGAGCGGGGCCTGTCCGCCTTGTCCGAGAGGTTCACGCGGATGTCGGCGAAATGCTCCTGGTTGCGGAATGAGCTTCCGCGCAGGAGGCCGTTGAAATCAATTACGGAACCCACGCCCACGAAGGTTTCGTAATCCGTCACTTCCGGGACTTTTGCAAGATACGCCCCCACGGCCCGGGCTAGCTCGTCGCTCTTTTCGTGGACAGTGCCGTTGGGCATGTCTATGGTTACAAGGAATGTGTTCTTGTTGGCCTTGGGCAACATGCGGAACTTAACAAGCTGAACCATGGGCATCGCTATGGCCACGAAGAACGCCACCAGTACGATAGTTAAAAACTTCATCCGTTTACGGTAATCGGTGAGCAGGGGGAGCATTATCTCCCGGTACTTTTTATAAAGCTTCTGCCCGGCCAGAGGTTGCGCTGAATGGTCGTCATGCACCTTTATAAGCCTGTAACTCGCCCACGGGGTAACGATGAACGCCACCGCCAGCGACACCAGCATGGCCACCGGCACGTTGAACGGTATGGGCGCCATGTAAGGGCCCATCATGCCCGTGACGAACGCCATGGGGATGAACGCCACGATGACCGTCAACGTGGCCAGCACCGTGGGGGAGCCTATTTCGTTAACAGCTTCTATGGCGGATTTCATCCTGTCCTGCGCGCCCATCTTGTAGTGGCGGTAGATGTTTTCCACCACCACAATTGCGTCGTCCACCAGCAGGCCCAGCGAAAGGATTAACGCGAACAGGGTGATGCGGTTTATGGTTTGGCCGTAAACCATCCCCACGCCGAGGGTTACAAAAAGGGTGAGGGGTATGGCGATGGCCACTATCATGGACTCGCGCCAGCCCAGGGCGAAGTAGAGCAGGGCCACCACCACCAGTATGGATATAACCAGGTGGAAAACCAGTTCGTTCACGGCGTGGTTGGCCTTCTCGCCATCGTTCCGGGTGATGTGGGCCTCCACACCCTGGGGTATCACACCCGATTTTTTCAACTCCTCCACGCGGTCAATTATCTTGTCGGCTATCACCACCGCGTTGAGGCCCCGCTTTTTGGCGATGGCCACGGTTACGGCGGAGCGTTCGGATTTGTCCTGCTCTTTTGCGGCGGGGCCGAAACCGATACGGGTTTTGGCGTTGGTGTCCTCGAAACCATCTTCCACCTGGGCGATGTCTTTCAGCAACACCAGGCTACCGCCATAATTTGCCACCACCACATTGCCCACATCCTCCGCCGTCCGGAGGAAATCTCCGGTCTCCACGAACTGGAGTATGTCGTCTTTCGGGAAATCGCCAACGGGCAAGTTGGAGTTGCTGATGCTGATAGCGGCGGCTATCTGCTGGGCGTTCAGGTTGTACTGGCTCACCTTCTCCGGGTCGAACACCACGTTCACCTGCCGTTTCCTGCCGCCGATAATGTTTGGGTTGGCCGTGCCGGGGATGCGCCGCAGATAGTCCAGCACATCTTCGGCGGTTTTGCGTAGCTCGCCGTCATTTTCAGTTTTCGAAGAGAGGGTAACGGCCACCAGCGGCACGTCGTCCACGTCCACAGGTTTTACTATGGGCTGGCTGGCCATTTCCGGCTTGCGGTCCAGGTTGCTCATTATCTTGTCGTACAGCCTCACCAGCGAGTTTTCCTTGTGCTCGCCCACGTAGAACCGGACGGAGACTATGGATAGCGAGTCCATAGAGACGCTGTAAACATACTCCACCCCCGGCAGTTCCCAGATGAGCGCCTCCATGGGTTTGGAGATATGCTCCTCCACCTCTTTGGCCGAAGCGCCGGGATACTGGACGAACACGTTGGCCGCCGGAACCGTGATTTGCGGATTTTCCTCGCGGGGGGTTATCACAAGGGCCAGCAGGCCGAAAAAAGTCACAAAAACCATCAGCAGGATGGTTAGCTGGGAATTTATAAAATATCGCGCCAGCCGCCCGGCGAAATTCATTGAGTCATTCTTTTCTTCCATGACCGATACACCTTCGATGGAAAATCAGGTTTGAGTTGTGGGTTTACCGCCACCGGGCTTTGCCGTACATGCCGGCGCGCAATCCCTCGGTGAGAGGCAGGTCTATCCTCACAAGGAAACTGTGGCTGGCCCTGTCTCCGGCGGGCACAATCTGCGCCACCGTGCCGCTGATGGTTTTATTTGGCAGAGCGTCCACCGTAACCTCCACCTTGTCGCCCACACCTATCAGGTTGATGTCCGACTCTTTCACGCTGGTCTCGAACCGCAGGTTCTTCGTGTCCGCCACTTTCACCACCGGCTGGCCGGGGGAGGTAAGCTCACCCACTTCCACCGATTTGCTTTCGATAACTCCATTTATGGGGGAAACGATATTGGTATAAGCGAGATAAACCTGGGCTTTGCGAAGTTCCGCCTCGGCCACGGCCACACCGGCTTGGGCCCTTTGCATGGCCGTGTTCGCCTCGTCATATGCGCTCTGGGTGGTGGAACCCTGGCTCAAAAGCCTTTTCTGGCGGTCGAAGCCGAGGGTGGCGTTTTCGTAGGCCGCCTTGGCCGAATCCAGATGCCCGCGGGCCAGCGCCACATTGGCGCCCAGTTCGCCATCGTCCAGTTTCATTATCACCTGGCCCTTTTTAACCGGTGAGCCCAAATCGCCGGATATCCGTACAACCTGGGCCGAAATCTTGGACGACAGGGTTATGGAGGCTTTGGAGGCCACCACTCCTGTGGAAAGGATCAACGGCTGAGGAGCGGGCGCCGGAGCCTGCGCTGGTTGAGGGGCTTTTTGAGGTGCGGGTTGCGCCTGACCATGGGCTAGGGGCGCGGCTAGCGATAGGCCGGTTATGGCCGCGAAGAACGTGTTCATCCACAAAGATTTCATTACCGCTTCTCCTTTATTGAACCGCTATCCAGCCCAAGGGTTAGATCCAGCTTGGCGCGGGACAACAGCATCTCGTGATCGGACGCTATTTTGTTTAACCTTGCCCTTTCCAACTGGGTTTCGGAAGCCAGCAGGTCTGCGGAAGATTTCAGCCCTTCGATGAATTGCTGACTGATTATCCTGTGGCTCTCCTCGGCCAGCGACACCTGGCGAAGGGCTATCACGCTATTCTCAACGGCGGTCTTCAACCCGCTGATGTCCCGCTCAACTTCGGTCCTGATCGAATCTTTCAACAGGCGTTCATGGAATTTATGGGCCTCTTCCACGGCGCGGGCGGCTTTATACCTGGCCGCGTCACGCCCGCCGGAAAAAAGGTTCCATCTGGCTTCCACCGCCACCATGTACGATTCGCCGCCGGTTTTGGCCAGGTCTTCCTGATTCCATTCATAATCAGCGGCCAGCCCCACCGAGGGTAAAAAACCGCCCGCCGCCGATTTAACGTCGTAACCGGCCATGGCTACCCCGGCGGAGGTTTTTTGCAAGTCCGCCCGGTTTTCATAGGCGACCTTCAGCGATTCATCCACATCCACCACACCCGGCTCAAAGGTGTATTCACCGAATTGGGGCGATAGCTCACCGGCGCCCAACAACGTTTTCAACGCGGATTTGGCCAGCTGGATATTGGCGAGGGTGGCGTTTATCTCTTTGCGGACCCGCTCGTAATTTATCTGCATGTCCAGCAGGTCGGAATTCAGCGCCATTCCCGCGTCAACCCGGTTCCGGGCCACTTTCAAACTTTCAAGAGCCAGCGATTTTGAATGTTCCAGCGTTTCGAGGCTCTTATTTAGAAGACTCAGGTTCAGCCAACCTTCAACCACCCTGAACGCCACCTCACGGCGGGTTTGTCCCAAATCCAGCTCCGCAATGCGGGCGGCGCTTTCGGCCTTGCGGTATTCGTTGTGTATCTGGCCCCCCGCGAAAAGGGGCTGACGTAGCGAAACCGCCGTCTTCCAGTTGGCCATCGCCTCGGGATTGTTAAGCGCCGAAGGCTCAAAATCCTGTTGGGCGATACGCTCCTGATTCAACCTGGCGCCGAAAGCATACATGGGGTTGTTGGTCTTGCTGTACGTTTCGCTGACTTCCACCGTGGGCATAAACCCAGCCCTGGCCATGGATAACGATTCGTCCGCGGCGGTTTTTTGGGCGGCGGCGACCCTTACCTCCAGGTTGTTTTCCATGGCTATGGCCAAAGCTTCCGACAGGGTAATGGCCCCGGCGGAAAGTGGGGATAGCGTAGCGGAAAAAGAAAATAGAAGTCCCCAGAACCACATCATTCGCATGGGTTTTTATCTCTTCCTTTACGGTTATCAGCCTACGGCCGCGGCGCTGTCTATAAAATCCACCAGCGCCGGTTTTGGCACGGCGCCCACAATCTGGTTGGCCACTTTGCCGTTCTTGAACAGGATGAGCGTGGGGATGCCCCGGATGCCGTACCGGGCCGGTATCTGGTAGGCCGCCTCGGTGTCGCATTTGGCTATTTTCACCTTGCCCGCGTATTCACCGGCCAGCTCTTCGATAATGGGGGCGATCATCCGGCAGGGGCCGCACCAGGCCGCCCAGAAATCCACCAACACCGGAATATCGCTGTTCAACACTTCCGTCTGGAAATTGTCGTCGTTCACATGCACCACTTTAGACATGGCTAATCTCCCTTTTTATAGATCCTTCGAACGGACATGGGATTTAACACCGGCTTTGACCAAAATAGACTCCATCAGGCACCACCGGGTAAAGCCATGCTGGAAAAGATTCAGCCCGACGAAGGCCGTGAGGAACAGCCAGTAGGGGCTGTATATCTGGGAAAGGGTCAGCGAAACCAATATAAAAGTTCCCGCAATAACATGGATCATCTGTTCAGCGTACATATCAAAACTCCAAAACGGTACTCTTGACCAAGTATATAGCAACGAGCTTGCCATAATGGGGCGCTGGCGTAAGACTAATATAATCGCGTAGGTACAGAGTCAAGCGATGAAAGGCCGCGTGATGGATGTTTCAGCAAGCAACATAAATGATGCAACATATGTTGCATCAGTTGCATAAAGGGGAGGGGAGTTGGCTAATGGATGTTAAGGGTTTTTATCTTCCGCCAGAGGGTGGTGCGGTTTATGCCGAGCATTTTAGCGGCCTTGGATTTTTGACCGGCGGTGATTTCCAGCGCCTCTTTTATGCGGGCGGGTTCATCCCCAGGCAGGTCGGTTAATGGCGTTGCCGGTGGTTTACCGGGGTAGGCGGTGGTCCGCAAAATCTCTTCCGGCAGGTCTTCCGGCTCTATAAGGCCCCCTTCGCAAAGGACGAAAGCCTGGGCGATGGCGTTTTCCAGCTCCCTTATGTTCCCCGGCCAGCGGTACCGGGCCATGGCTTTCATGGCCTCCCGGGAGATCCCTTTTATGGGTTTGCCGGTTTCGTTTCTCTGTTTTTCGATAAAGTGGTCCGCCAGCAGGGTTAAATCGTCTATCCGTTCCCTTAACGATGGCAGGTTTAAGCGCACCACTTTAAGCCTGTAATACAGGTCTTCCCGGAACAGCTTTTTCTCCACAAGTTCTTTCAGGTTTTGGTTGGTGGCGGATATTATCCGCACGTCCACGTTGCGTTGCTGGGTGTCGCCCACTCTTTCTATGAGCTTGTCTTGAAGCACGGTGAGCAGTTTTACCTGGGTGGAGGGTGGGATTTCCCCGATTTCGTCCAGAAATATGGTTCCGCCGTGGGCCAGCTCGAACCGGCCGATGCGGTCGCGATACGCTCCGGTGAAAGCGCCTTTCACATGGCCGAACAGTTCCGACTCCAGCAACGTTTCAGACAGCGCCGCGCAGTTCACCTTGATGAACGGCTCATCCCGCCGGCCCGATTTTTTATGGATGGCCTCGGCGACTAACCCTTTGCCCACGCCGGATTCGCCTTCTATCAAAACCGGCGCTTCGGCCTTGGCCACTTTATCTATAAGGGTGTAAACCTCCTGCATCTTGCGGTTGCGGCCGATGAGCTTGAAATAGGAAGGGTGGGATTCCAGCCTTGTCTGCAGTTTTCTTATCTCGGAAATGTCATGGATGATGAGCATCACGCCGCCTTCTTCCCCCGCGGAGTCTCGCAGGATGGCGGTGGACATGATTACGGTGCGTTCGTCGCCGGTGTGGTCTATGAACTTGAAGGAATAGTTCTTTATAGGTTTCTTCTCTCTCACGGTTTCCTGGAGGATGTCCTTGATGTCCACCAGCATCTCGTCGCAGAAACAGGATTTGCCCAGCGCCTCCTGCTTGGACACGCCGAAAAACCCCAGCGCCGCCTCGTTGATGTTTATCACCTTCATATGGCTGTCCAGCACGATTATGCCGTCGTGGACGGAGTTGAAAACCGCCTCCAGGTTGTCCTTGAGCGCCAGACAGGCTTCGATGCGTTTGGTTTCATCCATGGGGGTATTTTAGCATTGCTGATGGAGCGGTGTTGAGGATGAGTTGGCGGAAAATAAAAAAGACCGCCAAGCCCATCGCTGGAACTGGACGGCCCAAGGTTTACCCCGTGAAGGGGTAAGCCTGCGAAGTAAACTTCTTGTTATGAATTCCGCGCAGGCTCCTATCTGATACAGCCAAAAATATAATATACTCTTATCCAATTCGCAATGATTTTCTTGCAAGGGGGATAGTCATGAAAATACTGGGGCTGGATATTGGCACAAATTCCATCGGTTGGGCGGTCATCGAACGGGATGACGAAAAACTGGACGACGTGGCCGGAACAGGCAAGATATTGGGCGCCGGAGCGCGGGTATTCACCGCGCCGGTGGAGGATAAAACAGAAGCGCCCAAGAATCAGGAGCGCCGGGCAAAACGAGGCGCGCGGAAAATCCTTGCACGAAGAAAAATGAGACGTGAACATCTAACCAACATCTTGGTATCCACCGAAATGTTGCCTTCCGATAAAGATGAGCGGGAAAAACTATTGAACACGATAAATCCGTATAAAGCCAGAGCCGAAGGATTGGATGGCAAAATATCTTTGTACGAGCTGGGCCGCGCCCTGTTCCACATGAACAAACGGCGGGGTTTTAAGAGCAACCGGAATGCGGACAGAAAAGAAAAGGATAAAGATAAAAGCAAAGTCCTCGACGCCATTAAAGATCTTCAGGGAAGGATAGATCACAACGCCCGCACCCTTGGAGAATACCTTTATAAACAAAATAACAGCCTGCTACGTAAACAGTACACCCACCGCAATATGTACGAAACCGAATTTGAGAAGCTATGGGCAACACAAGCGGCTTTTCATCCGGAATTGACGCAAGAGCTTAAGATAAAAATCAACAAGGCCATATTCTTTCAACGTCCCTTAAAGTCGCAAAAAGGCCTTGTGGGCTTTTGCGAGCTGGAGCGGAAAATATGGCGGAAACCGGATGGTGGATTAATAGACAAAGGCCCGCGCCGGGCCGCCAAATCTCATCCGTTGGCCCAAAGGATAAGGATGCTTCAGGATGTTACAAACCTGAAGGTAAATGCCCAATCTCTTAAAAAAGATCAACTGAAAACGATCATCGAGGCTATTGACGGCAAGCAAAAGCTGACGTGGGCGCAGGTAAAAAAATCGGCGGGCATACACAAGGAAACAAAGCTGAACCTGGAGGAAACAGGCAAGAAGCATATTCCAGGCGATTACACTTCTTTTAATATTGCTAAAGCGCTTGGGGCAAAGTGGCAGGCTCTGGACGTTACACAGCGTGAAAGTTTATATACCGACCTTACCACCATAGAAAACGAAGCGGCATTAATAAAACGCCTCACAGAAGGTTGGGGCTTTTCAAAAGATGAATCGGAGGCGCTGGCAAAAGTAGAACTGGAGGATGGCTATGCCGCCCATTCACTGAAAGCTATCAAAAAGCTTCTGCCTCACATGGAAGCCGGTTTAACTTATCCGGAAGCCAAAATAGCCGCTGGGTATGGCGGGGTAAGCGGCGCCAGCGAAGGATTTAATGTATTGCCGGAACCGCCGCAGGTACGCAACCCGGTTGTCCAGAAAGCTCTTTATGAAACCCGCAAGGTGGTAAACGCCATCATCCGCAAGTTCGGCAAGCCGGACATTATTCGCGTCGAGTTGGCTAGAGACGCAAAACAACCGAAAAAAGTTAAAGATGAACGGCACAAACAGATGCGTGACCGGGAAGCGGAAAATGAAACCATAGACGCCGAACTGAAAAATGAATTCGGCGTAGCCAAACCTACAAGAGAAGACAGGGACAAATACCGGTTATGGCTTGAATGCAACCGCACAAGCCCATATTCCGGAAAAGCGATAGGCAAGCAGGAGCTGTTCACCGCCGATGTTCAGGTTGAGCATATCCTCCCTTGGCAAAAATCGCTGGACAATTCCTATATGAACAAGACGCTTTGTTTTCAGAAGGAAAATCTTGAGAAAGGGGACAACACTCCTTTTCAGGCATGGAGCCATGATGAACAAAAATGGGGTGAAATAGAAAAGAGAATAGAATCATTACCGCTGGCCAAACGCCGCCGCTTCTACATGACCGAAATTCCCGATGGTTTTCTTGACAGCCAGTTGACGGACACACGATATATCACAAAGGAGGTATGCGCCTATCTGAAATCAACAGGTGTCCGGGTGGACACAAACAAGGGCCTGTTCACCGCATGGTTGCGCGGCGAATGGGGTCTTTACGATATTTTGCCCAAGCGTAACTACGATTTGAAAGCGGGTAAGGACCGTTCCGATCATCGCCATCATGCCTTGGACGCGATAGTGATAGCCCTCACAGGCCCGTGGCAGGTACACATGTTTAGCAGGGCCACATCGCGCGGCGATGGCAGGTTGCGATATTCAAACTTCCCGGTTCCGTGGAAAGGATTCCGTGACGATGCGCAAGCCGCCATTGACGCAATCATCGTCTCCCATCGCGCCACGCGGAAAATACGGGGGGCGCTACACGAAGAAACTTCGTATGGGGCGACATCGGAAAAAGGCGTTTTCGTCCGGCGAAAGACCATTGAGACCATGACATATGCCGAAGTGAAACGTATCCGTGATGAGCGCATTCGTGATTTGATCCTTAAACGGATTGAGGAGCATGGAGGCGATTGCAAGGCGGCGCTCAAAACTGAGTTTGTAATCGGAAAGCATTCCGTGAAAAAGGCCCGGCTACTTTACTCAATTAATAACGCTTTCCCAATATTGGACAAGAAAGGCAAAGAATACCGCTTTCTAGAATATGGAAAAAACCACCATATTGAAATAATCAAACCCAAATCATCCGGCAAATGGGAGGGATGGGAAGAAGGGGATATCGTGACTATGATGGAGGCGGCGCGGCGAGCAAGGCCCAGAAAAGGTGAGGAAAAACGCCCAATTATCAACACGATTTGCGGCCCGGATAATGAGCTTGTCATGTCACTTTCCATCAACGAAATGCTGAGGATGAACGTGGACGGTGATGTAAGGATATATAGGGTTCAGAAGTTGTCCAAAGGATATTACGTTTTTAGAGAGCATTGCTCTGCTGGCACAGAAGATGAAACAAAGCCGGCAATGTTGCGAATTCAAAGTATGGGCGCATTGATGAGTTACAAACCTGAAAAAGTGACGGTCTCACCTATCGGCGAGGTGTTCCCCGCCCATGATTAAACGCACGGTGGAAATATCATCGGGCGCGGCGCATCTTTCCCTCCGGCTCAAACAGCTTTCAGTTAAACGGGAAGGGGAGGATGAGGTGACCGTCCCGCTGGAAGACCTTGGGATTCTCGTCATCAGCCACCCCAATGTCTCCATCACCAACGCCCTTCTGGCGGAATGCGCCTCGCAGAACATAACCGTGGTGTTTTGTGACATGAAGCATAAACCAAGCGGTGCCATGTTGCCCTTCTCCGGCCATAGCACCCAGGCGGAAACCATGGAGGCGCAGATTGCCGCCAGCCAACCGGTGAAAAAACGGATATGGCAGTACATCATCGAGGCAAAAATCGCGGGACAAGCCAAAGCGCTGGAGGCGTGTAGTGGCAAAGGAAAAGCGCTTTTCGAAATGGCCAAACAGGTGAAATCCGGCGACACGGAAAACATGGAGGCCCGCGCCGCCCAATATTATTGGCCCCGGCTTTTCGGCAAGGATTTCCGGCGGGACAGGGAGGGCGGCCCGCCCAACTCCATCCTTAACTATGGCTATACGGTCATCCGCGCATCGGTGGCGCGCGCTCTTGTGGGCTCCGGGCTTCACCCTTCCTTGGGTGTGCATCACAGGAACCGTTATGACAGCTTCCGCCTGGCGGACGACGCCATGGAACCGTTAAGACCAATAGTGGACATAAAAGCGTTCGAGTTGTGGAAGGCCAACCCCGAAGTTGAAGTGGAAAAAGAAACCAAACGGGCAATGCTGGAAATTCTTGGAATGGATTTGAGGTTTAACGGCGAAAAAGAGCCATTCATGGAAGCGATGGCCCATTACGCCGCCTCTTTGCGGCGCGCCATCGCCGAGGGAGCGCCGCTTACGATACCGGAATGGTAACTATCTCGCGTTCCGCTCCGGTTTCTCCCCCTGCCAGAGGGGGAGTGGCTCCAAAGGAGCCGAGGGGGTGGGAGCTCAAAGCAAATCGCTTACCACTCCGGCGGCTTTGCCGCCACCCCTCCCCATAAAGGAGGGGAAAAGGTAACGGCATGGGGAAGGGTAAATGACAAGCTTTGGGGGATTCCGCTCCATGTGGATTGTGCTTATGTTCGACCTTCCAGTGGTGGAGCCGGAAGAGCGCAAGGATGCCAACAGGTTCCGGAAAGATTTAAAAGGGTGCGGCTTTACCATGATGCAATTGTCGGTATATGTGCGGCACGCCGCAAGCGATGAGAATGCCCAGATTCACCTGAAAAGGGTGAAAGGGCTTTTACCGCCAAAAGGTGAGGTGCGGGCGATATTGATAACCGATAAACAGTTTGAACGTATGCAGGTTTTCTATGGAAAAATGCGCAAACCGGCGGAACGCGCCCCGGCCCAACTGGAGTTTTTATGAATTGAAGGCTCTAATAGGCCCTGCAAAACCAACCGGTTCTGCAAGGCCTATTATATCAGATAGGAGCCTGCGCGGAATCCACAACAGTACATAGATGGATAGATACATGGTGTGTATTATATCAGATAGGAGCCTGCGCGGAATCCACAACCAGCGTTGCTTCTTTGCCCATCCCCGTCATATTATATCAGATAGGAGCCTGCGCGGAATCCACAACCGGTGTCCCCTAACTGCATGGCTTTCTCGGATTATATCAGATAGGAGCCTGCGCGGAATCCACAACAGCTGTAGATGGATAGATACATGGTGTGTCATTATATCAGATAGGAGCCTGCGCGGAATCCACAACTTGTTTGCGGCGGATGTCAATTTTTTTATTATTATATCAGATAGGAGCCTGCGCGGAATCCACAACCTCTACCGAATCACCGGATACTCTGCATAATTATATCAGATAGGAGCCTGCGCGGAATCCACAACGGCTTTATGTTTCCCCGGAACCTAAAGGCCCCGGGAAAACATAAACCGGGGTCAGGGACCCCGGCAGAGCAGGTTACGGAGCTGTTTAGCATTTGAGGGCAGGGGAGGGGGGAAACGGTGGTGTCTCAGTTTGAATCTCAAATAATAGACAGATCCTTCACTTCGCTTGCGCTTCGCTCAAGATGACAATGTTATCAACGGCTTTTATATTGTCATTCTGAGCGTAAGTGAAGAATCTCCCCTGTACTTTCAAACTGAGACACTCCTAGGAAACGGGGAGTTGTCCGCCCAAGGGGTCTCTCATGTTAAAATTAAAAATTTAGCTAAACATGACCCATAAGAAAAAACTGGCGATAATCACCTTGGGGTGCCAGATGAACCGGCACGATTCGGAATGGCTGGCGGGCGCCCTGGCGGATGAGTACGAATATACGGAAAACGAGACTCAGGCCGATTTCCTGGTGGTGAACACCTGCGCCGTAAGGGACAAGGCGGAGGCCAAATTCTTCTCGCTCATGGGGCGGTTGCGTCCATTGAAACACCAAAATAAAAACCTTGTGGTGGGCGTGGCCGGGTGCATCGCCCAGGAGCGTGGCGAGGCGCTGGTGCGGCGCGAACCTATCATAGACCTGGTTTTTGGCACCCGGGCGGTTCACAAAGTCCCCTCCATGCTCAAACAGTTCGAGGAGACAGGCCGCCCCCAGGTGGACACGTCTTCGGAGTCCGCTTTTGACGAGTTTCCCATGCGGCGGGAATCTTCCATCTCCGCCTGGGTGGCCATCATGCGCGGGTGTAACAACGCCTGTTCATACTGCATCGTCCCTCAAACCCGTGGCCCGGAAGAAAGCAGGCCGGTGGAAAGCATTTTGAATGAAGTACGGAACCTTGCGGAGAAAGGCTACAAAGAGATAACCCTGCTGGGGCAGAACGTGAACAGCTACGGAATGAACCTTTCGCCCCGGGCAACTTTTCCGGAACTTCTCCGGCGGATTCACGCTGTCTGTGGTGATATGAGGATCAGGTTCGTCACCAGCCACCCAAAAGACATGAGCGACGAGCTGATATCCGCCATGGCGGAGTTACCGGGGATTTGCCCTTCCATGCATCTGCCTATCCAGTCCGGATCGGACAGGATATTGAGCCTGATGAACCGGAACTACACCGCCGCCCATTATTTCGACAGGGTGGAAAAGCTTAAAGCCAAAGTGCCCGATTTATCCATAACTACCGATATTATTGTGGGTTTCCCCGGTGAAGCTGAAAGCGATTTCGAGCAAACCGTTCAAGCGGTTTTACAAGCCCGGTACGACAACATATATTTATTCAAATATTCGCCAAGACCCGGAACGGAAGCGGAGAAACTAATGGACAGGGTGGATCCGGTAGTGGCGCAAACCCGGTTCGACCGGATTTTGGTCATGCAAAAGCGCATAACCAAAGAACGGTTCAAGGAAATGACAGGCAGGGATTCGGAGCTGTTGGTGGAAGGGCCAAGTAAACGGGATCCGGCGCGGTATTGCGGAAGGAACCCGCAAAACATGATGGTGAATTTCGGCTCGGACAAGGATTTAACCGGCCGATTTGTTCATGTTAAGATAACTGGAAGCGGACAGCATAGCCTGGAAGGCAAGTTGGCCGGCTGATTTAACTCCAATAAAGGCCGCGCATGAGCGAACGCAAAGACATAGTCGAGATGAAGGTGGAAGGGCTGGTATTCGACCCTGTCACCAACACCCCCATAATTATTCTCAAGGATTCGGGCGGGGCAAAATCCCTGCCTATATGGGTTGGCTATCCTGAAGCCACGGCCATAGCGCTGGAGATGGAGTCTGTGGCCACGCCACGGCCCATGACGCACGACCTTATCAAAAACCTTTTGGGTTCGCTGAAAGCCAAGGTGAACCACATCACCGTGTGCGACCTGAAGAACAACACGTTCTACGCCATCATAAACATCACTATTAATGGCAATACTCTGGAGGTGGATTCGCGCCCGTCGGACGCCATAGCGGTAGCCTTGCGGGTGAAAGCGCCCATATACGTTTCCAACAGCGTTCTGGAAAACGCAAAGACCATGGAAAACGCCGCTACGGCGCCGGAACCGGAAGATGAGGAAGCGTTCAAAAAATGGCTACACAACGCCAAACCATCGGACTTCGGAAGTATAGACCAATAATTCCCCGCGAGAGGGTTTAAACCTTCTCCGCGTCCAGGCTTACCACGGCTTCGTTACCCGCCACTTCCGCGCTGTGCAGTTCCATGGCGGGCACAAAAATGGCCTCGCCGGTGGTGAGGATAACGGAGTTCCCGCCCATGGTGAATTTAAAATGGCCCGAAACCACTGCGGCCATTTTGTCGTAATGATGAATGTGGGGCGGGAAAACAAGGCCGGGAGGGTAAACATATTCCACCGGCGCGAATCCCAGGCTGACGAGTTTTGTTTTTAACGAGTCTTTGGAAAAAGGGCCGTCTTCCCTCTCATCCCAGCGGAGGATATTCATCAGCAGGGCAGGGGGGGGGAAGGTTTAGTCCCCCAGCAGTTTGGTCCAGATAAACCAGCCCGCCACCAGGAAAAACGCCACCATAGCCATCAGGAAAGGCCCCGTGGCGGTGATGTTATCGTTTTTCAGGATGATTACCGTGATAAAAAGATAAGCCACAGCTGGAACATAAAGCAGAAGCTGTTGCCCGATATAGGCGGTCTTGTTATAGCTTATCAGACCGATGATTATTATTACCGGAACCAGCACATAAGGATTCACTATCAGGTCATTCACGGTTATGGTGGTAAAAAACACCATAAGAGCTTCAAAATCGAAGGAATCAACGAAAGATCTTAACTGGTCGTACATTATTGAGCCCCGATAGCCGGTTTATTTAAAATTACGATAAATGGTTTCAATGAGTTTTGTCAATAGCGCCCTTCGGGATTAAAGCACAAAACAAACAGCCTATACTTGACAAGTGTTATGCTAGAATGGCTCCAGCGAGCCAGGGAACACCGCTTTATTTTGTAACATTTATTCGCTCCGGAGGCTTTTGTGGCCCAGATCCTAGTAGTTGACGATTCCGCGTTTCAAAGATCCATTTTGAAAAAAGTCATCGAATCCGCCGGGCATTCGGTTATAGAGGCGCCCAACGGCAGGGAAGGTATAGAAAAGGCCACGGCCTTAAAACCAGGCTTGATAACCATGGATCTTTTAATGCCTGATATGTCCGGGCAGGAAACATTGATGGAGATGAATAAGCTGGGGTTGAAAATCCCCACGGTCATCATTTCCGCCGACATACAGGAATCCACCAAAAAAGATTGCATGAACCTTGGCGCGGTAGGGTTTATTAATAAGCCGTTGCAGGGGCCATCCATAGAAGCGCTAATAAACCTTATCCGTTGTTACCTTTGAGAAAGGCTTGATGAACGCTCCTCTTTCCCCCCAACATCTGGACGCCCTGACCGAGATAGTGAACATCGGCGTTGGCAGGGCGGCCAACGTGCTCAACGAGATGGTGGGAAGCCCTATCCAGCTAAAAGTGCCTTCGGTAAAAGTGGTGGATCCCGCCGGGATCCTGGATGAGTTGAGGAGCCACATAGGATTACGGGCCGCATGCGTAAACATGCCGTTCCAGGGGTCGCTCACCGGGCTGGCCTCCATGGTGTTCCCGCCGGAGAGCGCCGTCAAGCTTGTGTCCTTGCTCACAGGGGAGGAGATAACCGGGGTTGAGATGGATTCGTTGATGGTGGAGACGCTCAACGAGATAAGCAACATCGTGATCAACTCCGTGATCGGCCAGATAAGCAACATGATGCGCCAGAAAATATATTACTCTATCCCCACTTTCCACGGGGGGAAGGTGGAAGATATATTGACCCACAGCCTTTACAAGAACGGCAGGATAATCATCGCCAACGCCGAGTTCCAGGTGAAGGCCCACAACATACAAGGCAACATCATGCTGGTGTTCGAGATAGCGTCGTTTGAAAGCCTGATAAGCGCCATAGCCAGCGAGATCCAGTAGCCATCCGCCATGGCCGAGCCAGCCCAGGACATAAGCAAGTCTTTCGAGCTTTTCGATTATATGCCTCTGGGGGTTTTCGCCCTGAACAGCGAGATGGAGGTGGTTTTCTGGAACCTGATGCTGGAGATGTGGACGGGCATTCCCCGCCACGAAATAACCGGCCGGAGCATCCTTTTTTTCTACCCCCATTTAAAACAGCCCAAGTACCTCCAGAGGATTAAAGATGTTTTCTCGGGTTCACCATCCGCCGTGTTCTCATCTTTGCTCCATAAATACATAATCCCGGTAAAGCTGGATGACAGCTCTTTCAGGACTCAACAGGCCAATGTATCCTCCATCACCGGCCGGGACGGAAAAACATACGCGCTGTTCTCGGTTCAGGATGTTACCGAGCTGTCCAACCGGATAGCCGATTACAAAAAAATGCGGGACCAGGCGTTGCATGAAGTGGAAGAGCGCAAAAAGGCGGAGGAGAAACTGAAACTTGCCGCCACCGTGTTCGAGAACACCGCCGAGGCAATAATGATATTGGGCCGGAGCGGGGAGATAGACTCGGTGAACCACGCTTTCTCCGTTATAACCGGATATGAGCCTATGGATGCGTTGGGGCGGGAGTTCCGGGAACTGCTTATATCAGACCGGCACGATTCCACTTTTATGGCAGAGTTCTGGTCGATCCTCATCGAGACGGGCCGGTGGAAAGGGGAGATTTGGGCGCGGCACAAAAACGGCCGGGTGTTTCCCATCGAGGTGTCTTTGAACGTGATCATCGGCGAGTCGGGCCAAATATCACATTTTGCCGCCATATTCGACGACATTACCCAGAGAAAACGGACTGAAGAACTGCTCACCAGCATGTCTTACAACGATGACCTTACAGGAGTGGCCAACCGGCGCCATTTCAACGAGCGGTTGAATGAAGAATGGAGCCGCGCAGGCCGGAAGCATTATGATGTGTCGCTGATACTGCTGGATATCGACTATTTCAAGTTGTACAACGACACTTATGGCCACCAGGCCGGCGACGAATGTTTGAAGATGGTGGCGCACACCCTTTCAGGGCTGGTAAAAAGAGCCGGTGAACTTTTGGCCAGGTATGGCGGCGAGGAGTTCGCCATTATCGCCCCGGACAGCGATCAGGATAGTACGCTGGCCTTGTCTGAAAAACTTCGCTACGCAATAGAATCTTTGGATATTGCTCACAAACGGTCGCCTTATGGCAAAGTTACCATAAGTCTTGGTTTTGCGACCCTGGCCGCAAATACAGGTTTCACCGAAAGCGATTTGATCCGGTTAGCCGACGAGGCCCTATATCGGGCCAAGGGCGGCGGCCGCAACAGGGTTGAGCAATAATTTCTGCGCATGAGCGCTGGCGAAGGATTGGGAATCCGAGGTCAGCGACCTCGTTTGAAAGTACAGGGGAGATTCTTCACTTACGCTCAGAATGACAATATAAGAGCCGTTGATAACATTGTCATCCTGAGCGAAGCGCAAGCGAAGTGAAGGATCTGTCTGTAGTGTCTCAGTTTGAAAGTACAGGGGAGATTCTTCACTTACGCTCAGAATGACAATATAAAAGCCGTTGATAACATTGTCATCCTGAGCGAAGCGCAAGCGAAGTGAAGGATCTGTCCATTATTTGAGATGCAAACTGAAGTTCGACTTCTGAAAAAGGCACACCACCACGGGCCCAATGTTTTCTGGGCACATCGGTGATTATGCAGGTGAAATGCTCGGCGGGAATTTTTAAAACCTCGGCCGCCGCCGTGGTTACTTTCATCAACAGCTCTTTTTTAATTTCGTCGGGCCGGCCTTCGAACATCTCGATACGGATAATCGGCATTATCGAAACTTGCCTCCTTTAAATATCCAGCTCACCACCGGCGTTTACAAATGCGGCGGAATTCTCTTTTATAAAATCATATCTGGCCGAAGCGTCTTTCCCCATCAGCCTGGTAACCGTATCCTCGACGGTCTCGGCGTCTTGAATAGAAACTTTCAATAACTTGCGGCGGTTTGGATCCATTGTGGTTTCTTTTAGTATTTGCATAGGCATCTCGCCAAGACCCTTATACCGGTGAAGCTCCGGCTTTACGTTTTTAGGCGCCATGATCAGGATGGTGGCCTTTTCTTCATCGTCCTGGGCGTACTTAACAGTCTTTCCCAGTTCTATCCGGTACAGAGGTGGTTGAGCGAGATAAACATTACCTTTATCAATAAGTTGCGGCATGTAGCGGTAAAAGAACGTGAGCAGTAGCGCGCTTATGTGAGCCCCGTCCACATCGGCATCGGTCATTATGATTATCTTCTCATAACGCAGTTTGGAGTAATCGAACGAGTCGCCTATGCCCGCGCCTATGGTTGTAGTTAACGCTTTGATTTCATTGTTATTGGCTAATTTTTCCGGGGTGGCGTTCTCCACGTTCAGGATTTTACCCCGCAAGGGTAGCACGGCCTGGATGCGCCGATCCCGCGCCTGTTTGGATGAGCCACCGGCGGAATCCCCTTCCACCAGGAAAAGCTCGCACATGGCCGGGTCTGTGGACGAGCAGTCCGCCAATTTTCCGGGCAAAGTAAGCCTATGACTTATTGGGGTTTTCCGCATAACCGCCTCTTTGGCGGAGCGGGACGCCATCCGCGCCTGGGCGGCCAATATCACCCGGCTTATGATGGATTCCGCCGACGAGGGGTTTTCCAGCAAGTAACGCTCAAACGCTGTCCGCACCATGGCTTCCACAGCGGCTTGTGCCTCGGGATTGTTCAGCTTCTCCTTGGTTTGCCCTTGGAACTGCGGGTTTGAGAGGAATATGGAGATTACAGCTGTTAACCCTTCCCGCACATCATCGGTGGTAATTGCTGGCGCCTTACCTTTGGGGGCAGTCCTTTCGATATGGCTCCGGAGTATCTTCGTAAGGGCATTCCGCAACCCCGCCTCATGGGTTCCACCATCGGATGTGAACACGGAATTGGCGTAGGAATAAACTACGTTCTCCGTGTTCTCAGTCCATTGCAAGGCCACCTCTATCTGCATCCCGTTCTTCTGGTTGTGATAGAAGTAGTTACTGCCAATGGGTTTCCTGCCTTCAAGCAGTTTCTTTAAAAAGTCCCGTATCCCATTCTCATAATGGAACTTTTCGCTGGTGTTGTCCCGTTCATCCACCACTGTAATAGTGAGGCCGGAATTCAGGAAAGCCTTCGTTTCGGCTCTATCTGCTATCAGCTTCTTGCTAAACGTAGTTTTACTAAATATTTGCGGGTCTGGTTTAAAAGTAATTTTTGAACCTTTTTTCCGCGTGTCCCCTACTCTTTTCAGCTTTCCAAGGGGCTTTCCGCGAGAGAATTGCTGGTTCCATTCATACCCATCTTTACAAACAGTTACATCCAGATGCTCAGAAAGCGCATTAACTACCGAAATGCCCACGCCGTGCAAACCGCCGGAAGCGGAGTAGCTCTTGTTTGAAAACTTCGCGCCAGAGTGGAGGGTGGTCATGATTATTTCCAGCGCCGGGCGGTTGAACTTGGGGTGGTTGTCCACCGGGATACCCCGCCCATCGTCCTCCACGGATATGGAGCCATCGGCCTTGACGGTTACGACGATGTGTTGGCAATAACCGTTGATGGCCTCGTCCACGGCGTTGTCCATGGCTTCCCATACCAGGTGGTGCAGACCCGTAAGGTCCGTACCGCCTATATACATACCTGGGCGAACCCGGACAGGCTCCAGCCCTTCGAGTACCTCTATGTGTTTCGCTGAATAATCGTTAGCGGTCATGGATTTAGAATAACTCTAGCCAACTTTCCTGATGCCGATAAGTTTCCGTTTAGGGGAGGCCAGTTTCTTGCCAGCGCTTCCCCTTCCACCTTTTTCCAGGGAGGATATTTTGATCAGGTCATCCTTTCCGGCGATATACACTATGGCTATCTGTTCGGATTTGGATACACTTCTGGCCCCCGCCAGCACCACGCCGGGTTTCATTTTTATCAGCCTAACCCCTGCCCCGGCTCCGGCCAGCACGGGGATTTCATCGGTGTTCATAAGCAACCCATGGCCATCGCCGGACAGGACGAACAACATCGGTTTTCTTTCAACCACCGTGACGCTGAACACCGCATCGTCGTCTTTCAAATTGGCCACTTTCCGGCCGTTCTTGGTGGTTTCCCCCGCGGCCAGCGCGCCACCGAACCTGAATCCCATGCCTGCTTCGGTAACAAGCATCAGTTCGGCGTTTTCGTCCACTATTTCCCCGTAAACCTTGCCCACTTCTGTGGATTTGAGCTGATCGAACAGATCCCGCTGGCCGACTTTGCGGGCTTTATCCCCTTCTTCGGCTTCCGCGCCCTCCTGGGCTTTTATCATGCCGATGACGGATATCAACCGCTCCCCATCGCCGAACTTGAAGAACGACTGCACCGGGTCGCCGAATCCGGCCGTTTGGGTAATCTCCAGCGCGCGCGCCGTATAAACTTTTCCGGCGGAGGTGAAGAAACATACGAAGTCCCGGGTGTTCAGCGGCAACCAGGCCAGAAGGCTGTCCCCCTCCTTGAACCGGAGCGACTCCGGGTTGGCCACGTTTTTAAGCCTGCGTATCCAGCCGCTACGGGAAACTATTACGTTCGTGTCCTCGTGCTGGATGAAGCTCTCCGCGTCGAATTCCTGCTCTTCCATTCCGCCCAAGACGATTTTAGTGCGCCGGGCATCGCCATATTTTTCCTTTATCTCCAGCAGTTCCTTGCGGACCACTTTCCACATTTTGCCGGGGCTGGCCAGGACGGAGTCTATAATTTCCCGTTCCGCCTCTTTTTCCGCCTTCTCTTTTTTGATTTTCGAGATTTCCAGCCCAACCAGGGCCGACAGGCGCAGGTCCAAAATGGCGTTGGCCTGGATTTCGTCCAGCTTGAAATGGCCCATCAAGCCCTGCCGGGCCTCGTCTTTAACCTTGGCTTTGCGTATGATGGCAATGGCCGTGTCCAAGTCGTTATATACCTTGGCGTAGGCTTTTAAGATATGGAGCCGCTCGTCAATCAGCTTAAGCTCGTACCTCAACCGTTTTTCGGTGGTGACAAGCCTGAAATCCAGGAATGACCGGAGCATTTGCCCCAAGGAATGCCGCAACGGGACCGATTCCGCCGTCAGCGCCGTGAGGTTCACCGGGAAGCTGATTTGCAGGTCGGAATGTTTGAACAGGAAGCCCATGGCCATTTCCGGATCCACATCCGGCGATCTGGGCTCCAGCACTATGCGGATGTCTTCCGTGGATTCGTCGCGGATGTCCACGATGGTGGGCAGTTTTTTCTCCACGATAAGCTCGGCTATCTTTTCGATAAGCCTGCTTTTATTCACCGTGTAGGGTATGGAGGTTATCACCAACTGCCATTTACCCTTAGGCAGTTCCTCCTTATTCCACTCTCCCCTAAGCTTTATGGAGCCCCTGCCCGTTTCGTATATTTCCTTTAACTCGGCTTTCGAGGTGATGGATGTGGCGCCGGTGGGGAAATCCGGCCCCTTTATGTATTTAAGGATGTCTTTGGTTTCCAGCCGTGGTTCATCAATCATCGCCACCAGGGCGTTTACCGTCTCTGAAAGATTGTGGGGCGGAATGTTGGTGGCCAAGCCCACGGCGATGCCGGAAGAGCCGTTAACTATGAGATTCGGGAACCGGGCCGGCAGAAGCCGGGGCTCTATGTTGGTTTCGTCATAGGTGGGATTGAACTCAACCGTTTCCTTGTGGAGGTCTTCCAGCAGTTCCCCGGCGATTTTTGTAAGCTTGGCCTCGGTATATCGCATGGCCGCCGCGGCGTCGCCATCTATGTTGCCGAAGTTTCCTTGCCCCTCCACCAACGGGTAACGCAACGAAAAATCCTGGGCAAGGCGCACCATGGTGTCATACACCGCCTGGTCGCCATGGGGATGGTATTTACCTATAACATCGCCTACCACCGCCGCGGATTTCCTGAACCTGGCGTCGGCGGACAACCGCAACTGGCTCATGGCGTACAGAACCCGCCGGTGAACCGGTTTCAACCCGTCCCGCACATCGGGCAAAGCGCGGGACACAATGGTAGATAGGGCGTACGAAAGGAACCGGGACTCCAATTCCTCCTTGAAATGGACCTCCTGAACTATCCCGCCACCACCCTCATCGGCTGGCTCTTTACCCTTTTTAGACTTAGTCCCCATTCCCTACAATGCCATTAAAACGACAACATATATTAAAATATATACTATGCAATTAACATAGCTTTATATAGAGCATGAGGCATCCAAACGTCAACAAACTTTTTAGTTTAATGAATGGAACGTAGTCGCAAACAGGGGTTTGTGGGATAATGTTAAACATTAAGGTATGTAGCATTACTGATTGTTCTATCAGGACTTTGCGGCAATGCTAGCTTTAAATCGTCTCACCTTAAAGCTTTTTCGAACATGGCGGCGTTAAACCTCATTAACTCAATGTAACCACCGGTCTTTCGAGATCCACCCTCTGGATCAACGGCCACAACTTTAACCCCAGCCTCTTCCGCAAGAACCTCCCCCAGCCTGGTGGGAAATTGAGGCTCCACCATCACGGCTTTCACCCCTTTCTGTTTTATCTCTTTAACCAGCCGGGTCATGTGTTTTGCGGAGGGTTCCCTGCCGGGGGCCATTTCTATGACTCCCGCCACTTTCAGCCCATAGCGTCTGGCGAAATAAGGCCAGGCGTTGTGGAAGGATACGAAACCCCGTGTCAGGTTTTTATCCGACAGTTTTTTTTCTATTTCCTTGTCCAGATTCAAAAGCTCATTGGCCACAACTTCCGCCTGGCTGATAAATTCTTTTTTCCGGGATGGCATTTTCTCCGCCAGTTTCACCCCGATATGCCTGGCCACATCGGCCATGATTGAGGGGTCGAGCCAATAGTGGGGGTTCACCGCGCCATGATGATGATCTTCTTCACCTTCGTGATGCCCTTCCTCTTCCGACGATATGGGGTTTTTCACCACTTTGGAGCAATCCACATATAGCGTTTGCCTACCGCTGGTTTTTAGGAGTTTTGATAGCCAGGATTCCAGGCCGAACCCAGCCATCACCACAAGATCGGCCTTGCCGAGGGATTTCAGATCGCCGGGGGTGGGCTCGTAGGTGTGGGGGCTTTGGCCGGGTTTTAGCATGACGGTGACATTTACGGCGTCTCCCCCTACCCTTTTGGCGATATCGCCGAAGGGAAGGATGGTAGCCGTAACGTTCAAGCTGGTGGCTTGCGCCTCGCAAGGGGGGGGCGATATAAGCGCGATTCCCGCCATCAGCGCGGTTATCGCCAATAATGCGCCGAGTCTCCCAAACATGCGCGTGATGTCATGCCGGACTTGATCCGGCATCCGGGCTTCTTTCCTTTCACATCGAGGCCATGATCCCGGATAGGCGCTTTCGCCCCTTCCGGGATGACATTGAGCAAAAAGGGTCCGGCAATTGGCTGTCATATCTTCATTCCTAAAAGCTCATCCGTGGGGTATTATTACAGCTTTTCCACCAAGCATTTCAACACAAAGAAATACCTGCGATGAGTGAAGCAAAACTACTGGCTGTGGTGGTAATGGCGGGGGGCAAAGGTGTTCGGATGAAATCCGAATTGCCCAAGGCGCTGGCCATGTTCAAAGGGCGTCCCATGCTTTCAAGCGTGCTGGACACAGCCAGGGCGCTGACGCCGGATAAAATTGTGGTGATAGTTGGGCACAAACGCGAAGTTGTGATAGAAGCCGTAAAAGCCACGGACGTGGTTTTCGCCGCACAGGAGCCGCAACTGGGCACCGCCCATGCCGTGGCCCAGGCGCGGGAGGCGCTGGCCGGGTTTAAAGGAAGCGTGGCGGTCCTTTCGGCGGATGTTCCGGCCATAACCGTTGATACCCTGCGCAAACTGATTAACCTGCGGGAAACTGAAAACGCCGCCATATCCGTGCTGACCTGTGTTCTGGACAATCCGGCTTCTTACGGCAGGATAATCCGCGAGGGGAGCAGGGTTGTCGCCAATGTCGAGGCTAAAGACGCCACGCCGGAACAGCTGAAGATAAATGAAATAAACAGCGGCGTTTATGTGTTCGACGCAGGTTTCCTGTTCGAATCCATAACAAAGGTTGGGAACGAAAACGCCCAGAAAGAATATTACCTGACCGACCTTATCGCCATGGCGGTGAACGCCGGGCTGAAAGTATCTGCCCTGATAGCGGAAAATCCGGCGGAAACCCTTGGGGTGAACACGCTGGAAGACCTTCAGAAGCTGGAATCGGCCGCTGGAAGGTAGTGTCCCAGTTTGAAAGTACAGGGGAGATTCTTCACTCACGCTCAGAATGACAATATAAAATCCGTTGATAACATAGTCATCCTGGGCGAAGCGCATGCGAAGTGAAGGATCCGTCTGTTACTTGAGATTCAAACTGGGACACCACCCGCTGGAAGCTTCAATTGAAACAGCTTACTCGTTGGATTATACTGAAACGCTATTATCCAGAACGGAACAAACTATAAAGCATGAAAGCTCTTGTATTGGCAGGCGGCAGAGGCGGGAACATGGCTCCCTTCTCCGAGACGCGCCCCAACCCCATGATTCCCGTGGCGGGGCGGTATGTTATCGATCACACTCTGGCGATGTTGAAGAACGCCGGGGTGAGCCATGTTTACATGGTCATCGGCCACAACAAGGAGAAAATAAGGGAACACCTCACAAATAACCCGCCGCCTGGGATGTCCATGAACTTTGTGGACCAGGGCAAGCCCAACGGCATCGGCGGCGCTATATTAAAAGCCAAAGACAAATTCGCCCCCGGCGACCATTTTCTGCTGGTTTACGCGGACACAATAACCACCAGCAACATATTCTCCGTAACCAACCAGACATACGGGTTGCATAACGAGCCTACGGCGGCCATCTGCCTTACGAAGTCATCGGAGAAATACGGCAACGTTTATCTTGGGCCCGACGCGAAGATAACAAGGATAATCGAAAAACCCAGCATCCGCGAGGGCTTGGCCAACTATGTGCTGGCTGGGGTTTTCGTGCTACCGGCCACATTCTTCGACTATCTGCAAGCGGCCAAAGGCGACATGGAAACGGCGCTCAAGGCGCTGATAAAAAAACAATCCCTTCGCGCCTCCATCTGGGAGGACGATTGGCTGGATATGGCCTATCCGTGGGACGCGCTTACCGCCAACCGCGCGATAATGGACACCTGGAAGGACGCGCGGATACACCAAAGCGTTGCCCTTCAGGGCGCAAGCCTGAAAGGGCCTGTTTATGTGTCCGAAGGTGTGGAAATCCGCCCCGGAGCGGTGCTGGAAGGCCCGGCCTACATCGGGCCGAACTGTTTTATCGGCCATAACGCCCTTGTCCGCCCATACACCTGTATCGGCGCCAACAGCGTTATCGGCCATGGAACGGAGCTTAAGAACTGCATTCTTTTCTCCGGGGTGAAAGTGGGCGGCTTGTGTTTCATTGGCGACTCGGTGATAGGCGAGAACGTGGACATCGGCGCGGGAGTGATGACCATAAACCAGCGGATGGAAACCAGGGACATCCGCGTGAAGATAGGAAAGGCCGCCATAAGCGCCGGGCTTGAAAAGCTGGGCGCGTTCGTTGGGGATGGGGCCGTGATAGGCGCCTCTAACACCATAGCCTCCGGCGTGGTGGTTGAGGCCGGAAAAGTAATCAACCACAACTGTTCGGTAAAGTAGCTGACGGCTCTTCGGGTTCATAAATAAAAGATGTGCGGCATAGCGGGCATTGTTGCCCTTCAAAACGTTTCAGACAAACTGGTCAGGTCCATCGGAAGGCTTGAATACCGCGGATATGACTCCTGCGGTATCGCGCTTATAAACGGAACGGGCAAACCCGTCACCCGCAAAGACGTGGGGCCGGTGGACGAGGTCAAGGACAAAGAGAAGTTCTGGGAGTTGCATGGCAACGTGGGCATCGCCCACACGCGCTGGGCCACCCATGGCGGGGTCACCAAGGCAAACGCCCATCCCCACAGCTCCTGCGACGGAGCGTTCACCATCACTCACAACGGCATCATATCCAACTACGCCCAGATCCGCGCAAAGCTGGAGAAGAAAGGGCACAAGTTCGTCTCCCAGACCGACACGGAGGTGATTGTCCATCTGATCGAAGAGGCTTACACCCGCGCAAAATCGGTGGAAAAAGCTTTCGTGACCGCTTTGGGCGAACTGGACGGTACATACGCCGTGGCGCTTATAACCGCCCACGAGCCGGACAGGATATATTGCGCCCGCAAGGAAAGCCCGCTCATCATCGGCCTCGGTTCAGATGAGAACTACATCGGGTCGGACTTCAACGCGTTCATCGAGCATACCAAGTCCGCCGTGATAATGGACGACCATGAGTACGCCATCGTCACCCACGACGCCTATGTCGTGAAAAAGTTTCCCACCGGCGAGCCGGTATCCAAAGAGGTGCAGGAGATATTGTGGGACTCGGAAATGGCCCAGAAAGGCGGTTTCCCCCATTACATGCTCAAGGAGATTTACGAACAGCCGCAGGTGGTGACCAACGCCATGGACATAGACGCGGAGAGCATAAAAAAGCTGGCCCGCGCCATCAGCGAGAAAAAGAATTTCTATCTTACCGGCGTTGGCACCACGTTCTATGTGGCCCAGTTCGCGCAGTATTATTTCAGCGCCTATGCGGGGGTTACGCCCAGCCTGGTATCGTCGGACGAGTTCCGGTTCCTGGCCAACGTGGACAAGGACACCATCGCCATAGCCACCTCCCAGTCCGGTGAGACTTACGACACGCTGGCGGCCCTGCGCCACGCTAAAAACTGCGGCGCCCAAACAGCCGCCGTGGTGAACGTGATGGGCAGTTCGATGGCGAGAATGGTGGACCATCTCATTTTGCAGGGATCCGGCCCGGAGATATGCGTTATAAGCACTAAGGCCGCGCTGGCCCAGATGGTAGTAATGGCGAGGCTGGCGTTGAGCCTGGGTGTCCAGCGGGGGCATATAAAACCGGCGGACCTGGCCAGGCACGAAAAGGAGCTGAGAGACCTGCCCAAGGTGATAGAAAAGATCATCAACGAGAAATCGGGCATAATCCACAACATCGCAAAAGAGCAAAGCCACATAAAGCACTGGCTCTACCTGGGCCGGGGCAGGTATTACCCCATCGCCCGGGAGTCGGCGCTGAAAATGAAAGAAGTGGCCTACGTGCACGCCGAGGGAATGCCCAGCGGCTTCCTGAAACATGGAACCATCGCGCTGATAGACGATGATCTAAACTCGGTGGTCTTTGTGCCGCCCGAGGAAGACGCGGAGCTTTACGAGCTTACCCTTTCTTCCGCCGAGGAGATAAGGGCGCGCAACGGTTATACGCTGGGCATCGCTTTCGAGTCGAAAAAACCCAGGAAGCTCCCATTGAGCGACCAGATAATATTGCCCAAAACCCCCATGTTCACGGCTCCGCTTCTGGAGCTGTTGGTGGCCCAGCTTTTCTCCTACTTCGCGGCCACAACGCTAAAACGGAACGTGGACAGGCCCCGGGCCCTGGCCAAGTCGGTTACTGTCGCATAGATTTTATTGGCAATGAGGCTTCAGGGTACAGACGGCGTAAGAAGGCAGGCCGTACTGTCGTCAAGCCCGCTGGTGGCCGGTCTTTCGCCGCAAAAAGCTTTCCTGGAAAAAGATGTAATCACCGAACAGTTCGTGGAACTCTACGCCTATTGCAGGGCCCGCCAGCTTTTGGAGAATGGCGTGGCGGCGGGAGAGTTTATGGTGGTCGGATGGGATCCGCGCGACCCCTCAGGCGCATTCACGGGCGCGGCGGTATCCGGCGTTTTAAAAGCGGGGTTGAACGTCCACTCCATAGGGGTAATGCCCACTCCGGCCATTGTTATATACATGCGCTCCGTGAACGCGGCGGGGGCGCTGGTGATAACCGCGTCGCACAACCCGGCCTCTTATAACGGGATCAAGATATTCACCCGCCACGGATTTAAACTTCTTCCGGGCGATGACGACATATTGAGCGCGAAAGTGTTGTGCGCCAGGTTTTCCGCTATTGCCGAGTTAGAACCTGCCGGCAAACTGGAAGAACGCCGGGCCGAAGCTGTGGAAGTGTTCACCCGGTTCTCGATAAATCCCGCCAATAGCTGGATAGGGAGTAGCGAAGCTGTCTCCAAAACCATCCTTGTGGTGGATTGCGCCAATGGAGCATTTTCCGGCATCGCCGCGCCTGTCTTTGAGAAGGCCGGTTTTGGAAAAGTGGTGGAGGCCAACGCCAGTCTGGACGGGAATATCAACCTGCGGTCGGGCGTGGCGGACATTGAAGGGTTGCATGAAATAACTCCGGAGATGTTGGAACCGAAAGGAAGGCTGAACGGCTATTCCGCCGTAACCGCCGTTTTAGAACTCGGCAGACAATACGCTGAAGATATAAAGTCCGGCATGAAACATGTGTCCGGCGCTGTTTTCGATGGCGATGGGGACCGCCTGTTCCGGCTGGATTATGACCCCTTCACCGATTCCATTATTGTCCTTTCCGGTGACGAGCTGGCCATACTTCAAGCCCGCCATCGCGCTGAAAAGGACCGTGGCAAACAGTTCGTCAACAGTGTGGAGAGCGATCTTAACGCCGCAGGCGAGGCTGTGCGGCTGGGATTCACCACCGAGCTAACCGCCGTGGGGGACAAATGGATATTGCTTTCAGCCCAGGTTGCGGCACTGCGCCCCACCGCCCCGGCGGAGGCCATGCGGGCCATAGAAGCAAATATCAGCAGGGATGATTTGAGCGCCGACTTCATAGAAAAAACCATGTCGGAAAATGGATTGGAGTTCTGCCAGCCATCCGAATGCGGGTTTGCCGTTGGAGCCGAAGAGAGCGGCCATTCGATAATTCCAGGCGTTGTGGACAGCTCGGGAAAATCAATCACGGTTTTTGCGGGCAACGGGTTGAAAGGGGCGCTCAACGCTTTTGCGGCCACAGCCGGGCTTACCGGGTCAATCACCGCCAAAGAGATTTTCAACCTGTTGCGCTCCCCTTTTCCCGCCGGGTTCAAGAAAACCATGTACGTTTATTATGTGGAGAAAACCCGGTGGAAGCGGGGCGCGGCGCTTTGGGAGGATGTAAAAAAAACCGTGACCGCGCAAATGGCGCCGATCCTGCCGGACATGGGCCTTGAAGAGATGGTCCGCCCCGAAGAGCCAGACATGCTTTATATGAAAATCACACGCGGCGGCGCGCATGTGGCGTCCCTGTTCATCCGCAACTCCGGCACCGAAGATAAGACCGGCGTGAACCTTCGCGGCCCACAGGAACTGGCCCAGGCATTGCTGGAGCTAGGTGAAACCGCCGTAAGGCTGATAATTGAAGGCATGAAAGACGGGGATAAACGGTTTGCGATAGCCGAACGGAAACTTATTCTGGCCGCCGCCGATGGCGGTGTTCCCCAATCGCCTGTCATGGGGCTTGGGGGCGATGAGTACCATCGCCTGCTGAATGAAACGGCCAACAAACAATATATGCTGACGGGAGCTTACGCCGGGGCCGGGCTTACCGAGCGCGGGTTGTGGTATCTTGAACTAATTAAACGGGGGATGTCTTGAGATTCGCCGAATATTTCACGGAAAACAACCAGTTCAGGTTTATAGACCATGTGCGGAGCGGGGAGCATCCGTGGTCGGCCCTGGTGGACATCAAGAAACTTATCACCAGGGAAACCGGTAGCATAGAGGATTCCGGAATTTCCAAACTCAAGGATTCCATCCGGCTAGACAAGGTGACATCACTCCATGGCGAAGTGAAGGAAACGGCGCTTTCCGTAATAAAATCCATCGTGCTCCCCCACCCTATCCACATAAGCTCCGCTGGAATCCTCATTGAAGAGGGTGTTTATCTTGAATACGGCGCCATCATAAAAGCCCCGTGCATCATTATGAAGAACACCGAGATCCGCCAAGGCGCTTATCTTCGCGGCGACGTTATTATCGGCGAGGGGTGCGTTGTTGGCCATGTGTCGGAGGTGAAAAATTCCATATTCATGGATCATTCCCACGCGGGGCATTTCGCTTATGTGGGGGACTCCATTCTTGGAAGCCATGTGAACCTTGGGGCCGGAACCAAGCTGGCCAACCTGCAATTCCGCACCCGTGGTGAGATTGAAACCGACGCGTTGGGAGTAATCGTTATCCGGTCTGGCGATGGCTTAATAAACACGGGTCTTTACAAGCTGGGGGCGGTCATCGGCGATTACACGGAGATTGGATGCAACACTGTAACCTCGCCGGGGGTATGCGCCCAATCGGATTGCTGGATATACCCCAACACCACCGTTCCCAAGGGTTTTTATCAGAGGAAGAGCATTATTCGCGCCCGGGGCGCTGGAGTGGTGGATGTATCCTCGCGGCCAGATATTCCATAAGGAGGCTGTGAAAATTGAGGCTTAATTCAATATTTATCCGGGCTATCCTCATTACCGCGGGGCTTATGGCCATCCCATGCGCCAATTCTTACGCGCAGAGCGTTACTGAAGGCAAGGCGGAATCCGTGGTGTTTCGCGGAAGCGATAAAAAACTGGATATCAAGGTTGTCCGCGATAGCGACGGAGTGGGGATGAAGCTTGTGGTGAACGGCTCTGTTGCCGCCTCCACCGGCGACGGCTCCATGCGCCGGGCGTATTATCCATTCTTAATGGCCAGCAGGGTTGAAAAAACATTGCTTGTCGGAATAGGCTCCGGCGCCCCGGTATTCGCGGCGCTAAACGCCAGCTCCGCCTCGGTGAGCGTGGTGGTAGAGAGCCGTGACCTAATAAAAGCCGCCGAGCAGATGCCTGGTGATAATTTCGGAGTTTTAAAGGATCGGCGCGTCACTTACACAGTGGAGGCCCCTTCAACGTGGATAGCCAAAGCCAAAGGCCCCTATGACGTGATAATGGCGGGCCACGCCAACCGCGCAACTTTGGCGGACCGGGCATTGCTCACCCAAAAATCGTTTCAATCTTACCGGGGCCTTTTGAAGGAAACCGGCGTTTTTGCCCAGTGGCTGAACCTTTCGTCGCTGGACACGGAAGACCTGAAAAAGATCATCGCAACGTTCAGCTCAGTGTTTCCCCATGTGTATATATGGGGCGGCGACATGAACCCGGTGAACTCTTGGATAATGCTGGCCGGTATGAACCAGCCCATGGTGTTAAACCCGGAAATCCTTAGCGCCAGGCTGAAGACGCTGGACCCTAACCGCGATATTACCGAGGCGGATAATGTTTACTCGTTCCTCTCTTTTTACGTTTGCGACGGGGATGAAATAAAACCGCTTTTGGAGTCGGCCCCGGTTATTTCAAAACCCGGGGATATCCCTTTTAAAGGTGGTTTTACAGAAGAAGAGTCCATGAGCCGTTCGGCGGATAATTTCCTGTTGCTGGGGATTTACAGAAATCCCATCATCAGCAAATTGGTGGCGTCCGAGCCTGTGAAAGAAAAAATGTCGGACTATTTCAAGGCGCGGAGCTTTATATTGAACGGGCGGAAAGTAGGCATAGCCGGTAGCGCCCAGGAGGAAATAGGGTTGTATGACAAGGCCATGACCCTGGCGCCGGAAGACCCGCACCTGGCCCTTTCATATCTTGCCATAGGCTTGGCGTATTACCGCTCCGGCATCCTGGACAGGGCGGCGGATCTGCTGGAAAAGGCGAAAAAGATAACGCCGGACCGGCCCCAAATACGGTTCTATCTGGGCAAGACTTACGAAAAAATGGGATGGAGCGCCAAGGCCAATATGGAGTTTAACGCCCTGCGGGAACTGACCCCGGATTACATGGAGCGGGTAAACATTCCCACTGGCCGGGCTCCCTCGGCGCCAGTAAATTAATACCGCCCCGGCATCCGCCATGAAAATACTGCATCTAAGGGATTCGTAAACATCATAGGGAGAATCTTGAAAACATGAGAAAGCCTTTTGCGGCCATTACCGCCATATTGATGACCGCTTCTTTGGCCATGGCAGAGGTATCCAAAGAAGAAGCGGTGGAAAAATCCAAAGAAATGGTTAAAGAACTTGGTGGCTCCCTTAAGGGCAAGTTGCAGGAGACCGTGAAAGAATCAGGCTTCACCGCGGCAATAAACGTGTGCAAAGAGATAGGGCTTACCAGGGCAAAGCAAGTTGGGGCCAAATACAACGCTTCCATCCGCCGGGTATCGGTAAAAAACAGGAACGCCGCAAATGTTCCTGATGATTATGAAGCCGCCGTATTGAATAAAATGGAAAAAGACAAGGCGGAAGGAAAGCTTCAGGAAGCGTATGTGGAAGTTGTATCCACAGGCGGCAAGAAGAACCTGAGGTTTATGAAACCGATAATCACCGAGGCCCTATGCCTTAACTGCCATGGCACGGCGGACAAGTTGAATCCTGAAGCGGCCCAGGCCATAAAAGCGAACTACCCGGACGATAAGGCCACCGGATATGGCGCGGATCAACTGCGCGGGGCCTTCTCGGTAGTGTATCCGCTTTACTGAAAAAGTGGTAGTGTCCCAGTTTGAAAGTACAGGGGAGATTCTTCACTTACGCTCAGAATGACAATATAAAAGCCGTTGATAACATTGTCATCCTGGGCGAAGCGCAAGCGAAGTGAAGGATCTGTCTATTATTTGAGATTCAAACTGGGAAGATTGCGAATGAAAAGCTGGAGTGTTCTTGTTTTTGTGGTGGTGCTGATGATGGCCGGATTGGTAGCCAACCCCGCCGGAGCGGAAATTGTGGCCGGCAAACAGGCGCCGAACTTTAACCTGCAAACCCAGAATGGCGCCGCCATATCATTGGATTCGCTCAAAGGTAAAATTACGGTGCTCAATTTCTGGGCCACCTGGTGCCCGCCCTGCACGGCGGAGATGCCCGCGCTGGAACGCTCTTTCAATAAGCACAAGGACAATGGTGTGGCCTTTGTCGGCGTGAATTACCAGCAAGACAGGCAGACCGTGGCCAAGTTTGCCCAAAACGCCAAAATTACCTTCCCGCTGGCGCTGGACGAGGATGGCAAAGTGGCCGACGCTTATGGATTGGCTGGCATACCGGTAACGTTCTTCATAGATAAGAACGGGAAGGTTGTGGCCTATCACACCGGGCCAATAACCGAAGAACAGCTGGACGGCTGGGTAACGCGGCTGAAAGGGAACTAGGAATTTAGAAGGACCGTGGGCTGGCGACAACGTGGGGAAATATCCATCTGCTACCCATAGCTTGCCTGGGGGCGCAACTAACGGTAATGGTTCGTGGCTCGGCAAGCTCGCCATGACAATGGCAGGGAAGGATTCCAAGGGATAACACGTAGGATGGCGGGAAGTTGTCATGCCGGGCTTGATCCGGCATCGGGGCTTCTTCCATTCCCCGTTGAGGCCCTGATCCCGGCTCTCGTTATCACTTGGCCGGGATGACAAATGGCGCTCCGCTAGATGTTTTCCACCTCGGACAGCGGGAATTTCATGGTTCGACGGGCTTGCCATGACAGGCGACAGGAATCCACCTACCTAGAACTTCCTCAACAAGCCCACCACCACGCCCTGCACGGCCACGCGCCCCGAGGATATTACAATTGGCTCCAACGCTGAATTGGCCGGTTGCAGACGGACGTTTTCGTTTTCCCGGTAATATTTTTTCAGCGTAACGTTTTCGTTATCCACCAGAGCAACCACGGTTTCACCGTTATCGGCGTGGGTGCGCTCGTCCACAATCACAAAATCGCCATCTTTTATTTGCTCTTCAATCATGGAATCCCCCCGAACCTTCAAAACATAAGTCCGGTTGCGGCCAAGCATGTCTTCCGGTATGGCCATGGACTCCGCCATGGGATATGTTTCGATAGGGGAACCTGCGGCTATTAAACCCAACAGGGGCACTTCCACAGAGCGATGAATATCCATCTCCCTGGAGGCAGGCTCGATAGCCCTGCTCATGTTCTTCTGCCGCTTTATAAGCCCTTTGGCCTCAAGATTGGTAAGGTGTTTATGGATAGTGGCGGGGGATGAAAGGCCGAAATGCTGGCCAATCTCCACAATGCTGGGGGCATACCCGTTTTTCTCTATGAAAAACAAGACGTAATCGTAAATCAGCTTCTGTTTTTTAGTGAGATGCATTCTCGCCTCCCTTATTTATTAAAGGGTAAGCGAATACATGGCGAAAGTCAACAATATTTCGCAAAATGTTCGCAACCTATTCGGGAATAAAAAAACTCCCGGAATCTTGAATCGAATCCGGGAGTCGCTCAACTACTTTTAGCGGCTTGAGGTTACTTGCTTTTCTCGCGTTTGGTAACTGTGGCTAATCCAGCCTCCACAAGCGGCGCGAACCGGACAGTTTGCCCCGCCATAACGTAATGCACGCTGGAAATTATCAGACCAGTGGATGTATCGCTCTCCACCGATAAAATGCGGATCAACGCGTTTACCTTGGGCGCGGACACCCGTTTATTATCATCCGCTTCCGGCTCGCTAACATCCACCTGGGTTATCGCTTCGAAGATATCACCAACAGTCACACCGGTTTTGCTACCCGCGTCCAGATAGATCACGTCCCCTTTGGAGTAATTCACCTTGCTGTCTTTGCCATCCAGTATCAACGCTGTCAGCTTTTTATCCTGAACAGGCCGGTCTGGATCCACAGTTGGGGTTTTAACATCCTCTAAAGGTTTTATTTTGTACCCGGCCTGCATGAAATCGTAGGAGCTGATGACCTTGGCCTTGGAAACCTTGTCTTCAACTTCCACAACTTCTATGACACCATCCACAGCCACTTTATTTCCCAAGGAAACCTCTGTGACAGGATGGGTAACCTCTCCTGCAGGGTGAAAAACCAGATATTTAGAGCCGGGTTTTACGCCATCCGCCTCACTTCTGTTGATATACACGATGTCAGAATAGGAAAAAGAGACCTGTTCCTCCCTCTCCCCGGCTAGTATCATTCCATAAGAATCGAACCTGGCGCCTATGAAACCGGCTGTTTCATAAACCCGTTTGGAAGCAATCGGCGCCTGATTCCCGGCGGTTTCAAAGAAGTCCGCCGGAACGCCAGCTGAAGTGGCGGAATCACCCTCGCCCTGGGACACAACAGCCTCCATATCGGCCTGTCCGCTCATTTCGGAGGATGTCTGGGCCATTGCCTGCGCGGCCCCGGTCACCAATATCAGGGCTAACAGCCTTAACGCCTTCATATTGTCCATACCGTAGTCCTTATTTTTGGGTTGCCCCAGTTTTATTCTCTTCGGCGGGCGGTTGCGCCCCCTGCGCTTCTTCCAGTATTTTATTAGCGGTGGCCGCCGCGGCGCTGTCTGGATATTTTACCGCTACTTCCTTTAAAATTTCCTCCCCTTCGGAATTTAAATCCATCGCCAACTTGCTCATGCCTATTTTCAACATGGCGTCGGGAATTTTAGGATTGCCGGGAAACCTTGTAATACCCTTACGGTACTCCTCAATGGCTTTGGCGAAACGTTTTTGGGAGTAATAAGACTCCCCAATCCAGAACTGGGCCAACGGCGCCAGGCTGGATTCCGGAGCGCGTTTAATGAGATAGTTAAAACCCGCCACAGCGCCGGAATAATCACCTTTATTAAAAATGATGAGGGATTGTTTGTACATCTCCTCGGCGGAAAGATCCTTAAACCACGTTTCAGGCGGAGCCTCCCCGCTGGTCACCACAGCCTGGGCCATCAGTTCGCCATCGCCGGCCGCGCCTTGCGCGGATTCTTTGGGAGAGCCGTTTCGAGGGCGAAGGCTATCCCTGCCACTCCCTTTTTGCGGATGATCCCCCTCCATATTGCTCACACGCTCGGATAGCTGGGCAACGTCTTCGCTGGTGTAGGAAATTTTAAGCCCCAGTTCGGCGGTCTGTTTTTGAAGGTTCCAAACCTGGGTTTTAAGCGATTCTATGTCATCGGTGATTTTGGTGGATTCATTGGAGGCGCACCCAGCCCCGCAGGTGAGAATTATAAATCCCGGAACCAGGAACAAATAATTCCGCCATAGTTTCAGCATGGCGTTAATGTTCATTAAACTTGCCTGTAATTTCAACAAATTATAATGAATTGTCCGGTCTCACGTCAAGGTTTTAAGATAGTCGGTGGTGTCTCAGTTTGAATCTCAAATAATAGACAGATCCTTCACTTCGCTGGCGCTTCGCTCAGGATGACAATGTTATCAACGGCTTTTATATTGTCATTCTGAGCGTAAGTGAAGAATCTCCCCTGTACTTTCAAACTGGGACATTACCCGATAGCCCGGAAAATCCCGGTTTTCCATTAGAATCAGGCTCCACCCCGCAGGATTAAATTACATCTCTCCCTTAAGGAATTTCCTGCATATCTCCACATCGTCCTTGCTACCTATGAATAGCGGAACCCTTTGGTGTAGCGTGGTGGGCTGGATGCCCATTATGTCTTCATGGTCGGCGATGGCCGCGCCACCGGCCTGTTCGCAAATAAAAGCCAGGGGCGCCGCTTCATATAACAAGCGCAATTTTCCCTGGGGGCTTTTCTTGTCAGGCGGGTACATGAAAATGCCGCCCTTCAGGAGGTTTCTGTGGAAATCCGCCACCAGGGAGCCTATGTACCTTCCGGAATAGGGGCGTCCGGTTTCTTTGTCCGGAGTCTTAAAATAGTTAACCATCTTAATTGTGCGCTCGTCCCAAAGATGGGTATTGCCTTCGTTGGCGGAGTAAATGGTCCCTCGCCTGGGGATTGTCATGTTGGGATGGCTTAACAAGAACTCACCCACTGAAGGGTCCAAAGTGAAACCGTGCACACCGGCGCCCACGGTGTAAACCAGCATTGTTGAGGGGCCGTAGATTATGTATCCCGCCCCTATCTGGGTGGAGCCTTTTTGCAGGAAATCGCCCACTTCGCCCTTGGGTCCGTTGGTGATTTTCCGATGAATGGAAAAGATCGTTCCTATCGAGACGTTCACGTCTATGTTGGAAGATCCGTCCAGCGGATCAAACGAAAGCGTATATTTACCCCCCTGCGGGTGCCGTTCCGGAATCTGGAAAATATCGTCCAGCTCCTCGGACGCCATGGCGCAAAGATAGCCGGTGTGGTCCATCTTGTGGATGATGGTGATATTGGCGAACTCGTCGAGTTTCTGAACCTCCTCACCCTGGACGTTTGTGTCCCCTGTCTTGCCCAGGATGTCCACCAGCCCGGCTTTGTTCACGGCCCGGTAGATAACTTTGGCGGCCACCACAAGCTCGTTCATCAGCCCTGAAAAATCGCCGCTGGCATGGGGAAAGCGGCGTTGTTGTTCGCTTATGTGTTTTGTGATGGTGGTGCCCAAACGTTCCGGCATCGGTACAAACCCTTCCAGTATTATAAATAGGTGAAAAAATTGACGGTTCAAACGCGGACGATTCGCCGTAATTTACCACAAACTTGAGTCGCCAACAATTTTTCATGAAAGTCATTTTGCGTCACAAGCTGGCCGCAAACTCTCTGGGAGTGAGAATTGGATATTCATCTTTCAAATAAAGAAGGTGGGCATCCCCGGTAACGATGACATCCGCATGCCCGGCCAGCATAGTGGCCAAGACATGGTTATCTTGCGGATCCCTTGGTACACGGGCGTTTATCCCTGAAATGTCAGCGAGTTGGGCATGGAGCCTCAACAGCTCCAGGAACAGAGAAATCTTGCCGCCATCCCATTTGAGGCGGTTACTTATTTTCGGGTATCGCAACGCCCGGCCTATCTCTTCCAATAACGGCTCGGACAATACAAGATCGAACTTCGATTTGCGCCACGCATTTATTATCTGGCCGGGAATGCTTTGTGGAAGGATAAGGCCGGAAAGCAGAACATTTGTGTCTAAAACTACTTTCACCGTTTCCTCGCCGCTTTAACGGCTTTGGCAATATCCTCCATAACGGCTTGCTCATCGGCATCTTGAAAAGCGGACGACAACCCGGAAACCATGCGGTCAAAAGCGGCGCGCATTACGCTTATCTTTTCGAACAGCTCGATATCTATAAGCGCGGCCACTGGTTTCCCCCCCTTGGTGACAAGAACACTGTCCCCCCTATACCGCACCTCGTTGAGAAGCTCGCCAAGATTCTGGCGGACGATCATAGCCGTAGCTTTACGAATCATATCAATTACCATAATTATATTAATTACTATGGTTAGTTTATCAGGCCCCGGGGTTTGGCGCAAACATCATGTGGTTTTTGAAGCTTCAACAATTTTTCATCCATAACTTTTGCGTGTTAGAATACGCGTAACGAGGCCTCGCAAAGCTTCTCGAATATCCAAATCTTTTGGGGAGAACACCTAAACAATGAAGTTTCCCGAATATCGCGCCCGCAGAATGCGCTCTTCCGCCAATATCCGTAGAATGGTTCGCGAGTGCAGGCTGTCGGTGGACATGCTCATATACCCCATGTTCGTTATCTGGGGATCGGGAGTAAAGGAAGAGATAAGCTCCATGCCCGGCAACTACCGTCTATCGGTGGACATGCTGGCAAAAGAGGTAAAAGAGGTTGAAGCGCTGGGCGTCCCCTCGATAATCCTTTTCGGCATACCGGAGAAGAAAGACGAAGCCGGGACCGAGGCTTATAACCCCGATGGCATAGTTCAACGCGCCGTGCGCGAAATAAAAAACGCCTGTCCGGACATGGTGGTCATCACCGACGTGTGCATAGACGAATACACCACCCACGGCCATTGCGGGCTGGTGCGGGGCGAGAAAATATTGAACGACCCAACCCTTGAACTGCTAGGGGCCATGGCGCTGACCCACGCCCAGGCTGGCGGCGATATCGTGGCGCCGTCGGACATGATGGACGGCCGCGTGGGCGCCATCCGCAGGGCGCTGGACGACAACGGCTACCAGGATATCGCAATCATGTCCTACGCGGCCAAATACGCCTCCGGGTTTTACGGTCCGTTTCGGGAAGCTTGCGACTCCGCCCCCCAATTCGGCGACAGAGGCTCGTATCAGATGGATCCGGCCAATTCCATGGAGGCCATCCGCGAAGTGGCGCTGGACATAGTGGAGAACGCCGACATAATCATGGTCAAACCCGCCCTGCCCTATCTGGACATCATCCGGCGGATAAAATCGCAGTTCAACCTGCCGCTGGCGGCCTATAACGTGTCGGGCGAGTATTCCATGATAGAAGCGGCGGCCCGCATGGGCTGGCTTGACCGGGACAGGGTGATGATGGAGTCGCTCCTTTCCATCCACAGGGCCGGGGCGGACATGATCCTAACCTACTTCGCAAAAGACGCGGCGAAAATATTAAACCGCTAAATTTTATGGCTGGCGAAAAACCCGGGCTTCTGCTCCACCTGTGTTGCGCCCCGTGCGTGCCTTATGTGGTGGAGACGTTGCGGGAAGAATATGAAGTAACGCTTTATTTCTACAATCCCAACATCCACCCGGAAACGGAATATATGGCGCGTCTTACCGAGGTGCGACACCTGGCCAGGCTGTACAGACTGCCGCTAGTCGAGGATGAATATGTTTCCGCCAAGTGGTTCAACGCGGTAAAAGGCCTGGAAAACGAGCCGGAACGGGGCGCGCGTTGCTCTGTATGTTTCGAAAAAAGGCTGGAGAAAGCCGCCGAGACCGCCGCCAGGATGAAGCTGGAATGCTTCGGGACGGTATTAAGCGTTTCGCCCCATAAAGACGCGGCGGTAATAAACAGGATAGGCGCTAAAACCGGCGAAACGCACGATGTTAGCTTTCTGGAAGCGGACTGGAAGAAAAAAGAGGGATTCAAGAAAACCGTGGAGATCGGGAAAAACCTGGGCCTTCATCGCCAGGACTATTGCGGCTGTATCTTCAGCCTTAAATCCGCGATAGAGCGAAAGCAGAATTCCTCCAGCCACCAAAATAACGGGTAGTGTCTCAGTTTGAAAGTACAGGGGAGATTCTTCACTTACGCTCAGAATGACAATATAAAAGCCGTTGATAACATTGTCATCCTGAGCGAAGCGCAAGCGAAGTGAAGGATCTGTCTATTATTTGAGATTCAAACTGAGACACCATCAAAACAGCGTCTCACAGGACTCTGATCCGGAGCCAGCGCTGTACACTGGAAAAAGCCCAACCGGTTAAAGCTCCCCGACTTCTTTCATTTTGCTTCTTATGGACTCCACATATCCCGCAAACTCGTCGTGCCGGCCGTCGGTAGTCCAGTTCAAATCCCTGCCCGCCACATCGGACTGGAGTACCAGGAGGAAATTGACGCCGTCCTTCTCGTAAGTGAGCACCTTGGTAACTTGATCCGCCAGAACGGCCTTGGCCGCCCCTCCGGTAACTGTTTTAACCCCGTTTTTCAAGGCCCGCCGGATCACTTTTTCCGTGGCCGATATGCCTTCTTTCAACTTTTCGCCGCTCCATATATAATTAATACATTCAAAACATTATCCATGAACCGCCCAGGATATAGTTGTATTTTTTGATGCGTTGACATTCGTAAAGGTTCCATGGAGCGATGTTTCAAACTTCCGTAAATAGAACGATATCTGACATGCCAACAGTTTCCTTGAGCAAAAAGGAATATCAGCTTTTCGCCGAGCTGGTGGAGAAAGAGTGCGGCGTGAAGCTTAATGAAGAGCTTGCGCCTCTATTGGAAACGCGCATCATGAACCTCATGGCCCACCTGCATTGCCATGATTATGACGTCTTGTACCAGATGTTGAGGGGCGATACTGAGCCAGAGCTGAAAACCAGGATCATCGAGGCGGTCATAAACCATGAGACCACATGGTTCCGGGACGAGGGGCTGTTCGACCTGTTAAGCGAAAAACTGTTCCCCCGGTTGATTGAGGAGATTGCAACTGGCAGGCGCTCATTCATAAGAGTATGGTCCGCCGCTTGCGCCTCCGGCCAGGAGCCGTATTCGGTGGCCATCACCTTTATGGACTGCGTGAAGAAAAGCGGCCATCCGGTCCGCTCCGGGGCGCTTTCCATACTTGCCACGGACATTTCGCAAACGGCGCTGGAGGAGGCGTCGGGGGGAGAATATTCCACCCAGCAGATGTCTCGCGGGATGAGGTCTTATTACAGAAAAGGATTTTTCAAGAGCTCCTCCAGCGGGAAATACCAGATCGTAGATGAAGTAAGGCGGCTTGTGGAATTCCTTAAGCTCAACCTTTTGAAAAACGACATCGCCGCCCTGGGCAAGTTCGACATTGTGCTTTGCCGTAATGTGGGCATTTACTTCACAAGCGACGCGCGGGAACAGTTATACCAAAGGTTGGCCACGTCATTGAACCGGGATGGGGCGCTTATCCTTGGGGCCTCGGAATTCATGGCGGACAAACCTGGAACTTACCGGCTGGAGAGCTACAAGGGAACCTATTACTACACCCTGACGTAAATCGTTTCAGAGCTTCTTTTCGAGCAACTCCACAATTTTCGCGCTGAGTTCTTTGGTTGAATCCATCCCGAAAGCGCTTTTAAAGGCCGGAAGGGATATGACGGCCTTGGCCATGGTTGGGTGCCCCCCGGCGTTTCCCCATTTGCCGAACACCCTTTTTGCCAGCTTGCCAGCGTCCAGTTCCGGATCCTGGCTTCTTATGGAGATGATGATTTCCCTGCCAAACACTCCTGCGGTGGCGGTGAATGAAGTTTCGCCGATTTGCAGTGAGAAATCCGCCAGCCTGGGGATGATATCGGCCTTGCGGATGACCCCGAGCCAAAGAAACAGGAACTCCCCCATCAGTTTCCGGTTCCTGATGGCGCGGACGAAATAGGAAAGCTCTTCGGAGTTCAACCGGGGCTTCCCCATACTGGAGAGCATATCCTTGTCGGCCATTGGCCAAAGGGCGGTGAACGCGTCGAAGTCGCGCCTTTGGGCTCCCCGTTCCAGCCTCATGGTGTCGGTCATGATTCCGTAAAGCAGGGCTGTGGCCAGCCTTTTGTTTATTTTCGAGCCATAAGCGGTGAGATATTCGAACATCAAGGTGGATGTGGCGCCGTAGGCCGTGTTTATTTCTTTAAACCCTGTCTCGAATTCCTGCCTGTAAGGATGATGGTCTATCACAGCGTCCACCTCTTTATTCAGCATGGGGCCGAAATAAGGGGGCTGGACATCCACCAGCACCACCCGGTCGAATTCCGCAAGAGTTTCCGGAGTAATGGTACGAACCACGGTTTTCAGCAGTTTAATCATGGTTATGTTCTCGTTCCGGGTAACGCTTCCGAAGGTAACGATGGGGGCGGTAATCCGGTTCCTGCCCAACATGGCTTGCAGAGCCAGCCCGCAGGCTATGGCGTCCGGGTCCGGGTCGTTCTGGGTGAGTATGGCTATTTTCCCGGCGCCATCGAGCATGTCGTGAAGCTCCCGGGCGCGCCGGGCTATGTCTATCTTCCGCCACTCCCTGTTTATGCGGAACCGGGCCATTTCCTGAATGTCCAGATAAGACACGTTTGGCCTTTCGGGAACGGGAGGGACGCTTTCACCGTCTTCTTCCGCTATTACCACAATGGATGGAGCGGGTTTTTGCCCGCAAAGAAATTCCAGGACGCGGTTTAGCAATTGTTTTTCCGTCAGGGAGACGAGAATCCTGTCCCCTTCATCCAGGCCGTGCCGCTCTATCTCGGCGGCGCTGAACCGCTCCAGGTGGAGATAATGGGTTCGTACCAGGGATTTGGGTGGAATGAAAGGCTGGCCCAGGTTGAACACATAAAGCTCTTCGGCCCCTTTTGTGATGGTTTCGATGAGCTTTATCCACTCGGGCCCGTCTATAAAAGCGATATACCGCATCTCTTAAGCCAGCAATCCAACCTGTATTTATAATATGCCCTTGAGGATACTATGGCTAACGCGGCATTTCATCTTCAATGGAACAAAGGCGTATCATAATGTTGTTTAATATAAGTATACAGAGATAGTGGAATTTCGGGCCCATGATGGAAAAAATTGAACTGGGCGTCGCGGGGATGACCTGCGCGGCCTGTGTGCGGCGGGTGGAGAACACCATTAAAAAAGGCCCCGGCGTGGGCGAGGTGAGCGTAAATCTGGCTACCGAGTCGGCCACCATCGAATTTGACGGCTCCTCCATAGGCCTGGACGGGTTGAAAAACCTGGTGAAAACCGCCGGTTACGAGCCTTACGACATAGTGGATGAAGACACCGGAGCCGACAGGCTCCGCAAAAGCGAGGAATATTCGCGGGCTTTACGCAATTTTGTTTCATCGGCCCTTCTCACGGCTCCGGTGATGCTACTGTCCATGCGGCACATGACCCCCTGGGGGCACGGCATTCCGGATTCTTCCGCCGACATTATCATGTTCATCTTCACCACACAGGTAATGTTCTGGGCCGGGTCGCAATTTATCACCGGCGCGGTGAAGGCGGCCAAACGGTTTACGTCGGACATGAACACCCTTATCTTCGTGGGCACGCAATCCGCCTACGCGTATTCCACGGTCGCCTCTTTCGCTCCGGATGCTATCTCGGTGGCGGGCGAAACACCGCCGGTCTATTTTGAAACCGCCGCAATGATTATCACCCTGATCCTTATGGGCAAATATCTGGAGGCCCGGGCCAAAGGCAGAGCCTCGGAAGCCATTAGAAAGCTTATGGATTTGCGCCCAAAAACCGCCCGGATAATCCGTGACGGCGTGGAACTTGAAATCCCCGTGGCCCAGGCGCGGGTGGGCGACATGGTCATTATCCGGCCAGGTGAATCGGCCCCGGTGGACGGCGTGGTCACCGAAGGCTCCACGGCAGTGGATGAGTCCATGATCACCGGCGAATCCATCCCTGCGGAAAAAACCGCGGGGGACAAAATAATCGGTGGTTCCATCAATAAAACCGGATCGGTGATTTTCAAGGCCACGTCCATCGGGTCGCGCACGGTCCTGTCGCAGATAATCCGGCTGGTGCGCGAGGCCCAGGGCACGAAAGCCCCGGCGCAAAAAATGGCGGATACCATATCCTCCTATTTCGTGCCCATCGTGATGATAGTGGCGGCGGCCACGTTCTTCGCCTGGTACTGGTTTGGGCCTGAACCAGCGTTCACCCGGGCGCTGGTGAGTTTTGTTTCTGTATTGATAATCGCTTGCCCATGCGCCCTGGGACTGGCCACGCCCACGGCCATAATGGTTGGGACCGGCAAAGGCGCCGAGTTGGGAGTATTGATAAGGAACGGCGAGGCGCTGGAGAAATCGGCCCGGATAAAGGTAATAGCGTTGGATAAAACCGGCACCATAACCAAAGGCGAGCCGTCGGTTACAGCTTTGGCTACGGCTGATGGCGTTGAAGAACGTGAACTGGTGGCTTTGGCGGCGGCGGTGGAGAAACGTTCCGAGCATCCATTGGGGATGGCCATCGTGAAACGGGCCGGGGAGATGAAACTTGCGGTGGATGATGTGAAAGATTTCCGCTCTTTCACCGGCGCGGGAGTATCGGGTACGGTGAACGGAAATAAATTGCTGGTGGGCTCCATGAAGATAATGGAAGAATCCGGGGTGGATGTCTCCCCTCTTTCCAAGGCTTCTTCCGAAATGTCCAGCCGGGGCGCGTCGCCCCTGTTCGTGGCGAAAAACGGCGAGGCGCTGGGTGTTATTGCGGTTGAGGACACGATAAAACCTGAATCGGTTACCGCCATCCGGGATTTCCATAACCGTGGCATGACCGTGGTGATGATAACCGGAGACAACGAAAAAACCGCCGGAACCATAGGCGCCCAGGTTGGTATAGACCGGGTGCTGGCCAACGTAACCCCCGATAGAAAGGTGGAGGCGGTTGATAGCCTTAAATCGGACGGGTTCGGAGTGGCCATGGCCGGGGATGGAATAAACGATGCGCCAGCCCTGGCCCGCGCCGATGTGGGATTCGCCATGGGTGGCGGAACGGATATAGCCATGGAGGCTGGTGATATCGTGCTGATGTCTGGCAACCTTCACGGCGTGATAACGGCGCTGGAGCTGGGCCGGGCCACTTTAAGGGTTATAAGGCAAAACCTGTTCTGGGCCTTCGCCTATAATGTTATTCTCATCCCCGTTGCCGCCGGAGCCCTATATCCGCTATGGGGCTTCACGTTGAATCCCATGCTGGCCGCCGCGGCCATGGCTTTCTCATCGGTAAGCGTTGTAAGCAACTCCCTGCGGCTTAAAACATTCCGCCTGCCTTCGTAACGCAATATTCCTGCCCGGCTTCTGAAAAAGTTCTAAAATCAGGCCGATAGGCTATAATGCTTCGAATATTTAACAGCACGCCAAAGGGGGCGCCGAATGCGAATAGGAGTGCTTACCGGTGGGGGCGATTGCCCCGGTTTAAACGCCGTTATCCGGGCGGTGGTCAAGACCGCCGAGCATGAGTATCACGATGAAGTTTACGGGATCCGCGATGGGTTCTCGGGATTGATAAACAACCGGATCCACCCGCTGGACCTGGCCAGGGTTTCAGGTCTTATCTCCCGGGGTGGCACCATCCTGGGTTCGTCCAACCGCGACAATCCCTTCAAATACGCCGAATATAACGGCGGATCGTACAAAGAGGTGGACGTTTCCGACCGGGTTATAGAAAACATAAAGAAGAGCAATCTGGACTGTTTGATAGTTATCGGCGGCGACGGAACCCAGGCCATTGCCCACCAGTTTTTCCAGCGGGGTATAAACGTAATCGGCATACCCAAGACCATAGACAACGACTTGGGCTCCACCGAAATAACATTCGGTCACGACACCGCAGTGAATACCGTGATGGACGCGCTGGACAAGATTCAGACCACCGCCGAGTCGCACCACCGGATAATGGTTGTGGAGGTGATGGGGCGGGACGCAGGATGGATAGCCATGGCCGCGGGCATGGCGGGCGGGGCGCACATAATACTTATCCCCGAAATAGCTTTCGATATCGAGAAAATCGCCCAGAAGATTTATGAACGCAAAGGGCGCGGCAAACATTTCACCGTGATAGTGGTGGCCGAGGGGGCCAAAATGGCCGGCCAGGACAGGGTTGTAAAAAGAATAGTGGAAGGCTCCGCCGAAAAAGTCCGTTTGGGGGGTATTGGCGAATTCGTGGCCAACGAGCTGGAACGGCTTACCCATGTGGAAACCCGTTGCACGGTGCTGGGGCACATCCAGCGGGGCGGGAGCCCATCGGCTTTCGACAGGATACTGGCCACCCGTTACGGCTCGGCGGCGGTGGTTTTCGCCCACGAGGGCAAGTTCGGCCACATGGCGGCGTTGCGTACCCCGGAGATCGTGGCGGTGCCGTTATCCGAAGCCCTGCACAAAATGAAGAACGTTGAGCCGGGGGGAAACCATATTTTGACCGCCCGCCAGGTGGGCATAAGTTTCGGCGACTAATGCCGTCAAGGCCTTCCACCGTCACCGTTATATGCAGGTAATACGAGGAATCCGCAACCTGACCGGGGCGCCGGTAAACCCGGTGGTGACGCTTGGCAATTTCGACGGCGTCCACGCCGGGCACCAGAAAATATTCGAAGAGGTAAAAAGCCACGCCCGTAAAATCGGCGGCTCGGCGGTGGTTTACACGTTCGACCCACATCCGTTGAAAATCCTGGCGCCGGAGCAGAACATCACCCTGCTCACCACTTTCAAGAAGAAGATGGAGCTCATAGCCGCTTACGGCATGGAAATGACCATCTGCGCCGATTTCACCCGCGCATTCGCCCGCATGCACCCGCGCGATTTCGCCTTAAAGTTGAAAAACGGATTGAACATGGAGTCGGTCTTCGTGGGGCACGACTATTCTTTCGGCCAGGCCAAGGCGGGCGGCATAGACTATCTGAAAAAGATGGGGGACGAACTGGGATTCAAGGTTTATGTGGTGGACGAGGTGATGGTGGATGGGGAGCGGGTGTCTTCCACTGTCATAAGAAACCTGCTGAACAATGGGGATATCCTTGGAGCCAACCGCAGGCTGAACCGGTGCTACTCCATAGCCGGAAAAGTGGTTTCCGGCTATCAGCGGGGCCGGGCCATAGGGTTTCCCACCGCAAACCTGGAAACGCCATATGAAGTTATCCCGGCGGTGGGTGTTTACGCCGTGTTCATCCGTATAGGCGCGGGCCAATGGTTCGAGGGGGTGGTGAACATAGGTTACAACCCCACATTTAACCGGGACGATTTTATAGTGGAAGCCCATCTGCTGGATCATAGCGACGATATTTACGGCAAAGAGATTGAGGTATATTTTGCGGACCGCTTGAGGGACGAGACACGGTTCACAAACGTTGATGAATTAAAGCGGCAGATAGCCGAGGACATAGAGAACGCCAGAAAAGCGCTGGAGAGGCAAAAGTTATCCGGAGGTATCATAGACCCCAGGGAAAGCCCGCTTACAAGACAACTCCCAGGCTAGGGCAACAAGGTTAAAATCCATGGCGGACATGCGCAAGGGCAGAGAATTGGGGCCGGCGTCAATCATCCCGGTAAAAACTTACGAGAAACGGCGGCTAATCCTCCTGCTTTGCGTTCTTCTGGCGGGAGGGTTCGTGGCCACAAGCCTGGCCAGTTATTTCGTTTCAAAGTCATTAATGCGGGAGGCCTTGGTCTCCCGCGAACTGCCGCTTACTTCGGACAACATCTATTCCGAGATCCAGCGGGACCTTTTACGCCCCATTTTCATCTCATCGCTGATGGCGCAGGACACATTCCTGCGGGACTGGGCGCTGGCCGGAGAAAAAGGCGATGATGCCGTAACCCATTATCTGGATGAGATAATGAAGAAATATGGGATGTTCACCACCTTTTTCATATCGGAAAAGACGAGGGTTTATTATCACGCCAGCGGCATTTTGAAAAAAGTGCGGGAGGATGAGCCCAGGGACTTGTGGTATTGGCGGGTTCGTAAAATGTCCCAGGACTACGAACTGAACGTGGATCCGGACATGGCCCACCGGGACACCATGACCATTTTCATCAACTACCGTGTGCTTGATTACCAGGGGAATTTTATAGGGATAACCGGCGTTGGGCTGGCGGTGGACTCGGTGCGGGGTATTATCGAAAACTATCAACAGCGCTACCAGCGGAACGTTTTTTTCATCAACAAAGATGGTGATGTGGTGATTAAGGCCGCCGGGGTATATGACAATTTCAAGAAGCTGGAGCAAATACCCGGCTACGGCCCGCTGACCCGGGAAATCCTCTCTGCTGACCATGGTTCGTTCCACTATCGCAGGGACGGCGATACGGTGCAGGTGAACTCCCGGTATATCCCGGAGTTAAATTGGCGCCTTATCGTGGAGCAGTCGGAAGACCCATCCCTTGCAACCCTGCGCCAAACGTTGTGGCTTAACCTGGGGGTGTGTCTTGTGGTTTCGATAGTGATATTGGTAGCCGCAAGCCTGACGGTGAACTATTACCAGGGGCGGCTTGAGATACTGGCAACCACAGACAAACTAAGCGGCTTGTATAACCGGCGCGCTTTCGAAGTTTTATTCGAACAGTCCTTGAAAGAAAACGAACGTCTGCCCATGACGCTTTCGGTAATCCTGTTCGACGTTGATTATTTCAAGAGCATAAACGACACATACGGCCACGCCACCGGGGACCGCGCCATCGCTGAATTGGCGAAGATACTGCTCGCGAATATACGCGCTTCAGACATAGCCTGCAGATGGGGCGGGGAGGAGTTTCTGGCGCTGGCGCGGGATTGCGACACGAAACGGGCTTTTGAACTGGCGGAGAAACTGCGTCATGTTGTGGAAACTTCACCCATGGACATAAACGGTGAAACGATCCGGATGACTGTAAGCCTTGGTGTGGCCGAACACGCCCATGGCGAATCCATGGATCAATTGCTCCACAGGGCCGACCAGGCCATGTACGCGGCGAAGGAAGCCGGAAGAAACAGGACGATAATCGGGTGATGGTATGGAAACTCCCCCGGGGAACCCTATGGCTCCCCGGCGGGTGATATTACATCTGTAGCAGTTTCTCGGCTATCTGAACGGCGTTCAGCGCCGCGCCTTTGCGGATGTTGTCGGACACAATCCACATGTTAAGCCCGTGGGGCACGGTGTCGTCTATCCTGATCCGGCCAACGTAAACCGGATCTTTCCCCGCCGCTTCCACAGCCAGAGGGTAGATGAGCCTCGAGGGGTCGTCCTTAAGCTCCACACCGGGGGCGTTGGAAAGAAGCTCCCGCGCCTTCTCCGGGGAGATGGGGCGTTCAAACTCCAGGTTCACGCTTTCGGAATGGCTGTAAAACACCGGAACGCGCACGGCGGTGGCCGAGACTTTTATGGAGTCGTCCTCCATTATCTTCTTCGTCTCGTTCACCATCTTGATTTCTTCCTTGGTGTAGCCGCTTTCCAGGAAAGTGTCTATCTGCGGCAGACAGTTGAAGGCTATCTGGTGCGGATACACATGGGCCTCCACATCGCGCATGTTGAATATGTCGCGAGTCTGCTGGTCCAGCTCCTCAATGGCTTTTTTACCCGTGCCGGACACCGACTGGTAGGTGCTTACCACTATCCTTTTTATCCGGGCATAGTCGTGCAAGGGTTTCAGCGCCACCACCATCTGGATGGTGGAACAGTTGGGATTGGCGATTATCCCCTTGTGCCGCGCTATGGCCGACGGATTCACCTCCGGAACCACCAGCGGCGTTTCCGGATCCATCCTGAACGCGCTGGAATTGTCCACCACCACCGCGCCTGCCTTCACCGCGTGGGGGGCGAACTCCAGGCTACGGGACGCGCCCGCCGAAAACAGGGCGATGTCCACATTCTCAAAAGAGCCCGCCGTGAGTTCCTCCACATCGTACTCGTCTTCGCCAAAAGTCACTTTTTTGCCGACAGACCTGGAGGAAGCCAACGGAATGAAATCCGCCACGGGGAACTTCCTTTGTTCCAGAACCTTCATCATCTCTTCGCCCACGGCGCCGGTGGCCCCGACAACCGCGACGTTATATAACCCCTTCTTTCTCATCATCGCCTCTTTTGAGCGTATGCGCCCATTTTAACCTATGGCCTGTTCGATAAGGCCGCCCATTTCCCTGGTATTCACCTTCTTCATACCATCGGAGTAGATGTCCGGCGTGCGGTATCCGCTGTCAAGCACCTTAGCCACCGCCGTCCCGATATCCTTCGCGGCCCCTGCGGCGTCGAAGGTATATTCGAGCATCATGGCCGCCGAGAGTATCATGGCGATGGGGTTGGCCTTCCCCTGCCCCGCTATGTCCGGCGCGGAGCCGTGGATGGGCTCGTACATCCCCTTCTTCCCGCATAACGACGCCGAGGGCAACATGCCTATGCTACCGGTGAGCATGGAAGCCTCGTCTGACAGGATGTCGCCAAAAATGTTGTTGGTGACTATCACGTCGAACTGTTTGGGCCAGCGGATCAACTGCATGGCGCAGTTGTCCACGTACATGTGCGAAAGCTCCACGTCCGGATAATCTTTGTGGATGCGGATCACCGTCTTGCGCCAAAGGCCGGAGCTTTCCAGCACGTTGGCCTTGTCCACCGAACACAGCTTTTTACCACGCTTCCGGGCCGCTTCAAAGGCGGCGCGGGCGATTCTTTCTATCTCCGGCGTGGTGTAAACCTCGGTGTTGAAACCGCGCTCGGTTCCATCCGCCAGGGTTTCAACGCCTTTGGGCTTGCCAAAGTAGATGCCGCCCACAAGCTCTCGCACCACCATGATGTCCACCCCATCCACCACCTCCCGTTTCAGCGCGGAGGCGTCCACCAGGGCGGGATATACCTTAGCAGGGCGCAGGTTGGCGTATAAATCCAGTTCGCCGCGAAGGCCTAATAGCGCCCGTTCGGGACGGAGGCTATAATCGAGAGTATCCCATTTGGGGCCGCCCACGGCGCCCAGCAGTACCGCATCGGCCTCTTTCGCCACTTTAAGTGAATCATCCGGCAAAGGAGTTCCATATTGGTCATAAGCGCAACCGCCCACCAACCGTTTTTCAAGCTGGAGGTCTAATGAATACTTCTTGGCGACTTTATTTAAAACCTTTTCGGCTTCAACCATTACTTCAGGGCCGATACCGTCACCGGGCAAAACAGCAATTTTCATGGCCACTCGCAAACCTTTCTAAAATTCTTCGAGGACGCTCAAATTGAACGAAAGTGTGCATTTTAGCAAAATAGAGGGCCAGGCCGAGAAAATAAATAAAACCAGGGTTAAATTAACGTTATGGCCTGAATTATCAGCATGATACAGGCATATGCCCCACCATGTTGTTAACCCGGCAAACAATACCCATGTGAGGTTGATAACTTTTTGATATAATTGACGCTAAATTGGTTGGAATTTTGATAAAGTGCCACCCAAAATGTTCTTTAATTAGCTTGACATTATTCCCGGATTTGCTAACCATATATCTAGATACCAGACAAAAGTCTAGAAGTGGAAACTCTGTAAAATGCATGGAAGCCTAACCGAGCAATTTGTGACTGTGAATATCGAACCGAAGATGAAAACGCCTAACAAGGTGAAAGAGTTCAGGGACAATCTTATGATGTCCAAGGCGGAGCTTGCCAGAAAAGCTGGAATCTCCGTTCAAACTCTCAACCGTATAGAGCGTGGCGAGCCTTGCCGGGTGGATACCCAGCGAAAGATCCTGGAGGCCTTAAACCTTACAGTGGAAGAGAAGGATAAAGTATTCACTCCCGGATCCGGCATCGGTTAGCCTGTAACCGCGGTACCCGCAAAATTCCCCAACGGCCACATTAAGTGGCCTTTTTTTATGCCATCCTTCATCTTTACCCTTGCTGGGGTGGTGTCCCAGTTTGAACATCAAATAATAGACAGATCCTTCACTTCGCTTGCGCTTCGCCCAGGATGACACTGTTATCAACGGCTTTTATATTGTCATTCTGAGCGTAAGTGAAGAATCTCCCCTGTACTTTCAAACTAGACATTACCCTTGAGGCATATTATGATATATTTATAATTGATTTATACTATAGTCACCGGGGGAAACCATTTTGTGCGGGTTGTAAGCGAATCCAGCTTGAATATAAAAAGCCATGCCGGCCGGGCGGGAATACTTTCCATGCTTGAACCCATAAAAAAATATGTGGATTCCATGACCTCCCCCACCTTCATATTCGGCCCTGATAGCGCCGTAGTGCATTCCAACAGCTCCATGAGGGACCTTATAAGCCACCACCAGCAAAGTAATTTGAACTGCTTTTTTGCGCGCAACGGAATAGGCGCATCTTGCCGCGAGCTATGCCCCAAGCATAGAGTAACCAGCGGAAAATGCTTTTTACCCAACGAACTGCCCACGGCCCATCTGGTTATGATGGTGCGGCTGGCTCATGTAAACCACATATCAGTGGGTTTCTATTCGACGGATACGAACCTGCATCCGGAGATCCACCGCGCCGCCAGCCGTTTATTGGAGATATCCGGTTCGCGCTCCCTATATGCCGAATCAACAATAGAAATTGGCGTTGGCTCCCAAAACGATTGTGAAGGGATGTTTCATGCCCGGGATGTAGTGGTTGCCGCCGCCAGGCAGGCCGGATTTGATATTGGAACCATGGAGAACTCCGCTTCACCTGTGTGGGGTATGGACGTAGAGTCCGCCCTGGCGGCCAAGCGGGTGATCGCGACGGTTTTTTCGGAACTGGGGCTTTTATATCGTAATTCCCGTGTATCGGTAACGGAATACACCGGGCCTGTGGCGAACGGCGCCGGAGCCAGGCATCTATCCATCCAGCTTGAATGCGGAAAAGCCTCACCAAAATCCCTGGAAGCCAGGATAGCCACTGTCCAAATGCGCGCCGGGTCATTTTGCCATTTGTTGGGGGAGGTTTTGGGGCTATCAATCCATCCGCCAGTGATATTCAGCAACAACTCCAGAATTGAAGCCCGGATAGAATTGCCATATAAATACCCCTTGCTGGAAAATGCCCATTCCCTCCCGCAAAACGCAATGCTGACCAGCCGGGAGGGGCAGATAGTGGAAATGCTTTTAGCCGGATGGGGCAACTCCCAAATAGCCGCCAGCCTTAAAATCACCCAAGCCACTGTAAAACAGCATTTGAAATCCATATATAGGAAATCCGGCGTGAAAAGCCGGGTGGGCCTTATTTTCAAGTTGCGGAAGTAGCCATCCCCGCCCTCTCCCCTCCGCGCCGAAGCGGTTTCGTAATATAATCTACCGATGATCCAACTTACCAATATTGAAAAATCTTTCGGCGCCAGAAGCCTTTTTACCGGAATCACCTGGAGAATAAAGCCGGGTGACCGGGTGGGCCTGATTGGCCCCAACGGAGCCGGAAAAACCACGTTGATGAAGATCGTGGCGGGCCTTGCGGCGCCGGACAGCGGCGAAGTTTCCCGGCTTATCAAAACCTTAAGGGCCGGGTTTTTGACCCAGGAAACCGACGAGTCTGCGCTGGACGAGCCTCTTCTGGAAGAGGTTTTAAAAGGGCGGCAAGACATTCTGGCGCTGGAAAAAGAGCTGGAGGACATCACAGACCAGTTAAAACATGCCACAGGTGAGACAGCCATAAACCTGACCTCCCGGCTGGACGCCGTCCATGAGCGGTTCAAAGCCGCTGGCGGGTTTGAATATGTGGCGCGGGCAAAATCCATCCTGCGGGGCGTAGGGTTTTTAGAAAGCGATTTTCATAAACCCATGCGCTCTTTTTCCGGCGGATGGCGCACCCGGGCCAGGCTGGCTCAAATCCTGTCCGCCGCGCCGGAAATCCTTCTGCTGGACGAGCCCACGAACCATCTGGACCTGGAGTCCACCGAGTGGCTGGAAAAATTTCTGTCCACTTATCAGGGCGCGGTGGTGTTGATAAGCCATGACAGGTATTTTTTAAACCGGGCCATAACATCCATCGCGGAGCTTGAGGATGGCCAGCTTATGGTTTATCCCTTTGCCTATGACCGTTTCGTGCGGGAAAAAGAGGCCCACCGGGAGCTTTTGGAAAAACAGGCCTCCCTGCAAAAGAGGGAAATTGAAAAGCAGGAAAAATTCATAGAGCGGTTCAAAGCCAAGGCCAGCAAAGCAACCCAGGCCCAAAGCCGGGTTAAAGCGCTGGAAAAAATCGAGCGCATAGAGATCAGGCAAAGCCCAAAACCCGTGGCGTTCAAGTTTCAGGAGACCGGAAGGATAGGCCATACCGCCGTTGAGCTGGCTTCAATCTCCGTATCCTACGGGGACAAGCCGGTTTTGCGTGAGCTTGATTTCGCGTTGCGCCGCGGGGAACGGATCGCGCTGGTGGGCCCCAATGGGGCGGGAAAATCCACCCTGTTGAAAACCATCGCTGGCGTGATTCCATCCATCGGCGGGAAAATATCTTTCGGCGCCAACGTGGCCCCAAGCTATTTCGCCCAGCATCAGGCGGAAACGCTGGATGTGAACAAAACAATTCTGGATGAGGTTACAACTTCCATCCCATTCGAGTTTATTCCCATGGCCCGGACATGCCTGGGGGCGTTCCTGTTCCACGGGGATGACGTTCACAAGAAAATATCCTCCCTCTCCGGCGGCGAGAAGGCCCGGGTGGCCATGGCCAAGCTGGCCCTTACGCCCACGAACCTGCTTCTTTTGGACGAGCCCACGAACCACTTGGACCTGCAAAGCAGGCTGGCCCTTGAAAAAGCCTTGGCGCAATACGGCGGGTGCATTTTGATGATTTCCCACGACCGGGCGTTTATCGACGCCATAGCCAACAAGGTTGTGCGGATAGACCGGGGCAGGCTTACGGAATACCACGGCGGTTACGCCTATTACGAGTCCCGCAGGGTTTCGGAAATTTCCGGGATGCGTGATGAAGAGACCGATGGAATCGTATCTAAAGCATCCAGGAAAGAGATACGTAGGGAGTCTGCCCAACAGAGGCAGGAGCTTAACCGGAAGGTGGGGCCGTTAAAACAGCGTCTCTCCAAAACCGAGGAAGAGATAAACCGGGTGGAAAACCGCATCGCCGAGCTTGAGGGATCGCTGGCGAATCCGGAAATTTATCAGAACCCTGAAGAAGCCCGGAGCCTAGCCAAGGAACTTTCCGACACCAAGAAAAGGAACGATACGCTGTTGGCCGAATGGGAAGCCATGGCCGAAGAAATGGAATCCATTACGGCGGGTCATCTGGCATGAGCGACGCAAAGCTTCGTCTTCTCCCCTCCATAGACAGGTTGTCGCAATGCCATGACGCCGTGGAGCTTATCGGCCAGTTCGGGCGGGAATCCGTATTGAACGCTTTAAGGGAAACCCTGAACGAAGCCCGGAAAAATATCCTGTCAGGCTCCGATGGGTATTCCATGCCGGAAAACGATCCATCATGGCTTCGGCGCGTAAAAGAAATTCTGGAGGGTATGACGGCCCCCAGGCTCAAGCGGGTAATCAATTGCACCGGCGTGGTTATCCACACAAACCTGGGCAGGGCTTTATTGGCCGAATCCGCCGCGCAGGCGGCCCGGTTAGCCGGAGAATCCAACGTAAACCTGGAGTTCGACCTGGATAAAGGCGCACGGGGAGATAGAGACACTCTGGTGGAAGAACTGATCATCGCCCATACCGGCGCCCAGGCGGCCACAGCGGTGAACAATAATGCCGCGGCGGTTCTGCTGGCGTTGAACACTTTTGCGCCGGGTAAAGAGGTTATCGTTTCCCGGGGGGAACTTATCGAGATTGGCGGCTCGTTCCGTCTGCCGGAGATAATGGCCCGGAGCGGATGCGTCCTTCGGGAAGTGGGAACCACCAACCGCACACACCTGAAAGATTATGAAGAGGCGGTGAACGATAACACCGGAATGATACTTCGCGCCCACACCAGCAATTACAGAATAATCGGGTTCACCACCCAGCCTTCCACCAAGGAGCTGGCGGAGCTTGCCAACCGGAAAGGAATTCCGTTCATGGTGGATTTAGGCTCCGGCGCCATACTGGATATGGCCGTTTACGGACTTCCTCACGAACCCACGGTGAAAGAAACGCTGGAGGAGGGGGCGGGAATCGTCACCATATCCGGCGACAAACTTTTAGGCGGGCCCCAGGCTGGAATATTAGCCGGGGATAAAAACCTGATAACTGCCATCAACAAGAACCATCTTAAACGGGCCCTGCGGCTGGACAAGATGATACTAGCCGCGCTGGAAGCCACCTTGCGGCTATACCTCAACCCTGAAGAAGCGTTGCGCCAAATCCCCACCCTGCGTTATCTCACAAGAAATCTGGAGGAAGTAAGAAAAACCGCCGGTGAAGCCGCCGCCGTGTTAAAAACCCGGTTGGGCGATGATGCGGATGTGTTTGTGATGGAAGACGTGTGCCAGGCGGGAAGCGGTTCCCTGCCGGAGATGGACATACCCTCATATTCTGTGGCGATAAAAAGCAAAACCATGGGACCCAACGAACTGGCGTTATGGTTCCGCTCCCAAAACCCGCCTGTGATAGGGCGGGTGGACAAAGACCTTTTCAGGCTGGATATGCGTTGTGTGGACGATGCGGAATGGTTTAAGTGAACACGGGAAAGGCGGTCAGAAAGATTCCCAAAGCAGGTTCATGAATTTCTTTTCCTCCTCCTGGGTAGCGATGTTCGCCGCTTTCACTTCCCGCAGAAGATCAAAGCCCAACTCCTTGTGTATGGCCAGAAACTCGCCGTAAGCCTCGTTGGAAATGGAGATTATCTTCGGATAGTCCACGAAATGTATCCCCTGCTCCATGGTGGTCATCACCGCGGACAGGAAACTATCCTTGAAATTCACGGAGTTTAGCGGGACAAGCTGTTGGGTCTGGTACAGGTCTTCCACCAGCGTGCGGAAAACAATGTAGAACCTGTGCGCCTTGGACAGGCTGAACTTTTTGAAATCCACCGAAACTATTTTCAGCTCCGGCTGGTTGGCGAACAGATAAAGGTCTTGGAGGGTGTTGTTCAGCTCCCGGATGAAAAGCATTATGTCCCGCACAAGCCTTGTCCACATCTCCACATCGCTGGACTTTTTGGTAAGCGCGGCGCTCATGGTATTAAGCATATGGTAATAGCTGAGCTTGCTTATGCTGGCGTCTTTAAGGATAAGCTGGAGCGTACCCATGTATAGCACCAGCGTGCGCTCGGCCCTTTGCAGGTTTTCTGAGGCCATATGCTTCAAGAACCCGACCACGGTTGATTTGTCCAGACTTATGAGGCGCATGAAGTCCTCACGGTTCAGTACTATCCCCGGCGTCCTCTCGCGGGCGTATATGGCGGCGGACCGGGCCAGGCCGGTGAAGAAAGAGTTCTCGCCGAAAATGGAGGGGCCCATGATCTCCGCCATTTGTTCGTAAGAGACCGCGCTGTCTTTCTCCACCTTTTTCTGGACATATACCTTGCCAGCCAGCAGGATGAACATTTGATCCTGATTGTTCAACCCCTCGCGGATGATAAACTCGTCCGGCCCCCAATAGACCACTTTCTGACGGGCTATCCTGATAAGCTGGGTTTTGGAAAATCCTTTGAATTCCCTGATCCTGCCAAGGATGGAAACCAGCGCTTGCCGGTTCAAAACAGTGGATGGCTCAAGTTCGTCGAGGGCTTCGGCTGTTTGACCGGATGATAGAGTCGCCATTCGGAAAAAACCGTGACTAGTTGATTTTCAAGCTAAAATCCCCACCAAAGCTAATTATGCCACGAAATTAGCACCGTGTGTAACATAATTATCGCTTTTCAACAGTTGTCGCTGAACAAGGATGGTTATCCTCCCGCAGGCCAGTACGAACAATGAACGATAACATGTATAAAATATGCCTAAACCCATGAAAAATCCCCGCTTTTGCTGAATCTTTATTGATTGGCCGCAATCTTAATATCAAACATTTCTTCCAATAATTCTTCTTTAAATATCCGGAGGGGATTCCAAAATGGCACAGGGAGAGGCTGTAAAGCCCAAGGATAGTGAGTTAAAAAAGCTCACGGATAGCACTCTGTTAATGGTGCTGGTTTTCGGTTTATCTTCTTACGCGGCGGTGATGATGGTGGTGCTGGTGCTGGGGATGACATTCGCCCGCTAGTGACAGGTTAGCAAAAAGCCTAAAGCCGGCGCTGACTGGAAAAACCGCGCCGGCCACGCGAAATGGTTATTTCCTGGGTTGCCCGCCAGGCGTGGCTCCCACGGCGTTCATTACTTTCTCGAAATACTCCAGTTCCCTGGCGCCGGTGATCTTGACGCCGTTCACGAAATAGGCGGGAGTCCCGTTCACATTCAGTTTTTTGGCCAATTGCATATCCGCGTCTATGCGTTTCTGGAATTCGGGTTTGGCCATGTCTTTTTCAAACCGGTTTACATCCATGGCCATTTCCCTGGCGTATTTGAGAAATAGCGCCCTGGCGTTTGGGGCCGGGCCCCATTCAGCCTGGGTGGCCATCAGTTTTTCCCGGTACTCCCAGAACTTACCCTGTGCGTTGGCCGCCAGCGAAGCTTTCGCCGCGTCTTGAGCCTTGGCGTGCATCGGCAGAGGCAGTTGCTTGAACACAAGCCGTATCTTGCCCCGGTGCTTGCTGACGAGATCATGGATAATGCCCACGGCCCTGGCGCAGAAGGGGCACTGGAAATCGGAGAACTCCACTATCGTAAACTGGGCCTTGTCCGGCCCCAGCGACGGCGAACCTTCCAGCGGAACCGAAACCCTGTCTCTCAACGCTTGTTGGAAAGCGGCTTCTTCCTGCCGGGCGCGCTGGGACTCCATGTGTTTCTGCAGGGCCTCGGCGATCTCCTCCGGATGTTTCTTTATGTAATCGCGGATGATTGCCTCCACCTCGGCGCGGTCTGCGGCCTGGGCCATGGAGGCAACGCTGAAAAAGGCCAGCGCCAAAATGGTCAGAATCCTGGAGGGTGTCAAGGGCATCTGGGTTCACTCCATCGAATTGGGGATTTTAAGGGTCACGGAAGAAGGTTAAACGACCCGGCTAAAAAACGGGGCGTATTTTTTATCTGTCTTGGCTATATGGAGCTTTAGCCAGTCGGAAAGGAAGTCCATCACGTTTTCGGAAAGCACCATATTGCCGGAGTAATAGTTATTGTAGAACTCCCGCACCTGAAGCCTCAGCTTGTCATGTTCGGCCTTATGGGTTTCATAATCCGGATAGCCCTGGGAGAGCATGTCTATCTCCTCCGCCAGAAAGTGTTTGCTGGTGTATTCCTGAAGCTCGTCCAGAATATCGCCCAAAACGGCGCGGCCCTTCCCTTCCTTGACGCTGTTGTTCAGTTGGTCGCAAAGGCTGAAAAGTTTCTTGTGCTGGTCGTCAAATTTCCGGACGCCGACACTGTAGCTCTCATCCCAATTGAATTCCATTGGCCAACTCCTATCCATGGAAAACAGCTCCCTCGCCAAGAGCTTTTTCGCTCTAAAGATTTATATTATCGGAAGCCGTTAACCGATGCAATCGCATACAATCGCAGGTAGTGTCTCAATTTGAATCTCAAATAATGGACAGATCCTTCACTTCGCTTGCGCTTCGCTCAGGATGGCAATGTTATCAACGGCTTTTATATTGTCATTCTGAACATAAGTGAAGAATTTCCCCGTACATTCAAACTGGGACACCACCCAATTACGCGCCGGTACTTTTAACATCCACCCCTGGGCGCCGCGCCGCTTTCTCGCGATAAATAAACAGGTTGCATGGCATCCCATCCGCTAAATCATAATATGGACCGGGGATAAACCTGGGCATGGCCCGGGGCCGTTATTATTCAAAAATTAACTTAATACCACCACTTTTTCATATAAATATGTTAATATTAAAAATTTCGCCGAGAAGAACATGGTAACCGGCGCAAACAATCGACGGACGGAAGCGATGGAAGTGACAAGACGGGAAGACATAAGGAACATATGCGTGATCGCCCACGTGGATCACGGTAAGACCACGCTGGTGGACACGCTTTTCAAACAGGCGGGCCTTTTCCGCGAGAACGAGAAGGTGGGCGAACGCATTATGGACGCCAACGACCTGGAGCGGGAGCGTGGCATAACCATTTTCGCCAAGAACGCCTCGGTGCGCTGGAAAGGCGTGAAAGTGAACATCGTGGACACCCCGGGCCACTCCGATTTCGGCGGCGAGGTGGAGCGCATCCTGAAAATGGTGGATGGCGCCCTTCTGCTGGTGGACGCGGTGGACGGCCCCATGCCCCAGACGAAATATGTGCTTCGCAAATCGCTGGAGACCGGCCTTGCCCCGCTGGTTGTTATAAACAAGATAGACCGGGCCGACGCCCGCCCCGCATGGGTGCTGGACCAGGTTTTCGATCTTTTCGCCTCTTTGGGCGCCAACGACAAACAGCTGGATTTCCCCGTGGTGTACACCTCGGCGAAAAAGGGCATAGCCTCGCTGGATTTTGAGGTTCCCGGCGAGACAATGGCGCCTCTGCTGGACGCTATCGTGGAGAAGGTGGACGCCCCACTGGTGAACGCCGATAAGCCTTTCCAGATGCTGGTCACCTCCGTGGAGTACAGCGAGTTTCTTGGCAGGATGGCCGTAGGCAAGGTTACCCGGGGCAAGGTTTCCGTGGGCGATAACATCGCCAGGATAAACAGGAACGGGGACATTAGCCAGTCGAAAGTCACAAAGATATTCTCCATCGAGGGTCTTTCAAAAGCTGAAACCCAATCCGCCACCGCCGGAGACATTTTGGTGATGGCCGCGGGATTTAAGGACCTGGACATTGGCGAGACACTGGCGGACAAGGAGTTCCCGGAGGCTTTGCCGGTTATCGAGATAGACGAGCCCACCATATCCATGACCTTTTCCGTGAACACCTCGCCATTCGCCGGGAGATCCAGCGACAAGGTGACCGGAAGGCATCTTCGCGACAGGCTGGAGCAGGAGCAGAGGACAAACCTGGCTTTAAAAGTTGAACGGGCCGAGGAGAACGACTCTTTCAAGGTTTCGGGCCGGGGCGAACTGCATCTTGCCATACTCATAGAGACCATGCGCCGGGAGGGTTACGAGTTTTCCGTGTCCCGTCCCGAGGTTATTATCCGCGAGATCGACGGCGAAAAGATGGAGCCGGAAGAGTTCGTGATTGTGGACGTGGAAGAAGGTTACGCCGGTAAGGTAATCGAAAAGTTCGGCGTTAAAAAGGGTGAGCTTAAAAACATGGCCCCCATGAACGCCGGATGGACCAGGCTGGAGTTCACCATTCCCGCCCGGGGCCTTATCGGCATGCACGGCGAGCTTCTCACCGAAACCCGCGGTTCGGCCATCATGAACCATAACTTCCACCGGTACATCCCGTGGGCCGGGCCCATCCTGGGCCGCCGGAACGGCGTGCTTATCAGCCAGGAGTCCGGTTCGAGTACGGCCTATTCACTGGACAAACTTACCGACCGTGGCGAATTCTTTTTAGAGCCCGGCACGGAGGTTTACGAGGGAATGATAGTGGGCGAGTGTAACAAGAACACGGATCTGGTGGTGAACATAGTAAGGGGCAAGAAGCTTACCAACACCAGGGCTTCCGGTTCCGACGACAACATTAAGCTCACCCCGCCCAGGAAGCTTTCGCTGGAGCAAACGCTGGAGTATCTGAACGCCGACGAGCTGGCGGAGATAACCCCAGACGCCATCCGCTTGCGCAAGAGATACCTGAACGAGGAAGACCGGAAGAAATACGCCAGGAAAATGGCCGTGATGTAACCGGCCTCTGGCTGGCTACGACAATTCAAAACGCCGGGTCTTAATAAAGCCCGGCGTTTTTTATTTCTTCGGAACGGTTGCGCCGTCTTAATTCGGCGGCAGGCGCACAATCTCCAGCCAGAATGTCTCTATGGATTTTATTATCTTTATGAACTGGTCGAAATCCACCGGTTTGGTGATGTAACAGTTGGCGTGCAGATTGTATGTACGGACAATGTCCTCCTCCGCCTGGGAGGTGGTGAGGATCACCACGGGGATGCGCATGAGGTCTGGTGTTTTCTTGATGTCCTCCAGCACTTCACGTCCGTCTTTTTTGGGCAGGTTCAGATCCAGCAAAATAATGTCCGGCCTGGGGGCGGCGGCCCATTTGCCCCTTCTGTAAAGGAAATCCAGCGCCTCAACCCCGTCTTCCACCACGTTGAGGTTGTTTATTATTTTCCCCTCCTTTAGCGCCTCCATGGTAAGGCGCACGTCGCCGGGGTTGTCCTCCACAAGCAGTATCTCTATCTTTCTGCCGAATATCACGGTCATTTCTTTCCCCTGTCTTTTTAAACGCCACCCTTGTCATGTTCGGAAGCGGTTACTGTCTCAGCGGTCTTATCCTCCACAGAGGGTAACGTGAAGTAGAACACACTGCCTTTGTCATGCTTGGATTCCACCCAGATCCTTCCGCCATGGCGGGCCACAATTTTTTGGCAGATGGCCAGCCCTATGCCCGTGCCCTCATATTCAGACCTTGGATGCAGTCTTGTGAACACCCCGAACACTTTACCCGCGAACTCCGGCGCTATGCCAATGCCATTGTCTTTTACGGCGAACACCCATTCTCCATCCTGCCGGGTAGCGCTGATGTCCACTTCCGGTGGAGCGCCTTTTTTATGGAATTTTATTGCGTTGGTCAGCAGGTTCTGAAAAAGCGTTATAAGCTGGTTTTGATCCGCCATCACTCTGGGCAGTTCACCCGAATGAATAATGGCCACCTGCTCTTTTATTATGATTTCCAGGTTGCGGAGGGCCATCCGCAAACAATCTCCGCTTTGCGCGGGCGCCAGCGGCCTGGCCCTGGAGCTTACCCTGGAATATTCGAGCATATCATTTATAAGCGCCTGCATCCGTTTGGCGCCGTCCACGGCGAAGTTGATGAACTCGTCCGCCGTGTCGTCCAAACGGCCCTTATATTTTTTCTCCAGCAGTTGCAGGTAGCTGGACACCATCCGGAGAGGCTCCTGCAAATCGTGGGAGGCCACGTAGGCCATGGATTCCAGCTCCTGGTTTGAGCGTTCCAGTTCTACGTTCTTTTTTCTCAAAGCGTCTTCGGCTTTCAGCCGGTCAGTGATGTCCTCCGCGCTTCCTACCACGCCTATCACGGCGCCCCTGTCGAACAGAGGGGAGACATTCATAAGCAGTACCCGCGTTTGCCCATCCTTGCGGGTTATTTCAATTTTGAACCCCATCATGCTCCGGCCAATCAGGGCCGCGTCCAGGCTTTCCCTGGCCAACTTCTGGCTTTTAATGGAAACCAGCTTCAAGAACTGCTGGCCCGCAAGCTCGGCGGCGCTGAATCCGCTTAACTGCGCCCCGAAATCGCTTATCAGGCGGAACCGTCCCTCCATGTCCAGCGCGAATAAGGAGTTCGTGGCGTTTTGAAGGACTTTCTCCATAAATTCGCTGGCCCGGTGACGCTCCTCTTCAACCTGTTGCAACGTAGAGATATCCTGCACCGTGCCCCACATCTTCACGGGCCTTCCCACTTCGTCGAATATCACTTCGGCGCTTTCGTGAACGAACCTTATTTCACCTGTGGGTAGCACAATCCTGTGGACGATGCTGTACGGCTTACGCTCGTTCAGGGCCTGGTTCACGGCGCTCTTAACCATTTCCCTGTCATCGGGATGGACGGAATTTAGAAACGCCTCGTATGACGCGCCGAACTGTTGGGGTGTAAGACCGAATATCTTGTATATCTGGTCAGCCCATCGCAGGTCATTCTTAACAATGTCCCAATCCCAATCCCCCAGCTTGGCGGCGGTATGGGCTCTTTGCAGGCGGTACTGGCTCTCCTTCAGGTTCTCCTCGGCCAGGTTCCTTTCTGTCACATCCCGGGCGACGAGCATCATTCGTTCATCATCCCGGCCCATAAGACCGGCGTTTACCTCAACCTGAATGGCGCTCCCATCCCTTTTTCTATAAATGCGCTGTACAGTCATGGCTCTGCCGCTAAGCGAGTCGCCCCAGAGCTCTTCCAGTTTTTCCCTCGTAAAGTCTTGCTCCACTGCTTGAAGAGACATGGAGAGAAGCTCCTTGCGGGTGTAACCCAAGACTTCGCAGGCGATCCTGTTAGCTTCTGTGAACATGCCGTTTCTGTCGTGGATAAACACAGGGTCGGTAACACTATCTATGAGGGTATGGAACCTGGCATCGCTTTCCTTTTTTATTTCTTCGCGGCTTTTTAACTCCTGGAACATGGGTCCTATAAGGGCAATTCCGGCAAGAAGCATGATTGAGATGAGCAAGGCAAGAAGCTCCGCCGGGAGATCCACTCGAAGAGCGGTATCGCTGAGAATGGCGGTCAGCAGGGAATTGAACCTGCGGACGGACATGAGGACCAGCGCTGTGGCTAAAAGGCCCCATGCCAGTTTCCAGCCGGTTATCCTTATTAGCCGCCAAGCAACGGCGGCGGCTATAAGTTGTAAGGTAAGCGAGAGGCCTATTACCGCATAAGCCATTAGCGCGGATTCTCAGGAAGGATGTTCAACATGGCCATCAGAGCCTAACCGCCCTCCAAAAACTCTTAAAAGGCGAGGGTTACGCTGAAACACCGGGGGGGCTGGATTATTCCATGATTCCCGCCCCGGATAAAACGCCCCTTGCCGCCAATTATACAACGCCATACCGCCCATCCAGAAATGTTATGACGATTCGTATGGCAGATATATCGAGGCCACCACGCCACCCGCCTCGCCACGGTTGGACACCTCCAAAAGGCCGTCGTGGGCCTGCACCAGATGCAACGTCATGGACAGCCCCAAACCCGATCCGCCCTTCTTTCTTGAGAAGAACGGGGTGAATAGCCGTGAGAGGGTATCTTCATCCATCCCCTGCCCTTCGTCCGCCACTTCCACAAGGATAAACCTGGCTCTTCTGCCCGATGTTGTGGCGCGGGGCGCCCGCCAAGCCAGCGATGTGGTTATGGTTACCTGGCCGCCCGGATTGCACGCCTCCACGGCGTTCTTGAGTATGTTGAAAAATATCTGTTTTAACCGGTCTGCGTCCCCCAAGGCCGGGGGAAGGCTTGGATCGAACTGCCTGGCCACCTTTATCCCCTTGGTTTCCATGGCGCTCTTTAAAAGTCTCACCACGTTGTCCAGTATTGGGTAGATGTTGAGGGGCTCCTTGGCGAACTGGCCCGGCTCGTTCAACTCAATTAAATCCACCACCAGCCTGCTAATGCGGTCCACCTCGCTGATGATCAGGTTTGTGTATTCGTTCACCGGTTCGCTGGCCAGCTCATCGCCTAATAGCTGGGCCGCGCCCCGGATGCCGCCCAGCGGGTTTTTTATTTCGTGGGCGATGCCCGCCGCCAGCGTGGCCAGCTCCGACAGACGCTCGTTCATACCCATGAACCGTTCCAGCGCCTTTAGGGTGGTCCTGTCGCGGATAACCACTGCCACCCCGCCCCCCTCGGCTTCCCGCAATGGATAAACTGAGACCCCTACGGGCGCCGAATCCCCGTGCCGGTTTTTGAAGACCACGTCATGATCTGTAACCGACATGCCTGCGCTCATGGCCTGGTGGATAACCGAATGCACCGGCGAGCGTTCGGGGAACAGCGCCGACATGAAATGACCCGCCACATGCCCCATGGAGGTACCCATTAATTGTTCAGCGGCGGGATTGAGCCATTCGATGGATCCCTGGCTGTCCAGAATCACCACCGCGTCGGCGAAAGCCGAAAGGATATCCTCGAACCGGCTTACTTTGCCCATGCCTCATTCTACTTGTAAAACGCGGACTCAAAAAAAAGCCCGCCGGGCTATTTTACCAGCGCGGCGGGTAGCATTAACATCTCGCTTTTCAGGTTACAGCAACGGATTCTCGCTCATGGCCTTGATTCTTGCGAACCGCCGGTCCACCTCTTTCTGGAAGCCGTCCACGATTTCCTTATAGGGAGGCGTAAGCATGTGCTTTGTTTTGCCCATAAGCTTCAGCCAGTCCGTTACAGGGACCTTCTTGCCTTTGGCCTCCGGATCGTAATTGAGGGTGGTTATGCCATGCTCCACCTCGTAGAGGGGGAAGAAATTGCAATCCACCGCCGCCTGGACCACTTCCTGGCCGGTGTTGTCGGCGTGGCGCCAGTTCAGCGGGCAGTCGGAGAAGAGCTTGCCGAACACCATACCCTCGTGCTTGGCGTAGTACTGGGCCTTGGCCGCCTTGCGGATAAGGTCTTTGTACATGGACTCTGTCGCCGTGAACACATAAGGGATGTGGCACGCGGCGAACAGCTGGGCCGTGTCCTTATGCCCGAAGGTTTTGCCACGGCCCACCGTGCCGATGTTGGACGTGGAAGTGGAATGGCCGATGGGCGTAGTGAACGAAAGCTGGGCCCCGGTGTTCATGTAACCCTGGTTGTCATACTCCAGGACTATCAGGTTGTGGTTGCGGAAGGCCGTGCCCAAGGCTGGCCCCAGGCCGATGTCCAGCCCGCCGTCGCCTGTGACCATGATGAAGGTTATGTCCTGCTCCTTGGGTATCTCGCCGCGCCTCTGCCGCTCTTTGTACATCTCCACCACGCCGGAAAGCGTGGCCGCGCCGTTCTGGAACAGGTTGTGGATGTATGTTACGGCGAATGAGGTGTTGGGATAACCCGTGGTGACCACCATGCCGCAACCGGTATGCCACAGCATCACCACAAACCCCTCGATACCCTTCAGGAAGGTGCCGATGTTCGGGAATATGCCGCAACCCGGACAGGCGCCGTGGCCCGGCACGATGCGGTGGGGCATGGCGGTAAGGTCTCTCTGCTTTACCCCTTTAACTTCCATCAGGCCGGTTTTCTCATCCTTGTAAACGGAGAGGATACCGGGAGACTGCTGTTCCTTTGTTAAAGCGGGAACGCCAGCGACAGGTTTCCAGTTGGGGTCGCCTGGCTCCGCGCCGATATAGTCGTAAGGTATGTCCACCCTCCCCTTTTTGGCGGCGTCCTGGGCAACTCTGAACATTTCCCGGGCGTCTTCGGCGAAGAAATCCTTGCCGCCCAAGCCGTAGATGCGGGAGATTACCAGGGTTTTATTTTCCGGGTCGTCCTTGAGGGCCGCTTTCACCTCGTGAGACATCCTGCCGCCATGGGCGCCGTATGAATCGGCCCGGTCAGCCACCAGGATAGCCTTTACGTTCTTGCAAGCCTGCCTCAAAAGCTCCGCCGGGAAGGGGCGGATCATTGTGGGGTATATGACACCCACTTTCTGTCCCTTTTTCCGCAGGTCGTCCGCCACGTCCATGGCGGTGTCGGCCGCGGAGTTTAGGATGAATATGGCCGTCTCGGCGTCTTCCATCCTGTAAGTCTCAAGGACATTGTATTTCCTGCCGGAGATTTTCCCCCACTCGGCGAAAACCTTTGGGATAACGCTTTCCGCGGCGGCCATGGCCATGGAAAGCTGTTTTTTGTTGTTTATCTGGTCCGGATCGTTCATGTACGGCCCGATGGTTATGGGCTTGGCCGGGTCCACCGAGCAGTTCTGGGGCGTAAACGGCCCTACGAACTGGCGCACAACGTTTTCGTCCTCGAAATATTCCACCCGCCGTTTCTGGTGGGAGGTGAAGAAACCGTCGTCGGCCACTATCACCGGCAGGCGCACATCCGCGTGTTCACCTATCCTCACGGCGACGATGGTCATGTCGTACACCGCCTGCGGGTCTTTGGCCAGTAGCACTATCCAGCCCATATCCAGCGTGGACACCAGGTCTGAATGGTCTCCCCGGATGTCCAGCGGGCCGCTCACCGAGCGGCAAACCAGGTTCAACACCATGGGATAGCGCGTGCCGGACTGCACCGGGAGCTGTTCCAAAGAGAACAACAGGCCGTTGGCCGAAGTGGCGTTGAACACCCTTCCCCCGGCCGTGGTGGCTCCGTAGCAGATACCCGCCGCGCCGTGCTCCCCGTCGCCAGGCACAAGATGCACATGCGCCTCGCCGTTGGCCGCCATCTCGTCCAGATACTCGGCCACCTCGGTGGACGGCGTGATGGGGTAATAACCCATCACGTGGAAATTGACCTGGGCCGCCGCCAGCGACGACATTTCGTTGCCGGACTTGAAATCCACAGTCTGGGTTGTATTTTCCACGCCAGGCTGAATTTCTTTTGTTTCTGTAACGGAACCCATTTTATAAAACCTCCTGTGAATCTCCCGCCATTAATAACCGGCGGGAGACGCTGTTATTCGGTATATCCATCTTTAATGATCTGCGGGTCAACCTCGTACTCCACTTTGGATTCCAGCGCCTCGAACTTGCAAATGTCCACGCAACGCAGGCATCCCTTGCAGTACTGGTAAATGATCCGCTGTAGTGTCTGGGCGTCTTTACCCTTCTTGTCCGGAATGGCTTTCCATTCGAAACAGTAATCGGGGCAGGTTATGTCGCACTCTCCGCAAGATGTGCATTTGCTCCTGTGGAGGACCGGCACGAAACCCATCCGGGAAACGGTGAGGTCTTTGTGGATGGAGTTTCCGGGTGTGGTTATGGCCCCGCCTATGTGCTGGCTCATGTAGCCGGATTTTTGGCCATCCCGGCGGAAGGGCTGGAGCGGATATTTGCCGTCTTCGTCAAAGACCGCTTTTTTCCATTCCGCAAAGCCCCGGTCGAACGTTTTTATGTTCGCTGGAACCAGGAAAGAGTACTTCTTGCCAAGGTTGTGCTCTATATATTTCTTCACCACGTCCGGGTCGATAAAGCCCGAAGCGGCGGAAATGGCGCCAAGAAGGGCTGTGTTCACCCTGGTTTTCTCCTCCACGGCGATACGCATCGCGTCTATGGTGACAAGCGTGCCGCAGGGAAGTTTCATTTTGTCCCTGGCTTCTTCCGGGGAGAGGGCCGTGTTGAGAATCACAGTGGTGTTCTTGCTTACGCCTGAGAGGATGCCCGGATAAGAGAGCATGCTTTCAAGGAAGATCACCAGCAAATGAGGCTCTGTGACAGGGCTGTTGACGCGCACATTCACGGACGGGTCGCAGAACCGGACGAAGGATTTAACGGGGCTTCCCTTTTTCTCCGAGCCGTAGCTGGAGAAATTGGAGCCGTTGAACCCCATTCCAAGCACCCCCGCCTCGCCCAGGATTTTTCCGGCAAGGTTCGCGCCGAACCCGCCGATTGATTCCATCCTTATCTCGTAAAAGCCGAGATCGTTGACGATCGGCAATTTGGGCATAAACAAGCTTACTCCTACAGAAAAAAGGAAGTTGTAAACACGTACTAAAGCCCGACAGACTGGCGCGGGGAGAAGAACCGGCTCCAGCGGCACTGGCTATACAAAATCTCAATCCCAAGTTATATTTTACAAAATCAAATGCCTGCGTGGGAATTTTTTCGATGTTTTTTCATTATTTTTCGCGGCGTTAACAACGAAATCAACCGCTACCGCGGCATCCATGGGAAAAAAACTGGGGATACCAACAGCCATCACCACCGATAGCCGCGGATATCCCCGGAACGATTGACCTAAAAACCCTTAGTTAAGGGTGTCTTTCACCCACTTGAGCTTTATGGTCTTGAGCCCCATGGTACCCTTCCTGCCATCGGAGCCGGGCTCCAAATCCGTGGCTTTACCGCCCACGCCCACCCAAAGCTCGGTCTCGGTGGGGGCGAAATATTTCGGAAAGCTTATGGAATGCTTGTCGAAAGTGCGGTACGGCTTCTTGTCGGCGGTAAATTGCGGCGGCACCTCGTAATTGAGGCGCTGGTAGCAATAGTTCACCGAGCCGTGGGCCAGCGAGGCGCCCTGGGGCACGTTCACAAACCAGCCGGCCAGCTTGGCCTTTTTATCCTGATCCTTTAGGCCCACAACAACCTCCAGCTCGGTGGTTTCACCGGCTTTGAACGGTATCTCGGCCACACCTTCCTTGTTAATGAGGCTGGCGCCCTTGTTGTCACGCACATCAACGTAGATGTTCTTCTCAAAATCCCCGTTGCTCTTGTGGCAACCGGCGCAAGGAACCGGGCCGAACTCGTTCCCGGCCTTGGCGTTTGGATAAACGGAGGAGCCGGGAAGGGCAAAAGCCATCACCGGAGCTATCAACAGGGCCAAAATGGTAAGTATCGTCTTCTTCATGGTTTGTTACTCCCCTGCCGCAGGAACGAAAATGACCTTAATGGTATGCCCGGCCAGCGCCTCGGGGCCCATGCTGTCTTTACCGAGCGCAACGCGAAGCTCGCCGATCATGGGCTGGTCGGAAACAGCCCCGCTAAAGAAGAACGTCTGTCCGGCAACGGTGTGGAACTTCACATCCTTTTCCTGGCCGTCGGTGTCGGTGTATTTGGTCCACGGCTGGCCCTGCTCCAGTTTCCGCACGCAGTTGGGCAGTTCGGTCTCCACACCGGCGGGAAGCTTCCACAGCCAGCCCACGGCTTTGGCCTTTCCACCTTCTTTGGCGCCCAGAACGAATTTGTAACTGACCTTTCCACCCGGATGGACGGGGATGAAGATCGTGTTCGTCATCGGGTTATAATCGTCAACAATCTGTTTGCCGTCCTTCACGCGAAGCATCTTTACCGAGAGTTTGCCCCTAAACTCCGTGTTCACGTGACAGGCGCGGCACCCTTCCGCTGGCTCTGCGCCACGGGCAGGATAAGCGTCCGCCCTGGAAGCCATGGCCATACCCATTATGGCGGCCAGCCCCAGCGATAGCAGGCTTTTGGTTCGCATAAAACCCCTCCAACTAAAAAAAAGGAATTAAAAATTTCAACGGGCGCCCTATAAAAGCGCCCAATTCACACCGGAACCAAACGAGTTAAATATATAAAGAGAATGGGACGTATGGGGAAAGGTGAAAATCCCCATCAAGATTCCTTTTTTATATTTGCGGCGGCAATTTTAGTCAAGGGTTTTTAATTCATATAAACAAGGCTCAATAAGCTTATATATATTTGTAAATCAATGATTTCATGATCACCATGGTTGGCGAGCGCCCCTTTCGCGGAGCATTGGTTTTTCCATTCAGGCGCGCCATACGATGGAGCGCCATTGTTTTTAGCGCGGGGCTTTATATAATAAGCCGTTGCCAAACCTGTTAACTGGGAGATTCATTAATGGCTGAGCAGGCTCAAAAACAAAGCTCCACAACGGTGGTGTTGTGTCCTCATTGCAAAACGAACCAGGAGGGGGTTGTGGGGGTGGAGAACACCTGCGTGAACACCCTTTGTGGTAAAACTTTTACTCCCGAGGCGGAAGTTAAAGTGGTTGTTTATGGCAAACCCGGCGAGGGGGAGGAGGAGTAACCCTCCACCCTATAAAGGCGCTATCAAAAAAAACCGGCGGTCTTTATGATTCGCCGGTTTTTTTTATATCACCTCGAGGTTGGCAATCTCCGCCCAGCCGGAGAAACCGCTGTTGAGGGTTATGAACGCGAAACCTTTTTCAACCCTGCCTATCTGGCACATGGTTCCGTCGTGGAAGGTGAAAACCTTTTCACTGGAGCCTTGGGGCTCTAAAAATACATCCACGGAATCTGCCACGGCCACGGCCATATCCCCTCGCTCTATTTCATAAATCCTGGCGCCAGCCACGCCGCCGGACAAGCCCGTCAACATCCACAATGCCGCCGAAGCCGCAATGAGAACTTTCGGAAACCGTTTTCTCATGGCTATGGCGCCCAGCATGGCGGCCACCGCCCCGTAATAAAGCGATAAAGCCACAACAAGCCCCCACCCTAAGGGCATTAGCGAGAGCGTGAAGCCATAAATCCAGCCCGCGATATTGTCCCCCGCCAGTCGCTCTTTATCCTTCTTGATGGAATTTATGTATTCGATGTTTGCCAATGCGTCGGCGTCTCCTGGTTTCAAACGAAGCGCCCGGTGGAAATGAACGGCGGCTTTGCCCAGGCGGCCAAGTTTCAAATATACGGCGCCACGGTTATATTCCAAGTCCGGGTTCGCGGCTGTTATAGAGTTATATAACCCGATTGCCCCCTCATAATCCCCCGCCTGATAAAGGGCGTTTCCGGCGTTGTATATTTCCGCGTTGTCCCTGGCCCATGCGGCGTTCGCCAAAAGCGCCAGCAGAGCGGCTATGATCGAAAACCATCTCATTTCATCTTCTCCATGGCGCCGACAAGCCTTCTGGTCTTCGCCATATCGCCGCCTCGCCGTTCCTCGGGGAACGCCGGAGCGTAACGGGCCATCTCTATGGATTCGAACAACTCCTCAAATTCCGCAAGGGTATCTTCCCCGGCGCCTGTCAGTTTCTCCCCGAGAAGCTCTTTTGTTATGGATGGGGCCGTAAGGTTCCACCGGTCCGCCAGATAACCCCGTAAAGCCATGTCCAGCGCGGCGTAGAACTCTTTTTGATCCTTTTTCTTCTCCGCCTCGTCCAGCTTCTTCCGGGCGATTTTCCCGGCGTATGTAAAACGGGTCAACCCCTCGTCGGAAAGGATACGCTCCCGTCTTTTTATAAGATAAAGGCCCGTGAAGAACGAGGGGATGGGCAATACCAATATCAGCCAGAACCACGCCTGTTTGTAAAATGGCGAGCTATAGTTTTCCAGCGTGACCATATCCGGCTTGATATACCGCATACCCTGCCTGGCGCGGGCAATGGCTTGCTCTCCGGCCCCAATCTGCGATGGCCCGCCCGTGGACCGGGTTATGGTGACTTTAATTGGCGCGGTTTCTTTCTCCACATATTTCCCGGCAGACGGGTCGAACCAAGCCAGTTTGATGGCTGGCAACGTTTTTTCACCCTCATCCCTGGGAACCAAGGGGTATTCGATAATCCTTTTGGACACGATCCGCCCGCCGGTTTTATCCAGACTGTCCATCGTTTTGGGCTCGAAAGCCTCGAACCCCGGCGTTTGCGGGAAAGCTGGTGGCGTTACAGGTTTTAGATACCCTTCACCATTTACCATCACCCTGAACACAAGGCTTCCGTTCACAGGGGCCGTGGCGGGCTCCACCATGGAGTTTATTTCGTACTTCCCCACCATATTCGTAAATCCCGCTGGCTCCCCCTTTTTGGGCAACGGCTTTATGTTGATGGATACCGGGCTGGTGGTGAGCTTCATCCGGTCGCTCCAGGGGTCCAGCGACAGATAGACTTTCGCGGGCTCGATAACGTGTTTGCCCGTGGTGATTGGAATGAGGGCATACCGCAGGCGCGTCACGCGGTAGGGCTTTCCATTAAAAACCTCTTTTACGTTCTGCTCTTTCTCACCGGCGGCGAATGGAAGCTCCTCCACCCAGAACCCCTTAAAGTCCGGCTTGATGTATTGCGGCTGTTCCCAAAGCTCGGTGGCCCTGTAAAAAGAGAATGTGGCTATCACCTGCTGGTATGGTACGGCCTCTTTCTTGTCCACCTCCATGGTGATGAAAAGGTCGTCCTTTTCTATATCCTTCTGGCGCCCGGGGAAGATGCTTTTGTTGAAGAGCTTTTGGAAATCCAGCGGGTCTTTCTGGGACATCGCCCTGTTTTCCGCCGGTGGGGCCTTGGGATCCACAATTACAGCTACGGGATTGGCTGAATATTTTTTGCCGTCGTACTCCACGGTGGCCGGGGGTATCTGAAAAGTCCCCTCTTTCGGCGCGCGGATGGTGTAAACCACGGTTCTGGACACTTTCATCTGGAGGTTTACTATCTTCACCTCCTGGCTTCCGGCCTTGCCCAGGATCTCGAAATCCTTAAGTTGTGGCAGGACAGGCTCGGGCAACGATTTTATCCCGCTCCCCTCCACGGTGACGGTAAGCTGGAACGTCTCGCCCGGCGGCAGTGTTGAAGGATTCGCCGAGGCCGTAACATCCAAAGTGGCCGCCAGCGCGAACGACGGCCACCACAGGCCCAGTATTAAAAACGCGATAGGTCTCATAATGCGGTTAATCGTATATATAAAAGCGGCCGGATTTCAAGCTTGAGAAACTGTTTAAAGGATAGTGGCGGTGAATAAGGTTAGTCAATAAAGTAACGGGCGAAACGGCTCCATACGAAACCGAAAATTATCGTCACCACCCCGGTCCAGCCGGAAGAGGTCCAGTTCACCCACAAAATGGCCAGCCGAGCGTCGCCCAGGGTTCCTTGCTCCCCCCATTGGTACGGAAGCTCAGGCCTAGGGGCAAATGTGCCCGGATCCACAAGTATCATGGCGGAACCCAATGCGATACAAATAGCCCCGATCAGCTCTCGATGGTCGTACATCCAGGCTGAAAGGCCTGAACGGTTTTGCTGTTTGAGGATGGGCGCCACCTGGAACACACGGGAAGATTGCTGGGCCAGAACCTGCCGGATAACGTCGCGCCGGGCCTGTTCCCATTCCTCATCGGTAACCACCCCGTCTCCGTCCTTGTCGTACTTGGCCAGCAGGCCGGGATGCGCCTTGAGTTCCCTCAGGCGCTCTATCACCAATTGCTTTTGCCGGGCGTCAAGCTTGATCATGGTTATTATTATTACCACAACCATTATTACATTCAAGGCGCAAGCGAGTATTTGCCCGCCGTGCCAATAGGAGCCCATACACATTAAGGAACCCGCAGGCGGACTATTTGAAACATAATTTAATTGTATAAATACCCAAAATTGGTTAACATCCGCCCATCCTTTCCGTGGGGCTGGTTCTAACAGACATTATTTGATGGGGAATTCTCCGCCTATACCTGCCATTGGGGATAAGCGGTTTTTCAATTAAATTATACGAATGAAAATACGGACCGGTTTTTCTCATTTTTCTCCCATCGGCTCGTTTAAGCGTTCGGTAATCGTCACAACCCATATGCGGCGGTGGCGCAGGCTGACGTTATCAAACCATGGGGCCAAAGTAACGCTGGACAATTTTTCATGCGGCCCCTGTGGAGACAACGGATTACCTCTTTTCCCGGCGGGGAGCGTACCGCGAATATTTCCCCCCTCCCCGGTTTATCAAACCGGTTATTTGGGCCAATCTTTCCTGAAGCTGTTAGAGCTTCCCTTTATGCCGAAAAGAGAGTTGGTGGACACCGCCTTGCTTTTAGAGAAAGGCTCATCCCTATTCCCGCTGGACAATGAAGCCCGGTTTGACGCTGGCTGGCCGTTAATGGCTTCCAGCCGCGAAGGTAAACCCAAGGCCCTCATCTTCGCCATTAAAGAGGATGACGCGCTCCAAAAAATTGGAGCGATGAGAAAAGCTGGCCTTCGGCTGGCGGGCATATTCCCAGCTGTTGCGGCGCTGTGCGCGCTGGTGGCCCGTAGCGGCCCCCTGAACCGCGAAGGCGCGATGCTCCTTGCTCTGGTGGACGAGGGTTTCGCGGCCATAACCGTTTTCTCCAACGGGGCGTTGATGATGGTTAGGGAATTTTCGTTTCCCCATGGCGCCCAGGACACGGCGGCGGTTATCGCCCGGGAAACCAGCAGGACGCTGGATACGCTCAAACGCACCATGGGTATAAACCAGGTCTCCGGATTTATAACCGGCGAGACGGCCTTCCCCTCCATAGCCGAAAGTATTTCTGAAACCTGCGGAACGCAATTCGCCATTTATGACCCGCTGGCGGATTTCGTGATCTGCAAATGCTCCGGTCCGGTTCATGGGCCGTCGCTGGCCTTATCCCTTGGCGCCGCGCTGGATGGCGGTAAAACCGTTAACCTGGCCAGCGGCGCGGCAGGCAGGTTTTATGATCGCGTTCGACGCATGGGCAATGTGGCAAAAGCCGCGGTAGCATGCTTTGCGCTTGTACTTGTCATGGCTGGCGGCATTTGGGCAGACATGAAACGGCTAGAGTTTTTATCCGCAAGGCTTGAAAAAGATTTAACTGCGTTAAGACCCGTAAAATCCGAATACGAAAACAATATGGCGGATTTGAATGAACTGGAACTGCGGGACAAAATGCTGTCCAGGGAAATGGCGGCATTGAGCCACCCGGCAGTCCGCAAGGCCGACTGGAACGGCATGTTCGGTTTCATGTCCGCAAGAATGCCCCATAACATGGCGCTCACCAAATTGCGGATGGATATTAATGGTCTGACGGAAAATAAAAACGCTCCGATAGCGTCACAACCGGTAAAGGCCGTGAAGCTGGAAGGATTGGCAAAAGGTCCAGATGGCGAACGTATCTCGTCGGTCAGATATCTGGTAGAAGCGCTGAATGATAATCCATACTTCGCCACCGCCACATTGGCGCGGCTCAAAAAAGAGGGGGCCGCCAGCGGGGGCATGACAGAATTTGAAATTGTGGCGGATTGGACTGCCCAAAACCAGCCGGGGATCCGGTGAGCATGACACGAAAACCATTCAGCCTGCGGGAGAAGGTTTTGGTGGCTATGGCCATAGCGGTGTCGCTGGCGTTTGTGGCGGAACCGCTACTGGCGCGGCCGGTGATGGCTTCATGGCGCGCCCGCAAGGATCGTTACGAGACTCTGGTGGCTGAAAAGCGGTTAATGGATAGATATGTTAATGAACTGCCATCCCTGAAAATGCGGTTGAGCCTGGCTCGAAAGAAAAGCGATAACGTAATGGGCCGCCTTCCCGGGGGAAAAGAAACCTGGGGCCAGGGAAACCTGCTGGAGTTTATAGAAGAGACCGCCACTGGGGAGAGAATCACTTTAAAAGAGATAGTGGTGACCGCCGAGCCGGTTAAAGCAAACCCGCCGCCCGGCGACGGAAACTCAACGCTATCAGCCTCGGTTTATGCTTCAAGCGCTTGTGTGCGTAACCGGGTTAGTTTGAGGCTGGAGAGCGGATACCGGGAATTAGTTCATTTCCTAACCAGGCTTGATGAGCAGGATATGCCCCTTGCTATCCGCAAGGTAATTGTGTCCGCCCAAATAGACGGCATCCCTTCCAACTGGCTATTTTCGGAGATAGAACTTGAGGCCCTTACCTTATGACATTTTTAAGGAAAGCCATTTTTTGTCTGCTTTTAATAATGCCTGTTTGCGGTTCGGCTTTTGGCGATGACGGTTTGAGCCGTAACCCTTTCATCTTTGGAAATGAAATTGAGATTCACGGGAAAAGCGGCCAGACCGTATCCAGGGCCAATGGCGTAAAGGTGGAGATGACTCTTATCCAGGGCGATAAAAAACTGGCGGTGATAAACGGCGAGAAGAAAACCATAGGCGATATGGTAGGTTCCGCGAAAATTTTGGAGATAACAGCGGAGGGCGTGGAGCTTTCCTCGAAAGGCAGGCGATGGGTATGCAAAGTGGAAAACCGGTGAAAAACGGAATTGCCGCTGGATTCTTCGCCATATTGGTTGCGGCTGGGCTTATGTCCTGCGCCCGGGGCGGCGGCCCGGAAAAAGTATCGCTACGCCCTGTCTCCGTGCCTGGGCAACCCGTGAGCCCTGTCCAGTTCGGGCCGATTCCCCAGGAGTTCTCCGCTCAAAGAGAAACCAGCCCGGCGCAGGCTGAACCAGCTCAAAGTGTCAACGCGGTGGATCCGCCGGAGTCGGTAATATCGTTTAAAAACCAGCGAATTCCAAACCAAGCGGATCAACGGATAACCCTGAGCCTTGCCGAGCCGGTCCTGGAATCGGCGCTGGCGGTTTTGGCCGAGGTGTCCGGAATTAAATTCGCGCCAGACCCGGAGTTGAGGAAATTGAGGCTGGCCCCCATAAGCTTGCAGGATGTTTCATGGTTCTCCGCGCTGGAAGTTATTATGCGGGCCAACAACCTTATGGCGGTGGCGCGGGATGAGGAAATATTTTTTAACGCAGGTGGTTTCGGCCCCCAGCGCGCTTTTGGTAAAGACGACATTATCACCATCACCACCTATGAAAAAAATCTCCGGTTGCAGGAAGCCATGCTGAAATCAGCGGACGCCTCCATAGACATCGCCGAACGGCGCCGCAAGGCCGTGGAGGAGCGTATCGCCTCCGCCATGGCGGCGCAAAGCGGCCAGATGGAAACGAGGAGTTACCGGTTCCGCTACGCCGACCCGGTGGAGGCAGTGGAATATCTTGAACGGCTGTTCATAGAGTACGACAAGGAAACATTAAAAAACTCCACAGCCCAAGCTTCCACCGATCTGGCGCTGGAGCAATCAGGTTCCGCGGGGTTGAACCGGACGACGGGGCAAATGGGAACGGCTAAAGACACGGCGGCGGTGACAAAACTGCGCCGGAGCGGCGCCGGGGATGTGAAATTCGCCATCTACAAGCCCGAGAACCTGCTGACCATCCAGGCCCCAGCGAAAAAAATGTTGGAAATAATGGACCGCATCCTTGAAATAGATGTGAATCCAAAGCAGGTTTACATTGAAGCCAGGATAGTGGAGATACAACGCAACCAGGTGAACGAGCTTGGAATCCAATGGGGCGGCCGGTCCAACTTCTCCACCGATCTCACCTTCCCGAACGCCATTGGCGTGTATGGCGGAGGATCTTCCATATCTGGCGAATCTTCAATCGTGTCTTTACCGCCCCAATCGGCGGTGGATCCGGCCACGGGGCAATTGGTCTCTAACCCGCAAGGGGGAGTATTGGGCGTGAGCCTCGGGGGCGTGTCGGGCAGTATTTCGCTTCAGGCGCGGCTGTTCGCTCTTGAACAGGCTGGCATGAGCAGAACGCTGTCTAACCCCAAGGTGGTGGCTATCAACGGCGCCCGGGCGCTCATAAAGTCTGGCCGGGAAATCCCCTATCAGGCTTCTTCCGCGAATACGGGAACAACTGTGCTGTTTAAAGAGGCGGTAATATCGCTGGCTGTCACACCGCTTATCATGCAGGACGGGAAGATAAGGCTGAAGATAGACGCTAAAAAGGACGAGGTGGATCCTGGCCTTTCCGTCCAGGGCACGCCAGCCATCAAGAAAAAGGAGATAACCACCAACGTGGTGGTGCCAAACGGCGGATCGGCGGTGCTGGGCGGCATGCTGGAAGGGGAAGACAGCGACTTTGAGGATCGTGTGCCTGGTCTGCACGAGACGCCGCTTCTGGGCTGGCTTTTCAAAAACCGCCGTAAAGTGGATAACGAATTGGAGCTGTTAGTGTTCATAACGCCAATTGTGATAGAACCGGGGAAAATGAACTGATGCTAAAGCGGATCATCCCAATCGTTCTCATTATCACAATTACAATGGTAACAGCCACGTCTGCCTTGGATGAAGCGCCTTTGGCGCCGGTTGGAAAGGTGAAAGCCAATCTTCGCGGCGGCAAGTTCATTTCCCTCGAAGACACCCTGGCGCTGGAGATAAATACCGGAGCAATAGTTAAGGGTGACAAGTTGTGGCTGTTAACCAGGTCTCCTGAAAACGGTAGCGGCCACGCTTCATATACCAGGGCTGGCGCTCTGGTGGTTACATCCAACAGCCACGAGCCGCCAATGGGCCGGGTGAAATCCGCCGGGCATGAAATGGATGGCGAGGTGTACCTGGATTTCACGATTCCCGAGGCTCAACAGCTGAATCCTTTTCTGCCTTTTCTCCAAAGCCTGGCTGACAATTTGGTTGTCAATCATCCGTCCGGGCCGGTGAAGGTGGCGGTGGTGGATGTGGTGAACCAGTATGGCGAAAGAACGGCGGGAGGCGACCATCTGGCGGAATCGCTCCGTCGTTATGTTTGCGGCAGGCCCCAGTTCTCGTGCGCCAATCCAGCCGACATCGCGGTCGGCCTATCGCAAAACAAGGTTTCAACGTCCAGTTGGCTTGGCGACCATGGCGCAATGTTAATGTTGAAAACTCTCAATGCTACAGCGCTAATCAGCGGCCACGCGAGGATGGAGACTGGGATGATTGACCTTGCTCTGCAGGCGGTTTTCATTTCGGATGGCGAAGCCCCGGGCAGGATGTGGCGCAGATTCACTTTTACCCCGGCGGAATTGGGCGTGACTCCGGAGGATTTCGAGAAAGTTACCGCTACCAATCATCCTGTCCCGGCTGGCGCGCTGAAAATATGTGTTAAGGAAACAGCTATACTGGAAGGCGCTAAAGCTGAGTTCATAGAGTACGCTCCGGTGGACCGGTTCAGCGGAAGACGAATCCCTGCAATCGCGGATTTTTACGCATCCCTTGATGGAGAACCGTTGCGTATTGATTTCGCCAACGGGTGTTTTTTCGATGGCGTTATCGCATCCGGAGAACATGAAATCAAATTCGGATTTAGGGCCTCCGGTGACATGGGGGGTTTTGTGGAGAAGGATTTTAAAACAACCATCAGCGCTGGAGAGACTGAACAGATTCACTTGATGGGCGGCATGCAGAACGGCGTTGCTGTAATCGCCGCGGATATTGACAGACAGCGAACGCCTTTAACCAACCAGCCTGTCAGGCAAGCCCCTAAAGACGCTAAAGAGAATTAGCCAGCGGAAGCCTGACTGCCGGAACCCTGCCCTTGCGCGCCCGGTTCTTCGTGATCCACCACCTCGCGGAAATCCTTGCCCGTCTTGAAAAACGGCACTTTCTTGGCGGGAACAGAAACCTTCTCGCCGGTCTTAGGGTTCCTCCCCTCTTTCTGCGCCCGATGCCTTACGCGGAAAGAGCCGAACCCACGGATCTCAACCTTGTCCCCATTGGCCAGCGCTTCAATGATGCTGTTGGTGAAAATGTTGATGATTTCTTCGGCCTGCTGCTTCTTTACATTGATTTTTTCAGCCAGCTTCTCGGCCATTTCGGATTTTGTCATAAAAATCCCCTGCCACCGTAATAGTGATTTCTATTTATGCGCTTCACCAAGAACTACAAGACCCCGACTCAACCAACGGGATGAATGTAACAAAACAAAAACTTCCAGTCAACATCATCCCAAAACAATCCTCAAAAAAAAGGGGGGAGGCTACGCGCCCTACCCCGCCTTGTCTTCGAACACGTCCTCAAAATGAGTGTCCACATACCTGTCGAGCATGTCGTTGAGCCTGTCCTGGAAATAGTCGATGTCCGCTATATCCGTAATATTGTCCAGGAAATGCCTTATTAAAGACTGAACCACGGCCTCTACCTCTTCCAGGGTGAAATCGTTTTCCACCAGAAGCTTGTTTATCGAGGCAACTACGTTGCTTATCTTTTTCTGATCCATCACGGCTCCAAAACGTATCTACTTTTCCGCTGATTATAACAGAAATTAATCTAGGCAAAGAATTTTATCTTTGATTTTCAAGACGATGTGAAGATTAACTAGGTCCCAAGACCGAAAACCGCTCTTTCTGTGGGAAACCGCGCCTTCTTAAAACCTGCTTCGCCACTTTAGAAACGGCGCGAACCGCTTGAAAGCCCCTGCCCGCGACTAAAGTCCTATCAGTATGCGATTTAAAGACCCAACTGTAATTTAGCAATTTGGGTTCAATATTCATTTGACAATTAAGCGCCCATTTTGTAAATTTGAATGCTTCGGGGCTGTGGCGCAGTTGGGAGCGCGCTTGAATGGCATTCAAGAGGCCAGGGGTTCAAATCCCCTCAGCTCCACCAATTCTTTCAATCGGTTTACGGTCTTAAACCCGCCTTCATTTTCTGCGACTACAGTCAAATTGCAGTCAGTTTTGTCCAATACCGACACATCCTTTTTAAGGCTATCCACGCTGTGATGAGCGTATCGTTGCGTCATCCGCATGTCTTTGTGCCCTAAAAGATTCGCTATCGCGTATATGTCCGTACCTGACTGCGAAAGCTTTGTGGCCACTGTGTGGCGCAGATCGTGGAAACGGAAATTCTCGATCCCGGCTCTCTTGCAAGCGGCCCTGAACGCCCGGCCAAGGTGGGATTTGTATTCGCCTGACACATCCCCAATCGGTGAGTCTGCGCTAAGCCGCCTCTTTCACCTCCTGTTCCTTGGGCGGAATTTTACTAAAAATCAAGAATCTCACCCCACCTTCGTTAACGGCTCATACCTGACATGCCGTTGGCCCGCATGCCATAAATCCCAATCGCGCTGGAGGTTCAACCAGAACTCGGGGCCTGTCCGGAATGTTTCGCCAAATGCAAGGGCTGTGTCGGCGGAGACGCCGCGTTTCCCGTTGATGATTTCGTTCAGGCGGGCGTAGGGCCATTTTAAATGGCGGGCTAGCTCCACCTGGGTAATGCCCATCGGCTCTATAAATTCCTTCAACAACATCTCGCCGGGATGCGTAGGGGGGCGTTTTTTCGGTAGCATCGCCATTTCTCCTTAGTGATAATCCAATATCTCGACATTCACAGCGTCATCGCCCTCCCATTGGAAAACGATTCGCCATTGGTCATTGATCCGTAAGCTCCAGTACCCCCGCCTGTCGCCCCTCAACTTCTCCAATCTGTTCGACGGCGGAATCAGCAGGAACTCGACCGAAGGGGCGGCGTTTATCTGGTCTAAAAGCCTCCTTGCCTTTCCATGCAACTCTTTCGGAAGCTTCCGCGCATGACGGCTTTCAACTCCGTCATAAACATCCTGCGTCATCTTCCCGGCCAGATTACGGATCATGAATGGAGTGTATCATATATCGAGATACGATATATGCCTTTTTTCAATAAATTGCGCTCTTAAAATGGCCCTTTGATTGTGAATCATGGGGAAACCGCGTTTCCCACTACAGTCAAATTGCAGTCAAAATCAGCGAAATTGGCCGTAACTGGCCGTAATCGCCGCAAAATACAAATCCTGCCAACAGTCTGAAATAAAAAGCGTAGCGGTCTATCCAAAGCAGTATCAGGCGGTTAGAAAAATACCCTCAAAACCCTTGAAAACGAATGGGGTTCAGGTGGTCGGAGGTTCAAATCCCCTCAGCTCCGCCAAATTCAAATGGTTACAAAAGCCGTTTATCCCACTGTCAACCAAACTGTCAACCACTCCGGTAAACACCCCAGCCGCCTGCCCGGCGATAGCTTTTGTTCAGAGCCTCCGCCGCCTGCTCCAAAACCACGTTTCGGCAAAGATGCGTGTATTTCTCCGACATCCCCAGCGTGGCGTGTCCGAGAAACTCCTGAATCACCCTTTGGTTCATACCGGCCATCGCAAGACGGGAAGACTTGATACTGATGCTTCTGGATTTATTACGTATCTTGGCCGGTTAACGCTCCAGTTGACGGTGCGCAGTCCAGCATTGATTTATTGTAATGCACTATTATTAAATTGATTTATCAAATTCAACGGTTTAACATTATCAAGCCGTCAAGGACATTTGTCCATATTTACTGATTTAGCTACATGTTTCAAAAAGAATTAAGGGTATGGACAAACGAATCACCTTTCTTTCCAAATGTGTTCAAGAACGGCTCGATCTGATACAGCCAATCCCTTCACTCTCCTCCCCGGTGGGATACACATACCCGGACGCAAACGAACTCCAGCAACCGCCAGGAGAAGATCGCCTTGCCCTTGAACAGTTGGCCGAAGGAGGCTTCATTCAGAGAATCTTTTTCGACAAGATTCATCTCTGTCCCAGCTGTGAGCATTACCACCTCAATTTCCGGGAAACGTGCCCAGCCTGCCAGTCCTCCGATGTTTCTATTATCGACATCATCCATCACCTTAAGTGCGCCTACAGTGGCCCGGAAAAGGAGTTCCGGGAGGGAACGCGCCTGGTCTGCCCCAAATGCGCCCGCACTTTGCGCCACATCGGAGTTGATTATGAGAAACCGACCCGGAACTTCCTGTGCGCAAGTTGCTCAAATATCTTCATGGAGCCGAACATCTCCTGCGTTTGCATCCATTGCAACGCGATTACGCCTGTCCACCTTCTTGAAGTTGCGACGCTCAACTCGTACCGGGTAACGACAAAGGGAATGCACGCAGTGGAACGGGGGGTTATAGACGATCCTTTGGGGACGGAATTGTACGTCCGGGAAACTGGCACATATACCTTCGATTTCCTCTGTCATCAACTAAAGCACGAACTCTCCCGCTGGTACCGCTACAAGCGCCAGTTCAGTATCATGGCCCTGGCCTTGATAGTCTCCCCGGAATTCGAGCCGCGTTTCGGCCGGAACGGTTGGCGCCAGTTCCACAAGCTTATATCCGACACCGTCATCGGGACACTGCGGGACTGCGACTTGACCGCCCCGTGGGATGAAGAGAAGTTCGCCATGCTTCTTCCCGATACGCCCGAGCAAAACGCCGTACTCGTAACCGACCGGCTTGCGGAGCGGTTGAACAACCTGGCCCGCGAGCGTTACGAAGGGATGGCCCGCATTACGGCGGCAGTGACCGGTAGCCCCGAGGAGCGTCTCGACGTGGACGGTATCCTGAAATTGCTTGCAGGCCGGCTGAGCGCCTGAGCGCAGGCGAAAGGAGCGCATCTTGATAGAGTGGGCGATCTACCTGATTCGTGACGGCGCCGGCTTTATCGGTGTCACGTTCGATTTTATTATCGCCTCCTGGCCATCCGATTTCGTCCGTATATTCTGGGCTCTCGTGTTTTTGGAGATCCCCCGCTATCTCTTCTCCGATTTCTATGTCCTCTGGCTCCACGCAAAGGGGATATTCGTAGAGCCAACCGGCGTTTCGCCGCTTACACGGCGGCCTCTTATCTCCATTGTCCTGCCGGCCCTCAACGAGGAGGAGATCATCGGCAACACCGTCGCGTCCATGTATGAGCAGGATTACGACAATATCGAGATCATCATCGTTGACGACGGCTCCACCGATGACACGCCCCTCATTTGCCAAAAGCTACAGGCGGAGGGAAAGATCCGTTACTTCCGGTTCGACACGCGCCAGGGGAAATCGGCGGCCCTCAACTTCGGCGCCCGCCTGTCGCGGGGGGAATACATCATATTCGGCGACACGGACTCCACCTTCGACAGAGGCTCCATCACCAACATCATGCGTTATTTCTCCGATCCGAATATCGGGGCTGTCTCCGGGAACCTGGGCGTGCGAAACATGTACGCCAATCTGCTAACAAGGTTTCAGGCCATCGAGTATCTGGTTTCTTTCACCGTGGGACGCCGTTTCAAGGCGGCCACTGGCATACTGTCCATCGCCCCCGGCGCTTTCGGAGCGTTCCGGCGCGACGTGGTGGAGCGTGTGGGAGGGCACGAACCTGGGCCCGGCAACGACTCCGACCTGACAATCCGCATCCGCAAAATCGGGTATCAAATCGCCTTCGCGCCAGACGCCACCTGCCTGACCGACTCTCCCACCCGGTTCCGCCAGTGGCGCAAGCAACGGCTGAGGTGGGACCGCAACATCATCAGGAACCGGGTACGCAAACACAAGGACGTCTTCGATTGGAGAAATATGAGCTTCTCCATTCTCAACCTTATCAGCTTCGTTGACGTCCTCTTTTTCTCGATTTTCCTGTCGATCATCTGGCTGATATATGTCGTGGACATGGCCCTCCACTATTCCGAGGTCGCCGGCATGGTCTTCCTGGCCAACTATTTGCTCCACACCCTTAACAAGTTCGCTCAGGTATCCATCGCGATGACGATTCTGGAACCACAGCGCAGGGATGAATATCTGGCGCTCTATTGGGTCATCCCGCTGTTCAGCTTTTATCGGATAGCCATCCGGCTTGTCCGTATCACCGCCACCGTCCAGGAGATGCTTTTTCGCATGTCTTACCGGGACACCTTCGCGCCGATGCACGTACAGCCGCAGATGGAGGTCTATTAACTATGGCGCGACATCCGGTCATCGCGTTTCTAGCCGCCATCTCACTGGTTTTTTCCCTAACCGCCTGCGTTTCTGGCGTCGCCAAGGAAAAGATCCCGCCACGGTTTACCGGCGGGGAGGCGTTCGAACAGGGGCTTGTCCTATACGTCCGGGGCGAACTCGACGACGCCGCCGACAGGATTAACGAAGCAATCAAGAAGAATCCGCACGACCTGCGCGCAAGAGATCTGGCCGAGATGATCGCCATGGAGCGGGACGGCCACGTAAAAAATCCGGAGGAGCGGCGTGACATCGAAGAGAAACACCGCGAAATGGTCATCACCGAACCCCTGGGAGGTGAAGAAGTTGCGATGCTGGTCGCGGGGCGGCATCCTCGTATCCGGCAAGCGGTTTACACTGTGGCCGCCGCCCGTGGCCGCCTGCGTGAGGCCAACGTTTCCGTCGGCCCCGAATTCACACTCTATAGCCGACTTTCCCCATCGGGATTCATGGTATCCCTTGCGCAAAATCTCTTCGGAGGCCTGTGGAACAGGGACGCGGCTCTTTCCTCCGCGGAATGGGAAGTGATCCAGGCCATGGCCGAATACGCGCGTGTTAAAAACGACGCCCTATACAAGGGGATTGAGGTTTATCTGGACCTGCTTGAGGCCGAGGATACCGTCACCATACTCGCCGATGAAGTAACGGAACGGGAGCGTCAACTCGCCGTGATCCGGCGGCAGGTAGCCCACGGATTTCTTCCGTCGGTGGAGACTCCCCGCATCCAGGCGCATCACGAAACGGCCAAATCTGTGCTGGCCACAATGACCGAGGAGAGGAACTTAGCCCGGATTAGGCTAAACGGCTTTATGGGGCGCCCCCACGAGGCTCCGCTTCCGGTGCGGCGGCAAAGGATTCTTATCTCCCAGCCGGTCAACTTCTACCAAACGCTAAGCGGTTCCGTCTCGTCCCGGCCCGAAATTGCCCGCGCCGATGCTGAGGTCGGCCACTACCGCGGCGTCAAGAAGGAGACCGAGACCGCGGCCCCCGACATCGACCTGAAGGCCGCTTACGGCTCGTCAAGTCAGGCGGCGGAAGGGGATTTTCTTACCGGTACTTCTTTGGGAATACGTATTTCCGCGCCGATTTTGGTTCTGCCGTTGCAAAAGGCCAGGTCTGACAGGATGGAAGCGTTCGTCCGCCGCCTCGAACATGAGGCCCGCTGGACCGAGGCGGTCATGATCGAGGAAGCCGGCCGCGCATACCAGCTTTTTAGCGCACAACAACAGGTTCTGGCCGCCCAGTTGGCCCAACTCAAAACCGGGTATTTGACCGTGTGGAGGGATGAAGCCGCGCTTCGGTGGGCCGGCGGCGATTCTTTGCCGGTTCTCCTTAACAACCGGAGCGAGCATCTGCTCCTGCGCAGGCGCGCCCTGAACGAATATTACGGACTTCAAAAGGCCGCTACGGCGCTCCAACGAGCTTTGGGCGACCTGCCGGAGAAGGTGCGCTTCGAGGACAGCGCCGCGCCAACCGCTTCGGATCAACTCTTTGACACCTTAACATATGGCCCGGCCCGGCATGGCCGGGGCCTATGGGTATGGAAGGCGCCATTTCTGGACGATGAGAAAGAGCGAAGCTTCTTCCTGGACTTTTTGGAAGCCCGGCGCATAGACACCTTGTTTTACTCAGCCGGTTTCAAGCTTCTTTCCGAAAAAGCTGAAGCGTTGGCGGCCTTCCTGACCGCGGCTCACGCCCGGGGAATCAAGGTTCACGCTCTCTCGGGCGCCCCATCCTGGGCCGCAGAGCCGGCCCGCGCCGCAGAGTACGTGGCCGCCGTAGTAGCGTTCAACAAAAATGCCACACGCCAGCAGGCGCGGTTCGACGCGGTTCATCTCGATATAGAGCCACACGCCGATTCCCGATGGAAAAAGGACCGGGTCGGAATGGGCTACGCCCTTCTGGACGCTTTGGAAACAGCCAAGACCGAGGCCGACACCGCCCATATTCCGCTGGCCATAGACCTTCCCGACTGGTATGACACGATCATGCTGAAAGATGGGAACCTGGCCGAAGCGGCGATGGCGAAGGCGGACATGGTGGCCTTGATGGCGTATCGAAAAAATGCGAAAAGCGTGCAAAATGCGACGGTCGGCGAGGAATATATCGCCGCGAACTCCAATCAACGACTCTGGATCGGCCTCTCAACTGATCCAGCCCATCTTGGCGGCTCCCGGCGGCTTATGAGTCCGAACTTCGAGATTCTGCTCGACGATACCGAAGAACGGCTTCGCGGCAAATCCAATACCTCGGTGGCGATTCACGACTACGCCCGCTACCGCCGACTGATAATTGAACAATGAGGAACAGACTTTGAAATTTAACAAACTGAAGAGCTCTACTCCGGATGTGAAAACACAGCCCCCCGGGCGTGGCGCCACGGATCCAACAGGTGGAACACCGGCAAACAAAACCAAGGCGAACCGGAACTTTACATGGAATCGTATTTGGGCTGGCATACTGACGCTACTTGTCATCGGCGGTGGAGTTTATCTTTTTGTCAACATTAGTTGGGTGGTTACAACCGGCATGGTCAACACCTCAACAACCGCCGTAGCTTCCCTGACGGGCGGCAGGGTCGTTGAAATCATGGTCGGCGACGGAGCTAATGTAAAAGAAGGGCAACCAATCATGAAGCTGGCCAATCCGGCCATACAGGCCCGTTATGACGCCGCTAAAGCGCAACTGGATATAGCCCGCGCCCGGTTCACCCGGCTGGAGGCCTCCGGTTTCGGCGAAAACGTTCAAACCTCGTTCGCAAAACTCTCGAAAGCGCGAATTCGGCATGACGCCGCCGTCCGAAACGCCACCCGGGCAGAACGGTTGCTACTCCTTGATGCGATCACCCGCTCCAGATATGAAGATGCGCTAATCCAGTTGGCGGAAACCGCCGCGGACCGGAACCTTGCAGAAGCCGAATGGCGTGGGACAAAAGCCGCGTCCAGCACGACTGGCGAAGGAATAGAGGTGGATCTTAAAAACGAAATGTCTGCGGCAGAGGCGTCTTTGTCGGAAGCCGAGGCGGCCTTGGCAGATCTGACGCTGGTAGCTCCTTCAACCGGGCAAATGACTTGGCTCACGAAAAATCGGGGAGACATAGTGAAACCGTGGGAAGCTGTGGCCCATGTTATCAAGCCGGAATACCAGATAATAGATACATACGTGCGTCTTTCGGATCTGAAGGACATCGCTCCCGGTAGCAAGGCGAGCGTCCGGTTCGGCAACTTCGGAGGCGGACTCGATGGCGTGGTTACGGTCGTCGGCCCCAGGGTAAGCCTCTCTGATGATTCAAATTTCGTTGGGCCGGAGCGGGCCATCACTCCGAGCCGTATTGACGACCTTGTGACCGTTGTCCAAATCAGGCTTACAAATACCGTCCCTGCCAACATCAAGCCGGGCGAGACGGTCAACGTGTGGATCAAACGAAACTGAGTGGATGAGGGTATCATAGCTCTTAAGCAAATCCGGCTTTTTGCTAAAATGGGCATCTTTTCATAAGCCAGCTTGCCGATAGTCTTGCTTATAGCCTTCTTGAAGCGATGGGTGGACTGCGCCCCTTCTACATCAGCCTGTTGTGCGAGTTTGTCTTGCCGGAAAATCCCATCAGAAATGGTTCAGATTAAGGGGAGCCCCCTCACATTTATGGCTTCGCTTAAGAAATTGTCCACACTGAAGAACCGTTATAAATTACGGATTGTATTGTTGTTTTGTGTTAGTGAATCAATTTATGAATTATAATGAAATGGGGTGAGGGGATTTAATTCGCACTTAGTAGTACGGGATGTTATGCGCGTTTTATTAATCGGCCCTTCCGATCCTTCAAAAGGAACCTATTCCTTTATGGCCCCGCCATTAGGAATCTGGCGGATATGCGGGTTTTTACGGTCAAATGGCATTGAATGCCAGGTTTTCGACCCGAATCTTTATGATTTCCCCAATGAGCAATTAGCCCGGATTCTTCTGACTTTGGATTATCAAGTAGTCGGTTTTTCGATGAACGGCTTAACGCTTCATCATGACCTGGCGCTTGTTCACATGGCTAAAAGTTTTTCCCCTTCATCGCTTCTTGTTGCAGGGGGAGTTGAGGCCACATTCAATCACGAACTTATCATGTCAGCGTCTCCGGTGGACGTGATTATCCTGGGTGAGGGGGAGTTTCCGCTTTTTGATATATGCAATGCCGCGCAAAAAGGTTCTGGCTTTGAGGGAATTAAAGGCGCGGTGGTTCGCACATTGAACGGGCCTAAAGTAACATTGAACAGGCCAATGTGTTATGAAGAATATTGCCATGTAAGTTCAATGATTCCTTTAGAGGACATCCCGTTTGAAGCTTATTGGGAGAAGCTGAAAAAGCTGAGGGGAATTGAGCCAGGCGATATTGATGAACAAGACTTGAGGGAGATCCACAGTATCCGGTTGATGACCCTGAATTACTGCCCGTTAAAGTGCTCTTTCTGTTCTTACACAAACTTTCTCAATGTGGCTAGCGGGAAAAAGGGGGTAAAAGCGTGGCGGTTGCCTGCTGAAACGGTTTTGCGGTTGGTTAAAAAAGCCTATGCCGCCCATCCAGAAGTGCGGACGATCATTTTTCAGGATGACCTGTTCACCTTCAAAGATGACAAGCGTCTCAAACCATTATGCGAGGGTATCCTTTTAGCTAAAAAGAACGGGGAATTAGGCGCGAAAATAGAGTTCATCTGTTCAAACCGTGTGGACACGATCCCCACTGGAGACCTTGCTATGATGCGTAACGCCGGATTCAGGCTGATAGGTTACGGAATTGAATCTTTCTCTCTCAGGGTACTCAAAGAGTTCAACAAATCCATAATTTACAACGCCATCGAGCCGGTGATAAATAATACAATTAAAGCGGGCATCACGCCGTTCTTGAACATAATCCTTTCGTCGCCGGAATCAACTATGGATGACATAGTGGTCACCCTGCAAAAGGTCTTTGAATACCAGCGCAAGGGATGCGAGACAAGCATCTATCCATATGTAATTCCCTTCACCGGCGCGGAACTTTCCGGAAAAGCCGCCCATGATTCTTCCATGGTAAAAGAAGTGGCGCATATTCCCGGCGAAGAAGGCTCATTTACAAGGCCAACAAAAATATTGCCCAAGGACGACTTGGCGAGAGATTTCATAGAAGAGCTGGAAACCATGGTAAAGCGGGAAGCCAAGATGGTAATGGACGAGCTGGAGGTAACGCACATGCCATCACGGATGAAGGGGTTGATTACCACTTACACGGCCGCGAAGATAATGGAAAAAAGGAAAATACGCATATCTTTCAAGCCTGAAGATGTCATGTCCTTTATTCTTGAAAGGCGGAGAAATTGAGGACTCTGAACGCGCGTCCGGATGTATCGCCAGGACGCTTTTGGCCATATTTGTAACTGCGCGCATGAAAATCATTCCGCTATTAGCCTTGTTTCTGTTTCTTGGCGGAACGGCCCGGGCGCAGGGATTGGAGGAAGATATTGTGTCCTTTTCGCAAGGGACAGGAAAATACGAACTGCTGATGAACGCGTATGTGGAGAGTTATTCGTTCGCCAATGACACCACGAAGGGAGAGTCTGTGTCATTCGTGTACAGGGATCTGGACAAGCTGACCCTGTTCGCCGAGGAGACATACCAGAGCAAGTTCGGGCGCGATGAAAAGCTCTTCAAGGGAGGCGGAGCCTACAGGATAAACGATAAATTCATTGTCCAGGAAATACTGGCCTATTCAGGCGATAAATGGACATTCCCCAGCTACTCAACTGATACACAGGTCGTCTATCTTCCAGTGAACTATATCGCCGCGCAAGCCGGATATAAATATCTTAAGTTTAGCGATGCGAATGTGGACATATATATTTTAGGGGCTACTTATTATCCAATTATCGAGTTTTATATTAACGTACAGTTAATGCATTCAATTTCCGATTTCGACAATGGCGCCAGGAACGTGCCTAATAATTCATACCTGGCAAAGGCGGGATTCACGCCCGATGCTGACAATGAACTGATCGCTCTGTACTCGAAAAACTCCGAAAGTTTCATGAGCGTGGACAGGATAGGTGAATTTGAAGCCGATACTTACGGCGCCAACTGGAAAAGCCGCCTTCTGGGCAATTGGTGGATGTCATTGTCTTTCACCTATCAGCGCAGGATACATCCAGTGGAAGGCGCGCAAAGGACTTTTGAAGCGGGGGCGATTTACCGATGGTAACGGCGAAGAAAAAGGACAGCCCCGGTTACTGGAACAGCCGGGCCATCCAATACGGCGGCTCAACAGGGGGCTATAAGGCCATTTGCTCTTACGGGATGCCTTTTTTCTACAATAAATACATTGACCTCATCCAGCAAAAGGCGATGAGAAAAATATTAAGGACGCTGGATATCCGGGGAAAAAGCGTTCTGGACGTGGGATGCGGCGTTGGAAGATGGTGCCGGATTCTTTCAGGCATGGGAGCGGAAGTGACTGGGGCGGACCTTTCGGAAGAAATGGTGAAAATCGCCAGGGAAAACAGCGAAGGTTACGGCATCACTTACATCGCCTCACCCGTCTCCTCGATAGACCTTCCTTCGCGCAAGTTCGACCTGGTAACCGCAGTCACGGTCCTCCAGCACATTACAGACGGCGAGGAGTTCAACAAGAGCGCCGCGAACCTCACCAGGCTCCTGAAAAAGGGGGGCAAGGCGCTGATAATGGAGGTGGCGCCCGGCGGAGGCGCGCCGTACATGTTCAGCGATATCCTGTCGGTCAGGACTGCCGGTCAATATATAGCCGCGTTCAAGGCCGCTGGCGCGGCGCTGGAAGGCGTTTATTCGGTGGACGTCACGCCGATAAAGCACAGGCTGTTGCGGCTCACAAAGGGATGGCCCAGGACGCTCATCAATACGCTGATTTTCTTCGCGGTGGTTGTTTCGTTACCAATAGACCTGCTTTTCTCGGGAACCAGGCTACTGCAACGCCATTCGTGGCATAAAGTATTCCTCTTCAGCGTTCCGGACGATTAAGCCGTGCTTTTGACCATAGCCGTCTACTTCATATACAACCTGATATTCGTCCTGGATTTATGGGATACATCCCTCCGTATCTACTGGAGGATGAAACACCTGGGGCCCGGAAAGAAGGTGGGCGGCAAATTCATGGCCTTTCCGACCTCCATACCCATTGAACTTCCCTTCATGCCCGACGAGGAGAAGAAAAAAAGGCTTAAACCTTTCGTAATCCTGGTCTCCGTTTATAACGCCGAGGGATATATCAGGGAATTCCTTGATAAGCACAGGGACTATCTTGATCACATGCTGATAGTTGACGACCACTCCACGGATCAAACTTACCGCATCCTTGAGGAAATGGGCGTCCGCTACACCAGGAACGAGACGAACCTGAAGAAGCCAGCGTCCATCAAGAGGGCGCTAAAGCTCCTTCCCCCGAATATTGAAACAGTGATCGTGATGGATCCAGACTCACACATCATGGAGTCCGGCTATAATCCGCGCCTGAAAGACCTGGAGGAGGTGTTGTCCGACTTTCAAAGGAGCGGAGCCTCGGCCTGCGCTGTGCGCATAAACTTAAAAGAGGAGAAAGGGCTCTTGAGCAGGCTTCAGGAGCTGGAATACATGATATGCATCTCCCTTGGCAGAAAGAGCCTGCTGGACAAGACTGTGCTCTCCGGCATAGCCATCTACCATAGAAAAAACCTGGAGCAGGCCATGGAGGACCACCTCCTGTCGGTTTACGGCGAGGATTTCATGACCTCCCTGCTTATTTTAAGTAACGGAGGCCGCATATATTACGATGGGAGAGTTTTAGTAGACACCGAGGGCAAGCCAACAATTAAGGGGCTTATCTCGCAGAGGATAGGCTGGGACCTGGGCTATATAATGGTTTATTTTTACACACTGGCAAGGATCATGCGGAAAAAGGGGCTGACGCCCCTTCTGCTGGGTGACGCCAGAATGTTTGTCTTTTACAATTATCTTGTCTATCTCGGCGTTTTCGGAATACTTTCCCACCCTTTGAAACTTGTCAGCATCGGGGTCTTGCTTGTGAGTTTCGCCAACCTGGCGGTATTGATGATGGGCCTTCCCCTGCTTACAGTCGATACGCTTTATTCGCCATTGTGGTTCCTTTCCTTTTACATCTCTTACTGCATACTAACAGGAATAATGATCATGTCTGCGGTACAGGGGGCAAAGCGGCGCCGCTATTGGACTTTAATGCCAATCTATCCTTTTTACGCCCTGTTCCTGCTAATTATTAGGACCATAGGTTTCACCAATTACATTTCCCTGCTCGCTTTCGGGAAAAAAATCTACCATGACCACTACTAACATCAGCAAAAAGACATTCATAGTCTTTCTTATCGCTTTTTCCGTGATCCTCTTTGTGGCGATAAGGCTACTTCCGCACATGGACAAGATAAGCATTTCTCAGCCTCCAATGATAATTACCGAGTTTACCGTAATGAGCCTTTCTGATCACGGGCCAGATACATTGAGAGATGTCATAAACAGGGTCAACCGACAGCAGGCGTCAGCCAGGATAATCTTCAAATCCGAAGGGAGCATAAGGCTGGAGGAGCCATTACCCGCGCTGATAAGCGATGGAGCAACGTTGGATGGCGGGGGTAAAATAAGGATCGACGCAAGCGAAATTAGCGAGACCGGTTACGCATGGACGCTCAAAGGTGATGGCCAGACAGTGTTGGGCCTTGCCATTGCTGGCAAGGGGGGGAATGGATTGCTGATGCTTTCCAAAAATAGCGGCGTTGAAAAGTGCGTCTTCGATGGGCTGGGGATCGCCATTTCCATCGGCGCCAACCATGTTTACGTGAAAGACTCCGTTTTCTCGAAAAATGTGATAGCGGTTGAAGTTCTCGATGAAGCGCAGTTTTCGGACATAACCGCTAACAAGATAAGAAACAGCAAAAAGTCGGCCGTCTGGGCCGTGTGGAAACAGCGGAAAACGCCGGCGTTGCTTAAGATTGAGAAGAACGAGGTTTCTGGAAACGAAACCGGCGTTGTCCTGGCTGTGGAGAACGCGAAGTTGCTGGGTAACCACATGACATCCAACAAAGTGGCAGTACATGCGCTAAGCTCCAATAGTATAGAGATCATCGCTAACGAAATATATCAGAATACCCAGCAGGGGATTGTTCTAGAGGAAACCACGGTTAGCTCTGTTTCAAGAAACTCCATATACCAGAACGGCATTTCAGGCCTGCTAATGAAAAGATCTCCCGGCAACAGGATTGACGGGAACCAGATATATTCGAACGGAGCCTATGGCGTGGCCGAAGTCATGTCTAACGCAAAGTCTTCCATTCTTCATAACAGCATCACAGGCAACTTCATTTCCGATAATGGTGATGGGATCTACATGGCCGCCTCATCACCCTTGATAAAGGACAACATCATCACCAAAAACCGGACGTCTGGAATAATGATACAGGACCGTGCGGCGGGCGCGTCTGGCATAACATCCAATCCGCGAATAGAAACCCAAAGAGAGATGACCGATAGCGTTAAAGGCGGCCCGAATGAATGAATACCCGCAGAACCGTTACGAGTTGCTGGAGAGGAAGAGGAATGTTGACGCCGCGTGGTTTCTCACTCTTCCGTTTCTGCTCGTGTTCTCCGGGTTAATATGGCATTCCAGGCTTGCGCCAATCCAATTCATGCCGCTACTCAAGGTGAATCTTGTATTCATGTCCTGTTACATTGCCGCCCACCTTTTTATCGAGAATGTGGAGATGGGCATAAGGTTTGTGCGCCTTTCCATTTTCTTTTCATTCATCCTCATAATGCTACAGATAACAGCCACCATCCATTATCTCGGCGGCTATGAGGGGGTTCCGTTTTTCATGCTTTACCTGATACCCATCATCGCATCGGGAACGCTCTTTACCGGGTGGTACCCGCTGGGATGCGCGGCTATAAGCGCGGCCCTACTCACCATCTTGTTTCTGTTGGAGTCGCCGTCTTTTGTCTGGTATTTGGCCGAACTTGGGGCGCCTTCATCCATCATCGCCGTTTTCAACATTTACCCGCTACCCCACTATTCCATTTTCGGGTTTGATCCGGCTCCCGCAACGCATTTTACAATCCTGCTTTCATCTATATTCATGTTTTTCGCGTTCGCGATGCTGTCCCAAACGACGGCTCCTCTGCTGGACAGGTTGTACCGCCTTAAGGCTTCGATGGAAAAGGACATCGAAGGACGCGAAAATCTATTCAACCTATCCCTGTACAACGCCCCGGTAGGATTCGTAATCGGTTACTGCGCAAATTACCAGCCGGTTTACATCAATAAAGCCGTGTTGAACATGTTCAGGCTGGATGAAACTGTTGTGGCGGGGAATGACATGTTTTCCATGATATCGTTCGAGCCGGAGATACGCGATCTCCTTATATCTAAAATAGACTCCGGGGAGCCTGTCAACATCAACATAACATCCATCACGATGGCCGACGGGTCGAAGGTATTTTTCGAGATCCGCCTGAATTTCCTCGATTACCCCGCCCCGGAAGGCGAGGAGCGGATGTTCCTCCTGATAATAAACAACCTGACCACTGAGGTGAAGCTGAGCAATATCGTGGAGAATTCCAGTGACGCGATAGTGTTCCTGGACCTTTCCAGCAGGGTGAATTACTTCAACCGCGCCGCTCAATCGATATTTCCAGGCATTGCCAAAGGGGCGCTGTTTGAGTTCATCCTCGACGCCACGGGGGCTTTCGGCGGCCGGGACATCTGCAGGGACATAGTTATAGGCAAACCCATGGACGGCAAGGTGCAATTTGAGGAGAAGACCTACATTTTTTCATCGTTCTTCATGCGCGACGCGACGGGTCTGGGGCTTGGCGTCCTTTTTTCGCTTAAGGACATTACCAATGAAGAGACATTCTTTAACCTAAGTGTGAAGGACGAGCTTACCGGCTTATACAACCGGAGATATTTCTTTGACTTGCTGGAGAAGGAACTGGCCCAGTCCGAAAGATACCCGAAACCGCTAAGCCTCGCCATTTTTGACATAGATTTTTTCAAAAAGATAAACGACACCTACGGCCACCAGGCTGGAGATATGATACTGAAGGCCTTCGCTAACACTGTCTCGTCATCAATAAGGAAGGCGGATATAGTGGCCAGGATTGGCGGGGAGGAATTCGCCATTTACATGCCATTTGTTGACGTTAAAGGCGCAGGTGTCATCTGCGAAAAGCTTCGGGTGAATGTGGAAAATCTTTCCCCATCATTCAACGGCCAGCGAATACCTGTAACCTGCTCCATCGGCATCGCGGAATATAGCCAGAAAGATAAAGTGGACAGCCTTTTCGCGCGAGCCGATGGCGCCTTGTACAAAGCGAAAAATGGTGGAAGGAATCAAGTTGTCACTTCCGAATGATGTCACCCCTGAAAACTGGCGTATGGCTTAGCCAGGTCGTGAGGAGCCCCCTCACACCCTATAACTGGCCGATTAGCTTTCCAGCCGCGGTGCGAAGTCCGTTGCTTTCAACCGTTTTCCTTCTGTCCCTCTGGCAATTGGGCCTGCTCTACCGTTGTGGAGCTTTGCGAGAGCTGTTCCTTGAAATTCTTTATTCCCTTACCAAGCCCTCCGCCTATTTCGGGCAACCTTTTGGCGCCGAACATCAGCATCACCACCAGCATAATCACTATCAGCTCCGGCATCCCAAGACCTAACATCGGGTTTTCCTTTCCAGCATTAAATTGCTTTATCCGCCCACATGGACCATTTGCGGTTTTATCGCTTCTTCGTTCAACTCGTTTCTAACACCGTTTTTCTTCATCACCGCGTTTATGATTGCTACGGAAATCTCCTCATCTGACGCGCCGCCGCCTGCCATGGCGCCAAGATCAACCGATTCGCCGCCGAACAGACAGGTCAGCAATTTACCGGACGATGTTAGCCGCAACCTGTTGCAGTCCGCGCAAAAATGGCGGCTGACCGCGGAAATAAACCCCAACTCCCCTTTCGCTCCGGCCAGATGGTACACTTCGGCCGGGCCACTCCAGCGCGGTGTGTCCAACCTGGACAACACGCCCATATTTTCTACAATACTTTTCACTTCGCTCATGGGCACGAACCTTTTTTCGTTCCAATAAGCGGCCGCCGTGGGCATCAGTTCTATGAACCTGACCTGCGCTTTCATCACCCGGGAGAGCTTTACGAACCTGGGTATCTCGTTATCATTCACTCCACGGATCACAACCATATTCATTTTTACGGATTGGAATCCAGCCGCCATGGTGGCGCGGATGCCGCTCATCACCTTCCCCAACCCGTCATGACCAGTGATGCTTTGATACTTAGCCCTGTCCAGCGAATCCAGGCTTATATTGACGCTTCGCGCCCCGGCGTCACGCAACTTTCCCGCCAGTGAGTTCAGCATAAGCCCGTTGGTAGTTATGGCTACCTGCCCTATTCCGTGAATCGCCGAAATTTGGCCGATAAAGTTTATGATCCCTTTTCTAAGCAACGGTTCGCCGCCGGTGATTCGTATCTTGCTTACTCCAAGACCGGCAAATACTTTTGCGAGCCGGAGCATGTCCCGTAACGGAAGCATGCCGCAATCTGTATGGCGCGAGGCGCTAACGCCGGGCCTGCAATAGGCGCACGACAGGTTGCACCTGTCCGTGATGGACATCCGTAAATATTTTACGCGCCGGTTGAACCCGTCAACCAACCGTCCGTTCATCTGTCTCCCCCGCTATTTATGCCGCTCCAGCGGCCATGGAATACGCCTTGTAAGTGAAGAAGGCCACCTGTTTCCATGAAAGTTCCACAGGCTTGTAACCGTTAACAGCCCCAACTTCTGAACCGCCCAGGGCCATGGTAATATCGCGCGCCAGGGCAAGGGTGGAGTCTTCAGGAGACTGGCTATCCTTAAGGCAAATAACCGGTTTTCCGAAGGCTCCGGCCAGGTTGTGTATGGGGCTTTGGGATTTCTTCGTGTAAGGCAAAACCACCGTGTCCGCCGCGGCGAAGTACTTGAGCATTTCAAGGAACGGCACATAACGAAGATCCAGCGACACGTCGTTTTGCAAACCGTTTTTAGTTACAAGACCGGCCGGATCGGTAAACCCATCCACAGGCTGTCCGGCTATTAACAGCTTTGCGTTAGAGACCTGGCTTTTCACCCGGGCGAACGCGTCTATAAGATACTCAACACCTTTACCCTTGTTGATGTAGCCGAAGAAAAGCGCCACCCTGGCCGAATCGGATAGGCCCAGCGCGGCGCGCGCTTCTTTCCTGGTAAAAAGATTTGCCAGGGTTTCGAAACAAACGTAATCCGGAACCACCAGTATTCTCCCGGATTCTATTTCGAATAGGTCTGAAAGGACGGCCTTGCAATAATCCGAGTGGGCTATTATCGCGTCCATTTCGTTATAGATACCGGCCCACCACTTTATCCGCGAGAACCTGTTCTTGTGCGGAAGGATGTTTCCCGGCGTGTAAACAAGTTTGGCGGGGGTTGTAAGCCTTACAATCTTCAATAGCGCAAGCCCGGCGGTGGCTGAAGGAAACCATTTAAAATGGACGATATCCGGATTTATCCGTTTTATATGCCGGGCCGCGGAAAAATGCTCCCACGGGCTCAACAAATTGCCTTTTTCCGAAAATAACTTTATTACTTCATATTGTCTGGGCAGGTTATCCAACTCGTAATCTTTTGCGGTGAGCAACGTAACTTCGCAACCGTACCGGGATAATGCCGAACAAAGACTGTAGGCGGAATGGCTCAGCTTGCCCTTGCCAGCGGCTTCTACAATCACCACCTTGTTTACCGGCATGTCATGTATCCCCCTTCATTTAAAAATTCCCGCCGCCGCTTTCATTGAGGAGGCGAAACCTTATGCAAACAGCGGCGGGAAATAAAGCCGGAGAAGGCTATAAATACCTTCTCCGGACCTCTTGGGGCTAATCGTCTATAACCCCGCTTAGTACTCCAACTGCAACCGCGAGAACACGGTGGTGATGTTGCGGGACTTGTCCGCTTCCACGGTCATGTGGGAGCCGGCGCCAAGGGCGGCGTAGTCCACACCGAATTCGAGGTTGAGAGACTCGCCCAGGTTGTATTTACCCTGGACATAAACATCCGTGCCGATGTCCTTGGAAACCCCGGACGGAGCGTCACTGCTCTGGAACCAGCCAACGGCGGCGTAAATGCCGAGTTTGCTGTCCACGGGAATGTCAAGGTTAGCCTGGACGGTGGTAAGACCCCGGCCAAGGTTCTGGTTGCCGTAGGAGCCGCCATCTATGTTGACCGGATCGTCAATGCCAGTGTCCGTGGGACCCTGGATGTTGAGCTTGCCGGTGTAACCATAATACCCATGGTGGCCGATAAGCGACATCGGGGTGATGAAGGAGCTGGCGGTCTTGGTGGTGGAGCCGTAATCCTTGTCACCGGAGCCGTAAAGCCCCATCAGGCCCAGGGTCATGCCGCTCACCGGGATCTTGGCTTCCAGTTTCGCCGCCACACCGTTGGACTTCACGTCCCCACCGGTAAGGCTAAGGCTACTGCCCATAACGAAAGCGTTAACCTTCGCGCCGCCCAGATCCGTGGCGTAACGGACACCGTATATGGCAAGAGAGCCGTCGCCCACGCCTTTCTGGATGTCCAGATAGTAAACGGAGGCGCCAAGCCCACCCATATCCAGGTCGAACACGTAGGCGTCCAGGTCGTCCTTCGCTTTCCCGGTGTCACCTAAATCGTTCTCGTTGTTCTCCAGCAACTTGGCGAAACCAACCCTGTAACCGACACCGCCCACATCGCCCACAAAGGCCAGCGTAAGGGGGTTGAAGTCCCAATCTCCGGAAAAGAGCGTGTCGCCGAACTTGTCGGACACGGGAACCAGACCGGCCACGCCCGTCACGCTATCGGAAAGTTTCGCCGCAATATAAGCGTGGCGCAGGCCGAAAGCAGGGTCACCGCTGTTATTGGTCCTGGCGTTGGAGGTGTTCTCCTTGATGTGCCCGATATTAAACTGGGTGTGGGCGGAAACTGTGTCGCTGATCTTCGCTTCGATAGTGGGACGCCACCTCAGCCGCGCGGCGGACACGTTCTCGTCGCCGAAGGTTTCCGTGTCACCCCTGGAATCGGAGTAATAGTTGATCCTGAACTGGCCGTGATAAGTAAACTCGGCGGCCATGGCGGGGCTTCCGCTCATTACGAGCAGAAATGACGCCAACAGCAATAAGGGGTAAGTAATCTTGAATTTGCCTCTGTTCGTTTTCATCATGTGAGCGCCTCATAATGTTTTGGTGGCGGCCGGATGTCTTTACTTGCCAAACCAACGAACCTCTTTAGCGACAAGCTATGCCTGACGCAAAAATAGACCTGCCCGTTGTTTTGACTGCTCCTCAGCTAACAAGAAAAGAAAGGCCTTACCATCATCAAGCAATCATGGCGCCACTCATACCTGGACAATGAGTGTGAAGGGCGTCCAAGAATATCGTTCAACTTTTCAACCGATTACAATGAGAACAGGTTAACTGAATAGACCTGTTCCTACCCTGGAACAAACCGTGTGCTACAAAAGTTACAATAGCTGTTCCCTTTGGGAACAGTAGTCTTCAATGGACCAAAAGAGTTATGGAGGGTGTCTGAGGGGTGATTAAGGATGGTTTTCAACCCAATGGGCGCCATCGCGGGTGAACTCTTTTTTCCAGATGGGCGTTCTTTTTTTAAGTTCGTCTATAAGCCATTCGCAGGCGTCGAAGGCGGAAGCGCGATGGATGCTGGTAACGCCGACGAACACTATGTTTTCCCCGATACCAATCTCCCCTATCCGGTGGATTATGCCGCATTCCAAAATGCCGAACTTGGCTTTCGCATCGCGCTCCAGCTCCAAAAGGGTTTTTTGCGCCATATCAGAATAACATTCGAATTCCAACCGGATGATATCCATCCCCCTGGACTGGCCCCTGGCCGTTCCCACGAAAAACACCACGGCCCCCGCGCGGTTATCTTTCCGGAGCAGGTACCGGGTTTGTTCTTTAACATCGAAATCCTCGCGCTGGATCCGGATCATCACAAGCCCCCGGACAAAGGAGGGATCACAGCTACCTCATCGGTATCACCAACCATGGAATTAAGATCCGCCATTTCCCCGTTTATGGAGTATAGAAGATGTGGATTCTGGATTTGCGAAGGTCTCACCTCGGCTTGCCTGGCCACCGCGAAAAGAAAAAGGCTCAACTCCATTGGCGCGTCCAGTTTAATCATAATGGAATCCACGCCTACCCTTTCCCTAACAGAAGCAAAAAGCAACAGCTTGGCCAATACCGCCTCCGATATTATGTTTGATTCGGCAAGGGTACATAAGCTAAAACCATACCTTTCACCCAGGCTGGCCAAATTCATTCCTCAAAGGAACTAAAACGCCTAAATGGAGCGCAACGTGTGGGCTATTATGGAACATGTATATTCCCTAGTGGAGCCTGTTTCCCATTGAAAATGAAGGATTCTATCGCACTGCAAAACGTATCTATTTCACATGTCTCCAACAGAACAGGCGATGAGAGGATTGCGCCCCCCCCCTTCCCGGTAGTGTCTCAGTTTGAAAGTACAGGGGAGATTCTTCACTTACGCTCAGAATGACAATATAATAGTCGTTAATAACATTGTCATCCTGAGCGAAGCGCAAGCGCAGTGAAGGATCTGTCCATTATTTGAGATCCAAACTGAGACACCACCCCCTCCCCCTTCGCATTGCCGTATTGGCCCGTAAATTGCTAAGATGAAATAAGGCCATGTTTCCAGGCCATGCTATTTAGCCGACGATAGATCTACTGATAACATTAATGCATGTGGAAAGATAAAGAATGGGGAAGTACGTAATTTTTAGCAGGACCGCCTTGGCCACAAAGCTTGTGGCGGTCTTTATTTTCCTGGCGCTAGTCATCCCTCCGGTTCCGGCGGTGGGAGAGATTCTTGGCGTGGAAGAAGAAGCGGCGCTGGAAGAAGAGGAGCCGGCTCCGGAGGAAGTATTGACCCCATCGCCCGATCATCCCGGGCTTTTCACGAATCCGGCTGGAGAGCTTGTGGACGACCTGGGGATAATCATCCGTCTGGCTGAAAATGAGAGCCTTTGCATAAAGTGCCATTATGGGAAATCCGAGCATGAGAAGCTTGTGCTGGGGTGGGACAAGAGCAAACACGCAATGCGCGGGATGTCCTGCGCCAAATGCCATGGCGGCAATTCCGCCGCTTCCGTTCTGGCCGACGCCAAGAAGGAATCCACCGGTTTCAAACATATAAAAGACGCCTTGTCCACCCTGACCGGTGAAAGGGCGATACAAGCGGCATTTGAATATTGCGGTAGTTGCCATGGCGAAAAATACAGGGAGTGGTCTGCCGGTATTCATGGCAAGAGGCTCGGATACTGGAATGGCGAAAAGCAGATGTGGGTATGCGTGAAGTGCCATAACCCTCACAATCCGAAAATCAGGAAGATCAAGCCAAAACCCGCGCCGGTTAAGCCTTCGGAGATAGGTGTTAAATCGCAAAACGTGGCTAAGGGCAAGTAGGGGTTGAAGATGCCGAACGAAAACGAGAATAAATGCGCTGATAAAAACCTGGACCGCAGGAGATTTTTAAAATCCGCCGCCGTGGGGGCGGCTGGGCTTGCCTTGTCTTCATGCAGTTCGTCCAGTTTCCAGGCCTTTTTCCAGGATCATTTCCGCGAGATGGACAAAGACGAGCTTCTTTCCACATTAAAAAGGATGGAAGAGGAGTACTCGAAAAAGTATGGCAAAAAGTTCACGGTATCGGCCGAGGCGCCGATAGATGAAACCCTTTTTGGCTACGGGCTGGACATATCAAGATGCATAGGATGCAGAAGATGCGTTTACGCCTGCGTGGAGGAGAATAACCAGTCGAGGGACCCTCAAATTCACTGGATATCCGTCCTGCGCTTCAAGAAGGGCGACAAATGGATGGATCTCGAAAATTCCACGAAATACTATGATCCGGAAAAAGTGCCAGAGGATGGCTATTTCTATGTGCCCATAGCTTGCCAGCAGTGTGAAAATCCGCCATGCACGAAGGTGTGCCCTGTGCAGGCCACATGGAAAGAGCCCGACGGCATCGTGGTGGTGGATTACAACTGGTGCATAGGATGCCGTTATTGTATGGCGGCCTGCCCTTACGGGGCCAGGCATTTCAACCTCACCGATCCCGGATTGCCCGCTGAAGAGGTTAATCCGAAAACCCATTATCTTGGCAACCGGCCCCGCCCGCGCGGAGTGGTGGAGAAATGCACGTTCTGCATCCAGCGCACCCGCAAAGGGTTGTATCCGGCATGTTCCGAGATATGCCCCATGGGCGCGCGCAAGTTCGGAAACATTCTGGATCCGGAAAGCGAAATCCGTTACCTGATAGACAAGAAGAGGGTTTTCCGTCTGAAAGAAGACCTGAACACGTTGCCGAAGTTTTACTATTTCATCTAGCGGCTCCGGTGAAGACTGGAGCCTGATCACGCATATTGGGAGGACAATTTCTTGAAGCACAAGGTCAGGAATTTTCTGGCGGCCCTTTCCGAGGTTACCAGGGGGGGCAAGCTATATTACAGATGGGTGGCCGCGCTGTTATTCCTTATGGTTATCGGATTGATATCCTACGCAATCCAGATGTCAAACGGCTTTATCGTAACAGCGATCCGGGACCAGGTTTCGTGGGGATTCTACATATCCAACTTTACCTTCCTGGTCGGCGTGGCGGCGGCGGCGGTGCTTCTTGTGCTTCCGGCGTATGTTTACCACTTCAAACCCATCAAGGAGATAGTGTTCCTCGGTGAGATGATGGCCATCACCGCCATTTGCATGTGCATTTTGTTTGTGACCGTGGACTTGGGCCATCCTGAGAGGGTGTGGCACATGTTGCCCCTTTTCGGCTCGCCCAACTTCCCGCGGTCTATGCTGACCTGGGACGTGCTGGTGTTGAACGGCTATCTGATAATAAATGCCACAGTCTTTTTCTATATCATGTACAAGTTGTACGAGGGCGCCGATTACAACAAAATAATGCCACTCGTGCTTCTCTCCATTCCATGGGCGGTGAGCATTCACACGGTCACCGCGTTCTTGTATAACGGGCTGGGGGCGCGCCCATTCTGGAACGCATCCATTCTGGCTCCACGGTTTTTAGCTTCCGCCTTTTGCTCCGGCCCGGCGCTGATGATCCTGGTGTTGCAGATAGTCCGCAAGATGGCCAACGTCCCAATAGACAACAAGGCCATATTCAAGCTGTCGGAGCTTATCGCATACACCATGGCCTTAAACATATTTCTGCTTTTCTGCGAGGTGTTCAAGGAAGTCTATTCCGACAGCATCCACCTGTATTCGTTGAAGTACCTTTATTTCGGGCTACACGGCCACAACAACCTTGTTCCATGGATGTGGACGGCTCTCGTCTTCAATAGCGTAAGCCTTTTCCTGTTCCTGTATCCCAAAACATCGAAGAGCATAAAATACGTCAATGCCGCATGTGTCATGACCTTCATCGGCGTTTACATAGAAAAAGGCTTCGGATTGATCATCCCGGGTTTCGTTCCGGATACGCTGGGCGAGATATACGAATATTCCCCGTCAATAGTTGAGATCGGCGTGACAATAGGAATTTGGGCCACCGGGGCTCTGATCTACACGATGCTTTTCAAGTTCGCCTACCCGATTTACAAAAAGGGTCTGCCAAACAACGGAGAGCGGCAGGAGGGTTGATTATAACCATCATGTAATTCCCGTAGAGCCAATCTGAAGGCGCGTGGGTTCAAGACTCCCGCGCCTTTTTCTATTTGCAACCCAGGTATCATTTACTGTCACCCAGACGCTTGATGTAAAAACCTTGGAGCGGCGTTCAAGCCCCAATCAAGGCCCCCAGACGTATGCCCCCCACTACCGTACCGCACTGGCCATCGAGATGCGGGGGAAATCATAACTTCTACTGGATCAACCGTATCGGTTTAGGTGAAGTTATCGGGAGGGAAAGCCATCGGATAACGCGCCGTCGAGTATATCAGCGGCGCGCAAACGATAAACAAGGGAGAAAGGCGGGGACGATATTTGGAAGGCCCCTCTCCACCGCTTTCCAAAGCGAATGAGTGGCTTCAGCTTAAGCTACAGAGCCAGATTATTTTCCGGTGGCCGCAACGCCGCTATATGCGAAATCGTCATACGAGGTGACGCTGTCCGCTTTTGTCCACACATCCGCGGCGCCGGCTTGGCGTGGAGGTCTCCCCTGGCGTCAGTCCCAATATTTATCCTTTGCCTGGATGGCGGCCGGGCCTTCCGGTTTCGAGCGTTCGACAAGCTCTGCGTTGCCAAGCTTACCCTTGGAATAGAAAGCCCACTCATAAGCCGTGATTTTCCATATCTGCTCGTCCGAGAGCATTTCACCCCAGGCGGACATCGGGCTATCTTTGCCGAAGCCGTACTTGATTATCTGGAACCAACGGGCCTCGGTGAGGTTCTCCATATCCGGGCTCGTGGTGAAGTCCGGCGCGCCTTCGAACAGCGGCTTGCCATCTTTTCCGTGGCACACATGGCAGGCCACGTCCGGATTAACAAGACCCTCGTATAGCTTCCGCCCTTCCTCTACAACGGCCGCGTTCGTCCACCAGCCCTCGGGCATGTTTTCGGTGGAGACGTGCAACGCGCTTTTAAGGTTCTCAAGATATGTGACCACGGCCACCAGTTCGTCTTTTGTAAGCTGTTTGCCGTAATAGTCCGGCATGGAGCGGGCCACCTTGGGGTTTTCCGCGTATGGTTTAAGTATTTCCTTGTACGGGTCCACAAGAGACTCCGTTATCTTCTCCGGCTTGCCCAAGTCAATCTCCGAAAGGTTTGGCCCCCGCTTTACCTCGCCGCCCGGGGCGATGTTGTGGCAGTTGAAACACTCGAAGTCCTTGAACACCTGGGCGCCAGCCCTGATCACCGTGTCCTTGTCCGCGCCGGCCAGGGAGAGGGTGGTTTGCTTGAGCTTGGCTATCTCATTCTCCGGCTCATACTGAGGCAACATGGTGGAGGTGAACAGATAAAGCGCCGAAGAGCCCACATAAAGGACTAGAAGGTTATTCACGCTCTTAAGCCCGGAAGGCTCCGCCATGTCTGGCTTGAATTCGAGAAAAATGAAAAGGAACAGCCCAAGCAGGGCGAATACTATCATGGTGACAATGAACATGGGCGGGAACTTCAGCACGCTGGCGGCTCCCCACAACGCGACAATCATTGCGGCTCCGGACACGCCAAAGTAATACCCAAGCGCCTTCGAGAAGGACAAGCCCCCGCTTTCTGACCGGACCGCGCCGAAGTCGGACAATGCGAAATAGACGAGGTACGGTAGCGTGAAGGCGGAGAACATCACGCCGAAGCTACTAGGCATCTTATAAAGAGTAAATGTCAAAGCCCAGATGAACGCATTGGCGCCCAAAAGCCCGATGGCCTTCTGCTTGAATTTTTTCTTGGACTCGGCTGTCACGGTGAAAGCCATCTAAATTGCCTCCCTCTCCGGCGTAATTCCCTTACTCATGCTTTTTGGCTTCCACATTTACCCGCAGGCTGAACCAGATGATGAAACTGAACACCAGGAAAAAACCGAGGGTTATCAACGTGGTCATGGCCCCGGAATACTGTAGTGTCGGCGTGTAGGATTCCAGCGTGGTGTCTTTCACCTGGAGATAAACATGGTTGGATTTCCGGACAAGTTCCCTTACGGCGCCCATGAGGTTCATGAGCCATATGTCAGAGAAGCCGAGGAATATAAGAATGTATTGAGCCAGCGGATCCACCTTGCCCCAGGCCACCTGGCCGGTCTTGACCGACCGGTTGTATAGGAAGAAATTGGCGAAGGTACACAGGCAAATGATAACCGCCGCAAGGTTCTTGGCCTTCATCAGCGCCAGGTAGCCCAGGTGCGAGGGTAGCTCGGTTCCGGTAACGGCCATGCCCGGCTCCGGCACCATGGTGGCGAAATAGTGCCTTGGCAGGAACCAGATCATCGCGCCGAAGAAGATCAGCACGTAGTTCACCTTCATCCACTGCTCAAACCTCTCCGCCCCGGTGATGCGCTTCATGGAAATCCACATGTACAGGTTGGACGCCACGAAAAGAAGACCCACCAGCACCGCCTGCGCCTCGAAATACATCGAAAGCCTGTCGGACATCATGTACATTCCTATGCTGGCGTCGTACATGTAGAACTCGTAGGCGTATATATAGCCCATTATCGGCAGGGGTATCATGGCGCCAAGCCCGATAAGGTTGCCTATGTAACCCTGCCAGTCGTAAAACTTCCTGTCCTCCGCGTTTCTGGACATGAAGTACATGTAAGCGGAGATGATGCAAACCATGTAGCCGCCGAAGGTGACGTTGCCTATCATCCGGTGCAGGTTCAGCGGCATCCATGTGAAGTTGTTGATGTTGTCCCACAGCGTGGGGTTGTCTATTCCCTTGGGAGGCGTGTTCATGTAGCTGGCCGGGGCGTTCAGGATAAACAGGGTAAGTATGCCCACGCCGTTGAGCAGGAAGCCGATTCCGATATGGGCCAGTTTTTTCGTTTTAGTGCCAGACAGCGGGCCCCAGCTGTAATAGTACATGTACATCAGGATGGTTTCCCCTATGAACGACAGGGGGTATATGACAAGCCATATAAGGTCGAACTTGTAAAACAGGTAGTACGTGATCTTCGGGTAGAGGCCGAAAAGAAGCAGAGCGAAAGCCCCGCCAAAAAGAGCGGTTAGCGAGTAGCAGAACGCGGTGACTTTGATAACTTCCTTGGCCAGGCGCTCATACCTGTAATCTCCGCTCCATACGTAAAGCGCTTCGGATACCAGCACAAAGAAGGGCACCCCCAGGATGAACGAGGCGAAAAGGATGTGCGTCTGCGCGGCGATCCATATAATCGCCCTGTTCCCCATAAGGGGGAAATCTATGGGCGGCAGGTTCTCTGGCACTGGCGGAACTTTTTGGGCCCATGCCGCGTCTGCCATGAAAAACGCCAGCGCCGCAAAGGCCAGCATGGCGCCCGCGAACAACGTTCTACCGGTTATACCCTGAATTCTCATTCACATCTCCAGATGTCATAATCCCCTGGCCATATAGATTTCCAGCGGCGCTCCGATGTCGAACGGGACCTTTTTCAGATGCCTGTCCTTATATATGTACTTGACTGTGGGCGTGTCTTTCTTTTCAGTATGGCTATGCAGTAAAAGGCCATCCGGCGTCTTCATGGGGACATATTTCATGTAGTCCTCCTTGCCGTAAAAGAACACCCCTGGCCCCTCCTCCTCATGGCATTTAAGACACGGATCCGGACTGTAATAGAAAACAGTCTTTATGTCGGACATGGTGGCCCGGCGTTTGGTGATTATAAGGAAGGGCGCCTCAAGGTCGAACCAATCGTCATCCCACGCCGACCCTACGGGCGGTTTTATGGTGGATACCGGAACCTTTTGGCCGAAAACCGGCGAACCGCTGGCCTCGGCCTCCTCCACCTTCTCGGGTACCATCAGCGCGCGGAAATAGTTGTCGGAATTCCTGATGAACAGCCCGTACCAGATAGCGCCGCAGATAAGCGCCGCTATCAAGGCTCCAAATTTTACTTTTTCCATTCGCCCCTCACCGACCTCGGTTTCAAAAATATGTTACTGGGACCGAGATTGTGCGTGTCAAGGTCCATGATCTGACGCCCCTCCGCCTCCACCCTCTTAAGGAGCTCTTCCCGAGGCCCGAAATCCAGCGCCTGGCTTGGGCATTTCATCATGCAGGCCGGTTTATTGCCGCCAGGGGCGTCCGGGCTTCTATCGGCCTTATGGACGCAGAATGTGCATTTGTCCACCACAAGGTATCCGTATTTGTTCTTCTGCGGGGAAAGCCGTATGGCGCCGTATGGGCAGGCGAACTCGCAGAACCGGTCACCGTCGCACTTGTCCGGAATGATTATCACGCGCCCATCGGACTCCCGTTTCTCGATAGCCTTGCCCTCCACCGGGCACGCGGCGATGCACGCTGGCTTTTCGCAATGCTGGCAGTTCATGTACACCGGAAACAGGGCTGGGTCTTTACTCTGGTCCGGCCCCATAAGGACAACCTCGTTCCGCTGATATTCCTGCCTGATATGGTTTTCAAGCTTGCATGCGATCACGCAACCGCGGCAGAAAATGCACCGCTCCATGTCCACAAGAAACGCCATCTGCTGTTTTACGGCCATAATCCGCTCCTACTTGCCACTCTGGCCGGTTCCGCCGCCAAGCTCCTCGGCCGGATGCCCGATTTTGTATATCTTCAGGCCTGGATGCGAGCTTATGGAGCAAAGCTGGGCTTTGTAACATACCTGGCCGGAAAGCGTGTCGTAATACGTTTCCGTGAGGTTGTTCACGGAGTCCCAAACACGCCGGTCCATAGCCGTCCTTACAACTTGCTTTAGGCCGAAGCCTATTGGAACGAAGACGGTGTTCGGCTGAATCCCGTCCCACACGATGACAGGCCCTTCGATAAACCCGCGCGGTGTCTCCAGCTTTATGAAGTCCCCGCTTTGGATGTTCATCTGCTTGGCCACGTCAGGATGGATCTGTATGTACCTGTCTCCCGATTGTTGCACAAGCCCCCATGCCCAGTGCGTGATGCTGTGGAAGTGCAGGGCGTTGGGCCGGCCGGTGGTGAACTGGAATGGGTATTTCTCCCTCAACTCCTTGTCCGGCGCCACACCGATTTTCACTTTGTGCACAAGGTTGCCGCCGGACGTGTTTGCGACGGTCGGGCTCTTGACGAACTCGTCCAGATACTGAAGCGTGGGTAGCCCGTCCATGTTCTCCGGCGATGTGTAAAATTGGGGGATGGCGGAGTGCCCCGTGGCCTCCAGGCTGGCCTGCAGTTCTTTGGTGAATACCTCCACCTTGCCGGACGGCGTAAGGAACCGTTTACCGCCGAATATGCCGCGCCACTCCGGCCTGTCCAGATACATCACGCTCGTTCCGGGATGGGTGGTTGATGGGCATGGCCACCTGAGGGGTGACGCCATTTTGTCCAAACGGTCGGCCGTCATCCCGGCGGCGGTCTTGTTGTTGGCCGGATTTACGGTGTTCCACAACAGGCGGTTGTCCAGCCACTCGGTTTTCAGATTGTCCTTCCAGTACGCTGGCGGATGCTTCTTGTCCAACTCCGCCATTTTCTGCCCCATCTCTATCCATATGCGGGAGTCAATGCGGCTTTCGCCAACCGGCTCCACCACCTTGTTGTTCCACCTGATGCCGCGGTCGCACCGGCGCATGCCAACAGCGTCCACCTCGTAAAAGGTGGTCGTGGGCAGGATGTAATCGGCGAAGTAGCAGTCCTCCTGCGGGAAGAGATTGAGCGACACGAAAAGATCCAGCTTTTTAAGCGCCTCTTGTGTGCGTTTGTTGCTGGCGTTCTGCGTCATCATGTTGCCGGCGTAAATCACCGCATGGAGCGGGTATGGCTTGCCTGTCAGCGCCGATTCCACGAAATAGTCCGGATGGGGTGGAAGGCCAGGCTCGGTTATGGGTTCCACGTCTATGATGGGAGGCAGTGTCAAACCCACCGGGCTGTTGTGCAGGAAATTGGCCCCGCCGCCGGGAATGCCGACGTTGCCTGTTATGGCGGCGAGGAAGCTTATGACGCGATAAGTGTCCACCGCGTTTACCTGGTGGGCTATACCGGCGTTGGTTATTATGGCGGCCGGTTTTGTTGTAGCGTATTTTTCGGCGACTTCCCTTATTGTGGCTTCGGGGATGCCTGTTATCCCCTCCGCCCATTTCGGGCTGTAGCCTTTGCCAATCACAAAACCGGACAGCTCGGAGAAACCCAGGGTCCATTCTGATACGAACTTTTTATCGTACAGCCCCCGCTCAATGATGTGGTGGATCATGCCATAGATGAACGCCATGTCCGTACCGCACTTTATGGGAATCCACAAGTTGGCCCCGGAGCCGGTGAACGTCATGCGCGGATCAACCACCACCCATTGCGCCCCAACGGCTTGTTTGCGCAGGAGCATGTAGCCGTGAAGCACCGGATGGGTTTCAGCGTGGTTGGAGCCTAGCCAAAGCACAAATTTGGAGTCGCCCAAGTCTTCAGTGCCCGTTATGGAATCCGGCCCGTAGCCATTGGTCTGCCCGGCGTTTCCGAAAGTCATTTTCAGGGCTATCCCGCCAGCGTCGTTGCATACATAACCTTCGTGGGTGGTATTCGGGCTTCCCAAAAGCTCCATGAACCGCCATTGCATGGCTGGGGTCTCCCTGGTCTGCCTGCCTGTGGCCTTGGCGGCGATTGCCTTGGCCCCGTGCTTTTCCTTTATTTCAAGGAGTTTGGAGCATATCTCCGTGTAAGCCTGCTCCCATGAAATAGGCTGGAAATTGGAGGTAGGTTTGTCACCAACGCGCTTCATCGGTTTGAGAAGACGGTGTTTGTTGTAGATCAACTGCGGTATGGCCTGCCCCTTGGCGCAAAGCTTGCCTCTTTGCACCGGGTCGCCAGATTCTCCGTAAACGTTGTAAACCCTGCCGTCTTTTACGTGTACATGATGGCTACAGCTGGATGGGCAAAATGAGCATCCCGATTTTACGACACCGTCTATTTCCTGCCCATCTTCGGGCCTGTGTATAACTTTTTGCGTGTATGGGTAATCAATAAGGGGATCTATCAGCCTTGCTTCCAGCCCTCTTCGCTGAAGACTGCTTTTCGGAGCCGGGTAACATCCAGCGCCAGCGGCCAGCGCGGCAGGGGCAAGCTTGATAAACGTCCTGCGTGTTAATCGCATCTTGTCCACCATGGCTAGTAAAGTGTCCCGGCGCCGGACTTCATGCCCAGCCGCTCTTCAAGAATATCTTTTTTCTTGTTTAGTGAGTCCGAAGGAGAGACTGACATTCCGGGGCCGCAAATAACGTTATCTACAGCCTCCTTCTCCGGCTTCAAGCCCAGCCTGGCTCCAACAATGCCCAACCCGATCAAGCCGAGAGACTTAAGAAAAAAAGCCCTTCGCATCCTCGATCCTTCCCCTTCAAAGCCCAACGATAATGCAAAAAAGTATCCGGGCTATCTTTTCCCCGGACAAATAACTTAGCCTCGAACAGATCAACCGAGCTTTAGGGGGCAGTAAAGCGGCAAGGCCGAGTAACGCCCTTGAGGCCAAAGCGGGAACTTTATGTGTCATTCCCAATCGTATCCCCCGTAAACAATACCTCTGTCCCCGAAATGCAAAAACAGCAATTTCCGGGCCATAACAAGCGCATGGCCGAATTCCAACAACAGATAACGCTACTATATATTGCCAGTAGCCAATGGCGTTAAATATTTTTAATTTCATTAATTACATATGGTTTGCCCCTTCCGGCCGCAGGTTTTTGATCACTGGAGCGTTTTTAGCATGAAGTGGCTTGTCACAAGCTTTGTCCGCTTGAATTCCGGTTCATCTCTCAAACGGTGTTCCTTTTTTCAATACCTTGGAAATTGGACGTTCCTATTGTTAACACCTGTTCAAGCCATGCATCCACGCGCTCGGTAAAAGTCCTATAGTACTTCCCGGTAACGCTTGCCGGTAGTGTCCCAGTTTGAAAGTACAGGGGAAGTTCTCCACTTACGCCCAGAATGACAATATAAAAGCCGTTGATAACATAATCATCCTGAGCGAAGAGCAAGCGAAGTGAAGGATCTGTCCATTATTTGAGATTCAAACTGAGACACCACCCGCTTGCCCCATTCCTTTTTTTCTGGTAACTTCCGGGCATGAGCGTGGATTCAGCGATCTCCGAAATATTTCTTACCCTGTCTGAAATATTTAAACCGCCAGAAGATATTTTTTCCGGCCAACTTGCTTCATCACAAGTCCAGAGCGCCATGGATGGCTGGATGCAAGAGGCGGGATACCGCTTGGAGTTTCCTGCGGCGCCTGCCATATCCGCGGAGGGTGAACCAGCTTTTTTCCTTTCGCTCCGCGAAGAGTATATGTCCCTTTTTGAAGGGCCCATGCCTCCTTTTATTCCGCTGATAGAGTCAGTGCATAAACCGTGGGACAAAACCGGTGTTTCCGCCCTGGGCGCTCAAACCGGCTATTTTCTGGGTGACCCTGCCATCGACATGAGGAATAAGTACGAAGCGGCGCAACTGGAAATCCCAGCTGAATACGGGCACGCCCCGGATCATCTGTGCCTGCTCCTGGAGTATTACGGCGCCGTTCACGCAAATGTTCCAGTAGCGGATAACCTGGAGTATCTGACTAACCATTTCGACTGGCTGGCGCTGATTTTAGAAGAAGCAGTCAAAATATCCTCGGCCCTTTTTTATCCGTCCATGCTGAAATTTACGATGGATATCATCGCCGCCGAGACGGCAAGGTTGAACGGGTTAAAGGAGTGAAAGCCGCGCGCTGGTCACTTTTTAGCTGAAAACCGGGCAAAAGGCGAGCGTTCCATCGCCTTTTCCAGCGCCTCTTCGGTGATGTATTTATAACCGTTTTCCCTGGCGAATTTCTCTATGAACTTGCGCGCCATGGGGCGGAAAGGTTCCGGAGCGCTCTCAAGCCTTTTGCTGGCCTCCGGGGTCCATCCCATTTTCTCCCCCGTGTCGTCCGAAAAGAAATCGCCGAATTTTTCGATTATGTTTTCATTTTTTGCTCCACGGGTGTCCAACATGGCTTTTATGTTTTCGATGACTTCCTGCTTGCGGCCATCTTTCTTGAATTTCCCTTTGGCCTTGTCCCACGCTTCCATGCTCAATTTCTCAAATCCCATCTTTTTCATCCTGCGGGTCACAAGCATCATGGATTCGTCGCGGATTTCTGAAAGGAATCCTGAGGTTATCCGGCCAATCCCCCGCTGTCTCGCTCTGATGGCCATAAGTTTCAATATTCCCGGCCGCACAAAATCCGGAGCGTTTTCCACCCGCGCGCGGGCGTCTGCATCCCATTCCACGCTCTCGCACGCGATTCCTGGCGAAAGGTTCTTGCGGCTGAACACCGGCGCGCCTGAGGGGGCTGGAGCCGCCGCGCGTAAAATGTCGCTGGTAATAACCGGAACCCCGTGTTTGGCGGCGTATTCCTCTACGCGCTGTTTTACAATCTCACGGGCGAAAACCGGTATTTTCTCCATCGTCTCCACCGCCTCCCTGGACCATTCGGCCCCGCAGATATCCTCCCCGCCGAACCTGCTACGCGTGTCGGCGCATACCACCGGTTCTTCCACCCCTTTGGGTTGATACAGGCAATACGGATCCTCGCCCATTTGGCCGCCACCGGAAGCCAGAGCCCGCGCCCTGCATCCGCCGCAAAGCAACCTGTAAGCGCACACGCCGCATTTGCCATGGTATTCCGGCGTCCGGAACATTGACAGCCCTGGAGAATGCCGCCATATGAGTGGAAACTCGCTTTCCCTCAAGTCACCGGCCGCCGTGTCCATGTACGGGCAGGGGGTTATTTTGCCGTCCGGTTTTATCCTGCAATAGTTGGTTCCCGCCCGGCAGGCGGCGATATATGTTTTAAGCAACGGGTCATTGGCGTCGGCCTGCGCCATTATCCGTTTGAAATGGGGCGCGCATTTGGGGCGGATCATCATCCCTGGATACTCCGCCCGCGCGTCCGACGCCCATGTGAGTATCCGCTCATACTCTTCCGGGGAAATGTCTGTCATCTTCTCTCCCCGGCCTGTGCATACCAGGAAAAACAGATTGAACGCGCGCGCCCCCATCCTGTGCGCCCATTCGGCTATTAGAGGTATTTCGGCGGTATTGCCGGGGCGCGGCGTTGTCTGCACCTGTATGTCCAGCCCCGCATCCCTCGCGTTTATAAGCCCTTCCACCGACCTGGCCCAGGCCCCCGGCGCGCCGCGGAACCCGTCATGGCGCCCAGGCTCTATGGAGTCTATACTCACACCGACGCCGGTAACTCCGGAAATTTTTAACGCCGCCGCCATCTTGGCGTCAAGCAACGTTCCGTTTGTCCCCACCACGGTGATAAGCCCAAGCCCAGCCGCCCTGGAGGCGATCTCAAAGATGTCCTCTCTCAGCAAAGGCTCCCCGCCTGTGAGGATTAAAACAGCGCCGGGATTGACGCTGGCTATCTGCTCCACCACCGCCAGCGCTTCCTGCGTGGAAAGCTCCTCCCCCTCCCCTGCGGCTCGCGCGCCAGCGTCCATATAGCAATGGGCGCACGACAGGTTGCATCGCGAAGTGAGGTTCCAGGATACGGCGTACGGCAGGAAAGTCACTTCCCGGGTTCCAGACGGGATCGGGCCTGTTGCATCATTTCCCCCGTTATAGTCTTGGCGCCTTGGCGGCGCGCCTCGGCTTCCATATGACCACGTATCATATTGCGCACGAACGAAGGGGCGCGGTTCAACATCACTATGGCTTCGTCCTCCCACTTCACAGGCTCGGACTGTACCTCATTGTCCTTTCCTGGGGTGACAGTGCGGCTTACAAGCATCACGTTACAGGGGGCGGCCCTCAACAGGGTCTCGGTGTTTGAGCCGATATCAAGCCCGTTGTTGGAGTGGACGCCAAGCTTGCCAAGGATGAGCATGGACACGTCATTACCATCCAGCCACTTGAGTATCTCATCGTAAGGTTTGCCGGCCAGAACGAGCCCCTCGGCCTTAACCCCCTCTTCTTCGGCCATTTTAATGGCGCTGTTAAGGTGGTCCCGGTAAATCTTCTCCAGGCCGGAGTCTATGATTTCCTCGTGAAGCTTCTCCTGCTCCTTAAAACGGAACACCTGACCGTCCTCTTCGGAAAGCACCCGCGCAATGCTGTTGAAAGCCCGGTAATGGAAGTGCGGGTCATACACCGTGATGGCGGTGATGGAGCATCCCATGTGTTTGTTCATGGCAATGGCCGCAGACATCGCCGCGAACGACCAGGCGCTTCCATCAATGCCCACCACCACGCGCCCGTCTTTTAACGGCCTGTCGTTTTTCAGGACCACCGCATCCACCTGTATGCGTCGCGTCACGCGCTCACATACGCTCCCCAGCTGGGTGGACGGGGTCTCACCGAGCCCCTTGGCCCCCATCGCCACAAGGTCGTAACCGGATGATTGAACGTCCTTTACGATTTCGTGGTAATTTTTCCCCTCCAGCGTCTTGCGCTCGTATGGTACTTTCCGGTCGTCGCACTTTTTCTGGAACACATCCAGGAACGAGTCGGAAACTATTTTCAGCCCCTTTTCAATGAGGACAGAATGGATGTCCCGCTGTTTGGAAAGCTCCTCAGGATCCTGGAACTGCGCGGGCAGTCCGGGTTCCATCTGGATGAACCTGTCTTCATGGAGACGGGCCGCATAAACATGGCTTCCCACCACTTTAGCGCCGAAGGCGTTTGCGAAATCGGCGGAAATATCCACCGCCCAGCCGGAATATTTTGAATTGTCAACCATGACAAGTATGTTCTTGTACATACGTTTTGAGAACCTCTTGGATTTAAAACATCTCCAACCTATGTAGCAATGGATATGCCCAATTGGCGTTAAACGCACAACTTGAGAATATGCGGCTTAACTGGCTGATTTTCCAGCCATACTCATCTTCCAGACCATCAACAACAAAGGAGGTGTGTGGGTTTCCCCACGGCGCAAAGGTAAAAACGCCATGGAAGCGCGCCAACCTGGAACACTCTAGATTAGCGTGATACCCGAATTAGCCGTAACCACATGTACATGACGCAACAAATTGGCCGTGGAGCGTTTTTTGCTTATAATTTGAATCCAGTGTACTAAATAATAGGCTGGGATGTGATATGAAAAAATATTCCGAAGTGAGCGGAGATGGCGGCTCTGGGATTCTGGAACAGGTATCCGGTCAGCTTGGCGCCCTTCACGAAAGGATGCGTGGCATCAAGCGCGTCATAGTGATTGTCAGCGCAAAAGGCGGTGTGGGTAAAAGTTTCATAACAGCCATGATGGCCAAGGCGCTTTCGAACCGTGGATACAGCGTTGGCGCGCTGGACGCGGACATAAACGGCTCGTCGATACCATACATGTTAGGTGTGGACTCATATAAGGCTATACGCGGAGAAAACGGTATTATACCTGCCGTGGGAGAATGCGGCGCTAAGGTGATGTCGCTGGATTTTTTCACCGGCTCGAACGGAGCGCCCGTGAAATGGGAGGGTCCGCAGGCCACACATCCATGGCTGGGCGCAATGGAGGCCACAGCCATCCGGGAACTGCTAAGCGACGCGGACTGGGGCCAGTTGGATTACCTGCTTGTTGACACACCCCCTTCCCTTGGAAGGCTCAACGACCTGATGGGGTTAGTGCCGTCGGTTTCCGGCGTGGTAATTGTCACCATTCCCTCGAAGGTGTCGTACCGGGTGGTGTTAAAGTCCGTGGACAGCGTACGGGACACTGGCGCGCCTATTATAGGCGTGGTTGAGAACATGAGCGGAGTTTTGTGCCGTCATTGCAACAAAATGGCGCCAATTTTCAACGGAGGCGACATGACCGAAGCATTGGATTTTATGCGTCTTCCATTACTGGGCAGTGTGCCGTTTGTCCGTGAAGGTGAGAGCATGGAAATTCCCGAGGCCGCCATAAACGGCATTTGCGATAAAACTGTTGCGTACGTGAACAGCGCCGGTTAAAGGAGGCTACGGAATATGAAATTCGTGTGTATCAAGTGTGAAGAGGCCATGTTGATAAACTCCGTTAACGGCGACACCGACGGGTCGGCTGGAATAACTTTCAAATGCCCTTCGTGCGGCTCCGGCGCGCTTATGCTGATAAACCCGATGGAAGCCCAGCTTGTTAAAGGGATGGGAGTGCATGTGGGGCTTGGATCCGCTATGGCACAGCGCGCGCCCATGGAGGCCGTTGAGGGGGCCTTGAAGAAATCCGGTGATGACGAACCGGTAATTTGGGACAAGCAAGCCGAAGAGCGGCTTATGCGCGTTCCAGACATCGCCCGGCCCATGGCCAAGATGGCCATCGAAAGGCATGCCCGCAAAACCGGAGCCAGGATCATCAGCACAGAGCTGATGGACGAGGTGAAAAAATCGATGTGACCCCAGGCGGGGCGGCCGTGTTCAGGCCCCGGGGGGCGTCTTCAAACGATCCTGTTGAGGCTGTCGGCCAATAGCGGCATCTTTATCTGGTAACGTTTTATTTTGCGCCACAGGGTGTTACGCCCAATGGCCAGAATGTCGGCGGTCTTCTTCTGGTTATAGTTATTGGACTTCAATATTTCCAGGATGTACCTTTTTTCCAGTTCTTCAAGAGTGATTGGATTTTGCGACGCCGCGTAGGCGATGCCCACCTCCACCCCGCCCAGGGATTTTGGCAGGTCATCCAGATCTATCGTGCTGGACTTGCACAGGGCCACGGCGCTTTCAATGCAGTTTTCAAGCTCCCGCACATTTCCGGGCCATGGATGCTCCAGAAGCCTGTTAAGGGCATCTCTGGTGAATCCCTTAACGTCTCTTCTCATCGACGCGGAGAACTTGTTCAGGAAATGTTTGCACAACAGTAAAACATCCCCCTTCCGCTCCCGCAGGGGGGGTATGTTTATCTCCACCACCCTCAGCCGATAGTAAAGATCCTCCCTGAACTCACCGGACTTCACCATGTCGGCCAGTTTCCGGTTGGATGCGGCGATGATGCGGGTATTTATCTTCACATTTTCATTGGCGCCAAGCCGCTGGATGGTTTTGTCCTGAATGACGCGAAGCAGTTTTGTTTGCAGGGAAATCGGCATGGAGCCTACCTCGTCCAGAAACAGCGTGCCGCCGATAGACTCCTCGAAAAGCCCGACCCTGTTGGACACCGCGCCGGTGAAAGAGCCTTTAACATGCCCGAAAAGCTCGCTTTCCAGGAGATTTTCATTTATTCCGCCACAGTTTATGGCCACAAAAGGGCCGGAAGCGCGTAGGCTGGAACTGTGCACCGCCCTGGCCATCAGGTCTTTGCCTGTGCCGTTCTCTCCTTCTATAAGCACTGAAACGTCGGTCTCCGCAATCCTTTGCACAATGTCCATCGCTTCCATTATCTGCGGACTTTCGCCAAGGATGTTTTGGAAACCGTACTGTTTGCGGAACTCCTTGCGAAGGGTTTTTATCTCGGCCACCAGGCTTTTGTGCTCCAAGGCCTTGGAAACCGTGACTAGGAGTTTGTTCGAATCTATGGGCTTTATAATGTAATCGAAGGCGCCGAGTTTTATAGCCTCCACGGCGGACTCAAAAGAGCCATAGGCGGTGAATATGATGACCTCTGTCCTGCTGTTCATCGCCTTGGCGTATTCCAGCACCTCCGTCCCTCTGCCGTCCCTCAGCTTCAGGTCCGTAAGGACCAGGTCGTAAATGTTGGCGTCCAGCAGGCGTTTGGCCTCGGTCGCGCTGGAGGCTACTTCAACGCCATGTCCCTCGTTGCTGAACAGGATATGGAGTGTGGTGAGGATGGAATGCTCGTCATCTACTATAAGAAGATTGCCCATTATTCATACTGCCATTTTATTGTTTTATTTAAAGTCAGTTGACCGGAAAAAGCACGCGGAAATCGGCCCCCCTGCCGGGCCGGGAGCTAAGCTCTATCTTGCCGTTGTGCTGTTCCACTATCCTTTTCACGGTGGCCATGCCAAGGCCAAGCCCCCCGCTTTTTTTCGTGTAGAACGGCGTGAAGCAATTGCCTATTTCCTCATCGGTCATACCCACGCCGGTATCCTTCACCCTGAAATATACAAAGCCGTCGTCCACACCACTGCTCACCCGCAATGAACCGCCGTTTTCCATGGATTGGATCCCGTTTATAACCAGGTTCCACACCACCTGCTTTATCTGGTTCTGGTCCGCCAGTATGGACGGCACCTCATGGGCGAACTCCCTTATCAGGTCAAACCGGGCGGAGCCGTTGCGGTGATGCATGGCCAGGTTCAACGCTTCATCAAGGATCCGGTTGATGTCGCAATAACTCTTGGCCGGTTTCCGCTCCTGCGAGAAACCGAGAAAATCGTTCAGCGTCGCGTTGAGCCGTGACGCCTCCTTTTCAATGACCAAAAGCAGATTGCGCCTCTGCTCATCGGTTATTTTGGACGAAGCGCCTGAAACAAGCTGTAACGCGGTTATCAGGGCGTTAAGCGGATTTCTAATCTCGTGCGCAAGGCCAGCGGCCATCTGCCCCATCAGCGCCAGCTGTTCCTTGCGTTTCAAGTCCTCCTTGAGGTTCGCCTGGTTGGTGGTGTCCAGGGAAAGCTCCAGCGCCCCTATTACAAGGTTGTGCTCGTTATGAAGCGGCGCGGCCAGTATGTGGAAGTTCCGCTCTTCACCCGCAACCACCCTTTTCTTGGATTCGCAGGAGACTATTTCTCCGGAAACCAGCGTCTCTTTCGCCGGGCACGACGGGCACGCGGAAAACCGCTCTGTGCTGTTGTGGACGCATCTGCATCCGAGCATTTCGCCGAACCATTCCTTGTGGATGCGGTTCTGCCATATCACAGACATGGTGGTGTCCATCACTATCATGCCAGCCTGCATCCCGTGGAGGATGTTGTCCAGCTTCTCTTTTTCCAGCCGCAGTTCGTTCAGCACCGATTCGTACCTGCCGATGATGGCGGTGACAAAATCGTTGAACCGCGCTATCTCGTCCCTCTTTTCATATTGGTTTATGTCAATGTCGTCCAGCACGTTTGTGCGCATGGCGCCGATCTTTTTCACGGTAATGTCTATGGGCCGGAGCATCCTTAGCATGGCGAAATACCCGAGAAGCGCGCCGAGCGATGCGAGGCCAATGCAAATAAAGACAACCTTGGCGCGTAGCTTGCCTATGGTAGCGACATATGGCTTGTCGGAGACGCCGGCCACCACCATCCCGATTTTCTCGCCATTTATGGTGACCGGGGCCACCGCGTGGAACATCCTGAACATTCCGGGCTTATGCTCTATCCGGAGGTCGGCTCCAGCTGAGGATTCACCTGTGGGGACACCGGGCAAAGTAAAATGGGAGCCTAACGGGTAGCTGGCCGGATTGGAGTGCGCGGCGACATTGCCGGCCCCGTCTATTACGGCGGCATACTCTATAAGGTGAAGCCCCTCAAACTGTTTGGGAACCTGGCGCGTGACATCGCGCACCGCGTTGTAAAGATCCCATGTGTCGTGGCGGATAAGCGGATTGGCGCTTCTTGTGGCAAGGCTGAAAACCGTATGTACGGCGTTGTGCTTCAGCTCACCCTCCAGAAACTTCTGGCTTTCAACGTATAAAACGTAAGTAAGAAGCGATGAGCATATAAGTATCGTGCCTACAAGCAGAAGGCTTATCTTGCCTCCAATGGGCGCGTCGAACCTGAAAAGGTTGAATATCCGGGGAATCATCGCGCCGGAGCCTTTGTGTAAGATACCGTCTTGCGCATTTTGCGTATGGAATCGTAGTCGGAATCTTTCATTTGGGCGAACTTTTCAATGGCCATCAACTTGAGCACTTCCCTTCCGGCAGGGTCATTGTGCAACGCAAGGAAAAATTCTTTAAGGCGCGACTTGATGGAATTGTCCAGGCCCGGCCGCACAACAAATGGGGTGAAGGGCATGTAATCTGATTTGTGGATTATCTTGGTCTCCGCGGTTATTTTAGGGTGCATTTTGGAGACTGTCTCCCACACATAGCTGTCCACATAGGCCCCATCCGCAAGGTGTGAGGCTACAGCTTCTATAGAATTGGCGTGGCTATATGAAAAGAAAAAGGTCCTGAAAAATGTTTCAGGGGTCTCCTTCATCCTGCTCAGATAATAGACAGGCACTAAAAACCCGGAGTTTGAAAGCGGATCGGAAAACGCGAACACCTTTCCTCTCAGATCCTCGAGGGACGCGTAGCCACTCTCCCGGCTTACGATTAAGAAAGACTGGTACATGGGCCTGTTATTGAGAACAGGCGTAACCAGAAGCTCGAGCCCGAACTTGTCGTGATCGAGAGTATATGGGAGGCCGCAAACGAAGGCGACGTCCACGCTTTCGCTCTCAAGAAGAGAACTCATCTCCTGGTATGACTTCCGGTAAACCGTGTCTATGGGGATGCCCAGACTTTTCTCAAGAAGATTAACCAGTTTTTTATGGGTGGCCAAATCGTATTCCAGCGCCACGGCCGTGAGGCCAAACCGGAGCCTGTGCTTTGCGGCGGGTTTAATACCCTGTGAATACCCATAGCCATACGACAGCGCTAACAACACCGCCGCCAATGAGAATAGAAATTTAGCCATGTTAACCGGTTTGCGACATGGAATGTGATGAAAAGGGAGTCTTTGACCAATGGATTTTTATATAAATTAGCATATTTATCCTCATCAAATCAAATGAGAGCAAACTGGGCGCCATCGTATGAATGGGGTACCGGCCCGGACAAAGCGCTTAATGATTTACCAAAACAGTCAAGTTTTCACTCCACCCCATTCTATTTACATCATTCCAGCAACTCTCTGGTTGTCCAAATATGGAACACCCCTGCTCCAATGTTGTTATCGAATCAGTCCCTGGGTTACTGGGGGATAATTCACCTTATACCTTTATTGCTTGTCACGATGGGGATTTTGTAGGTTATTTAGCATTAATCATGAGTTAGGCATCCGTATTGCTCTACCTGCCAAAGGGGGCTTTTTCAAGTCACACCCCATTCACAGGGGATTACTGCTCTAACGCTTAAAGAGGATTCTGATTATCAGGGGATAAATGTATGGCAAAACAGATGGTTATGGTTGTTGATCTTAGACGTTGTATCGGATGTCAGGCTTGTACGGTAGCCTGCAAGACTGAGAACAAGGTTGGGTTAGGCCGTTGGAGAACCATGGTTCGCACCTATGAGAAGGGGCAGTATCCCAACGCAAAACGCCATTTCTTCCCGACTTTGTGCAACCAGTGCGGAAGTTGCATGAAAGCCTCGAAAAAGACAGGTGGAGACATGTTCTTCAAGAGGCCCGACGGGATTATCGATTTCGACCAGTCCAAGGCCAAAAAAGACGCCAACGGCGTTTATGAGGCCGCGGCTATCGAAGCGTGCCCGGTGGAGGCGGTCTCGTGGGACAAGCACACCGGCCTGCCGGACAAGTGCAACTTCTGCGCTCACCGGGTGGACGCCGGCCTAATGCCCGCCTGTGTACAGACCTGCATCGGCAAAGCCCGCGTTTTCGGCGACCTCAACGATCCAAACAGCGAGGTGAGCAAGCTTATCGCCCAAAATGGCGTGGCTCAGGCCAAGGAGAAGGAAAAATGCCCCGGTGTTTATTACATTGGGCTGGACATGTTCTTCTCCCTGGAGATGGAAGGGTTCCGCGAGGTGAATCCTAAGGATTTCACATCCGGCAAATACACGATGCAACAGGCATAAGGGGGTGATCTAAAATGGATTTCAGCAGACGAAGGTTTTTGCAGTTAGGCGCCGCCACCGGAGCGGCCATGGCGGCCATTGGCAAGAAAGCCAATGCCATGGAGCTAAACCCGGGTGGAAAATCGGTGACAAAAAAGGGTGTGGAGCGCAAGGCCGTCCCCTACACCTGCATGACATGCAACATTGAAGACGGCGGCATCGCCTATGTCGAGGATGGCCGGATAGTGAAGCTGGAGGGCAACCCGAAGCAACCCGGAAACCGCGGCAGGCTTTGCGCCAAGGGCAACGCCGGATTCCAGCATGTTTATGACCCGGAGAGGATACTTTTCCCGCTCAAGCGTGTAGGCAAGAGGGGCGAAGGAAAATGGAAAAGGATTTCGTGGGACGAGGCTCTCAATGAGGTGGCCGGGAAGATCCGTGAGCACATCAAGTCCGGCAAGGATCGCGACGAGATATGCTTCAAATGGGGCAGAAACCGCACCCACGGATTTATTGACAGGTGGATGAACGCCTTGGGCTCTTCGGCCACAATGAACCACACCTCGGTGTGCGAGTCGTCTAAGAAGATAGGCATGGAAGCCACTTGGGGTCCGGATATCGAGACGCCGGACTTCGCCAACACCAAGTACATCCTCAACTTCGGGAGCAACATCCTGGAGGCCGCCTATTTCCACAACCCGTACGCCCAGAGGATCATGGACGGCGTGGTGGGAAACAAGGCCAAGATGGTAACTTTCGACGTGCGTCTTTCCAACACCGCCGCCAAGTCCGACGAGTGGCATCCGGTGTTCCCAGGCACAGATGGCGTCATCGCCCTGGCGATGGCCAACGTCATCATGCAGGAAGGGTTGTACGACGCCGAGTTCATCCGCGACTGGGTAAACGTGTCGGCCGACGAGCTGAAGTCCTACCTGGCCAAGTACACGCCCGCCATGGCCGAAAGCTACAGCGGCGTGAAAGCGGAGGACATTATCCGCATCGCCAGGGAGTTCGCCACGGCCAAACCCGCCACCACCTACACCTACCGCGGCCCCTGCAAGCACATGTACGGATCTTACAACGAGCGGTCGTGCATGCTGTTGCCGATCATTACCGGCAACATCGAGCGGAAGGGCGGCTACTGCCTTCCCCGCGGGATGGGTTGGGACGGCGTGGAGCCAAACCCGCCAAAACCCAAAGGGCACAGTGTCCTCCATCAGCCTCACGACTATCCGCTGGCGGGGCACCATGTGAGCCATCACATTCCCTACCTGATACTGGAAGGGAAGGCGAAGGTGGCCATATGGATGGACTATTATGACAACCCTGCGTACACCTATCCTTCCGCCCATGTGTGGAGGAAGATTTACCAGGATGAGAAGCTCATTCCGTATTTCATCACGTTCAGCCCGGTGATAAGCGAGACTTCCCTGTACGCCGACATCATCCTTCCGGACGTCAGCTATCTGGAGAGGCACGACCCGGAAAATATGCCCAGTGACCTTCTGCCGTGGATTGGCCTCCGCCAGCCGGTTGTAAAACCGATGGGCGATTCCAGGGAGTTCCGTGACGTGATACTGGATCTTGCCAACCGGATCGATCCGGACGGAAGCCTGGGGATCAAGAAGTACTTCTCCTACGGCACCACGGCGGACTACATGCATAAGCACTTTGACAACGTCAAAGGGCTCAAGGATGTGGGCGGATACGAGTACCTGAAGAAGAACGGCGTGTTCCCTGATTACGGTCAGTTGAACCCGGAGGACTACAGGTACTACAAGGACGGCAAACTTGTGGAGCCGGAGTATGGCCTGCACATGAAGGAAGATCCGAACGGCGTGGAGGTAAATGGAAAGAAGAGGGCCGGTTTCGGCACTCCCTCCAAGAAGATCGAGATCAAGACCGACCATTACGCCAAGGCTGGTTTCAACCCGATGCCGGTGTTCAAGGAGCATCCGTGGCACTGGGAGAAAGGCAAAAAGAAACTAAAACCGGGGCAGATGGTGCTGACCACCTTCAAGTGGAACGTACACACCCAGTCCAGAACCGGCAACCTGCCGTTGCTGTCGGAGATAGTCCACAAGAACCCAGCGTGGATAAACTCCAAGACCGCGGCGAAGCTTGGGATCAAGAACAACGACCTGATCAGGATCACGTCCGGCGTAGGTTATATGGTAACCCGCGCCAACGTGACCGAGTCCATCCATCCGGAAGTGGTGGCTGTTTCAACAGCCGTGGGCCACAAGGTGGGCGGCAGGTTCGCCACGGCCAACAAGGGCGCGAAGTCGCACCAGTGGGCCACTGACGATCCGGAGCACAAGCAGATGTGGTGGGATGACGCTGGCGTCCACCCGAACGACATCATCCCGGTATGCACCGATCCGATCGGCGGTTCCCAGGGATGGTTTGACGCGGTGGTCTCCGTGGAGAAAGCCCATAAGGGAGACAAGTACGGTGATGTAGTGGCCGATGTGGATAAGGCTATCGCCTTCTATAAGGAGACGCTAACCTACAACGTGGCCGGGGCCAACCACAAGAAGGTCCATTCGGAACTGGCGTCCAACGCCACTCCGGAAAAATCCACCGTAGCAGTCGCCAAAAACGATAAGGGGTATAATGACTTTAACCCTGTCATCGTCTAGGCCAAGCGGCTTTAGGCGGTATTTCTGAGTTTCTTCCCTGGCCGGCGGCTCCAACCTCCGGCCAGGGGATTTTATAAAGGTTGCGAAGTTTATGTTGAACGATACGATTGCAGAGCTTGAATCATTACGAAACGTTTACCTGTTTCTAAGCCAATTTATGATTCGTGAAGTGGACCGGGAACTCTTGGCCATTCTCCGGACAGAACAAATGTCCGGGTTTCTTAAAAGCATTGGCGTGGACTTGGCGCCTGGGGCCGGGGAGAGCGACGACACGTTGCTGGATGAGTTGGCGGCGGAATACTGCGCGCTTTTCGTCCAGCCCGGTTCAGCCCAGCCATATGAATCGGTTTACCTGGAGGGGCGGCACCTGGCGCCAGCCGCCGACAAGGTGGAGATAACCTACCAGAAGTCAGGTTTTGAATACAGGAAATCATATCCCAATATCTTCCCTGATCACGCCGGGATCGAGCTTGCCTTCATAGCTTCCCTGCTGGACGCCAGGATAAAGAACATCAAAGAGGGCGTGCTGACGGATGAAGATGGATATGAAATGGAACGAATGTCTTTCATATCCGCGCATCCAGCCAAGTGGATGAGGGATTATTTCCTGAAAGTATCCGCGCAGGCCAAGTTGAAATTTTACTCAGCCATTCTCGATTTTGCGGCGGGATTTATCGAGAGCGAGGTAGAAGAAGCGGCCGCGAACGCCACCCGTTGCGAGACGAAGCAGTAAGGTAGTTCCATGAATGCAAGCGAGACGGTGAAAAAATCCGTGCCCCTGTCCATAAACCCCTCCGCGTGCATTGATGTGCGCGCAGAGTCCCGCGTATGCGGAGCGTGCGTGGATATTTGCCCTGAAGAATGCCTGAAAATATCAGGCCGGTCGGCCCAAGTGGACAGCGCGTCCTGCGTGGAATGCGGTTTGTGCGTAACAGCATGCCCCTCTTCGGCCGTTTCTTTAGGATCTTATCTGGAGGGGCGGATCGCCGACATAATAGATATGGAGATTTCACGTTCTCCAACGGTTTCCCTCTATTGCTCAAAAACGGCGTACTCCGGGGGGGAGAGGCAAAAAGGCTTGTTCCACTGCCTTGGCGTCCTCGGCGCTGGCAGGCTTGTCAACATGGTCATGTCCGAAGCCGAATCCGTTACGCTTAACGGGGCCTGCCGGAAATGTGTCATTGTTAATGGGGAGCGGCAGATACAACAAGCCGTGGATATGGCCAATAACACCACCGAAAAGCTGGGCCGTGGCCGTTGTATCCGGTTCGACGCCTGCGCCCCTGAAAATGTCAGGGAAAAGGAGATTGCGGAGGCCTCGTCCCGGCGTGGTTTTCTTTTCGGCATGGCAAGGATGGCGGCGAAACAGGCGGTGTCGAAAATAAAAGTTTATAACACCTCCGAAACCTCCAATGGAAAACTTGCGCCAATACCTCTGCCCACGCGCAAACGCATGCTGAACACCATCGTTAAAAACGCCGGGCCGATGCAATTTGCGTTCACCGAAAGCGATTCACCCTTTAGGTTAATAAGAATATCCAGCAGTTGCGTCTTGTGCAATGCTTGTTCAACCTATTGCCCCACAGGAGCCCTTACTTTAAGGGATTATCCGGACCGGGTGGCGTTGGAGTTAACTTCCGCATCCTGCGTAAAATGCCAGGGTTGCGCGAAATTATGCCCTGAAAACGCCATAAGCTACGCGGACGGGTTCAGCGCGGAGGAAGCGCTGGCGGAGCGTCCTGCGCTAATGGCGGAAAAGGGCAAAGCCCAATGCGTTACATGTCAGAAACCTTTCATACCATCTTCTGACGGGCAGGCCCAATGCCAGGGATGCATGAAAGTGGACAAGTTTCAGAGCCATCTTTTTTCCATGTATATCAATAACAGGAGGAGTCATGAAAGCTAAGCTTATAGCGGGGGTGGTAATAAGTTTTTTCATGGTGGTGGGATACGCCGCCCTGGCTTCCGCTAAAAATCCGCAATATACGGGCAACACAGGATGCAAATGTCACAAGCAGGAGCAGGACGAATGGGCCAAAAGCCCGCACGGCAAGGCATTCGAGGCCCTTATCGCCAGCAAGCGCTCCAAGTCGCAGAACCTCGCGATGAAAAACGCGAAGCTGGACTACAAGAAAGACTACGACAAGGACGATAAGTGTCTCAAGTGCCATACGGTCGGCTATAGCTCCCCAGGTGGGTACGAAGATGATAAAAGCGCCGCGGACCTTAAAAACGTCGGTTGCGAGATGTGCCACGGCGCCGGTTCCGAATACAGGAACCTCCATAAAGAAAAAGAGGAGACTTTTACAAGAACGGAAGCCAAGGCAGGTGGAGCGACTTACGGATCCGAGGACAAGGGCGTATGCTTAAAATGCCACGATCACAAGGACTCACCTTTCAATTCGAAGACCGACAAGAAGTACGCCTTCAGCCATAGTGAGATGATCAAGCTGGAGAAGGCGTGGCACAAGATTTATCCGATCAAGTTCAAACATTGATCCCTTCGCTCCGCCGGTGGCATAAAAACTGCCGGCGGAGGAAAATCAACCTCACGAAAACATCACGCACAGCCTGCTCAAAGATCCGTACTCAAAACCGTCCACTGGGAACGACACCTTGGAACCACTTCCCGCCGCCCCCATGGCCACCAGCAATGGGGTGAAATGGTCATCGGTTGGATGGCACATGCGGTAATGTGGAGCGGTTGCGTAATTTGAAATGGCGGTCACATCCCGGTTATGCAGTTTTAGTTTCAACCATTCTATAAACTCCACAGCCCATTGGTGAGGTGGAGATTTACCGGAAAAATCCAGCGCGGAAAGGTTATGGGTAAGGTTTCCGCTGATAAATATCGTCACCCCATCATCGCGCAATGGCGCCAGAGCCCCGCCAAGCTTTAGAAGCTCCGATGAAGGATAACCACCGGGCATGGAGACCGGTAGCACAGGCACATCCGCATTGGGGTACATATGCAACAGTGGAACCCAAACCCCATGATCCAGCCCACGCTCGCTGTTTTCGGCGACCTCGAATTTCCCTTTAAGAAACTGCCGGGTCTTTTCAGCCAGTTCCGGAGCGCCAGGCGCTGGATAATCCATTTCATATAGCTCTTGGGGGAAACCGTAATAATCATGAATGACCGGCGCTCGTTCAGTGGCTCCTATCACAAGGGATTTTGTAAGCCAATGGGATGAAATCGCCAATATTCCCTTGGGTTTTGGGAACATTCCAGCCCAGGCGGCGTAATCTTTCCCCTTCTCCCTGTCCAGCGCCAGCAATGGCGATCCGTGGGCGGCGAATAAAACTGGCTGTCTCATAACGTCTCCGCTCCGCTTATACCTTCCATTTAGATGTTAATCCCTTAAGACAGGTTCTCCATCAAAATGGTAATGGGAGCTGGAACGGTTGGCGGAAAGTGGGAAAGTTCAACCAGTGTAAAGGAGCGTGGCGCCAGATTAGAGCGCCGGTTTTTTCCCAGCGATTCCGGTTTTTTTCTCCAGCGCCCGGGCGGCGCGGAGGATGGTGGGTTCGTCAAAAAATTTGCCGAACATCTGGACGCCGATAGGCAGACCCTCCGCAGTAAATCCGCAGGGCGCGGAAAGGCCAGGGATGCCCGCCAGGTTGCAGTTGATGGTGAAAATATCCGAAAGGTACATCTGCAACGGATCGTCCGCTTTCTCCCCTATGCCAAAGGCGGCGGTGGGAGTGGTGGGCGCCATGATTATGTCCACATCGGCGAAGGCGTTCACAAAATCGTTCTTTATAAGGGTACGCACTTTCTGGGCCTTCAGATAATACGCGTCGTAATAACCGGAAGACAGGGCGTAAGTGCCCAGCATAATCCTGCGTTTCACTTCGGGCCCAAACCCTTCGCCCCGGGTTTTCTTGTACATTTCCATCAGGCCTTCGGCCCCTTCTGCGCGATAGCCATACTTCACGCCGTCGTACCGGGCCAGGTTAGCCGAAGCCTCCGCCGGAGCCAGCACGTAATATGTTGGAATGCCATATTTGGAATGGGGCAGGGAAACGGTTTTCACCCTGGCCCCTTCGGCTTCCAGCGATTTTATGGCGGCGCGGACGGATTCTTCCACCGCGGGATCCATCCCTTTCACGAAATACTCTTCCGGCACGCCAATCACAAGCCCATCAACACCTTTCTCCAGATCCGCCGTGTAATCCGGCGCCGGAAGGTTGGCGCTGGTGGAGTCCATGGAATCGTGCCCGGCGATGGCGTTCATGAGAATGGCGCAGTCGGTAACATCCTTGGTCATGGGGCCAACCTGGTCCAGCGACGAGGCGAAAGCCACCAGCCCGAACCGGGAAACCCTGCCATAAGTCGGTTTTAACCCCACGATGCCGCACAGCGCCGCAGGCTGGCGGATAGAACCGCCGGTGTCCGACCCTAATGACGCGGCGCACAAATCAGCCGCTACCGCCGCAGATGAGCCGCCTGAAGAGCCACCGGGTATTTTGGTGATGTCCCATGGATTTTTTGAGGGGCCGAAATGGCTGTTCTCGGTGGAGGAACCCATGGCGAACTCGTCCATGTTGGTTTTACCGAGGATAACCGCCCCAGCCTCTTTGAGCTTTCGTATCACAAACGCGTCGTAAGGGGGAACGAAACCCTCCAGCATTTTCGACGAGCAGGTGGTGCGAAGCCCATTGGTGGCCAGCACGTCTTTAATCCCCAGCGGCGCGCCTAAAAGCGCCCCCTTCTCCCCTTTCGCCCGGCGCTCATCGGCGGCTTTGGCCTGCCTTATGGCGCCATCTGCGTCCACCGTAACATAGGCTTTTATTTTGCCGTCCAGGGCGTTTATCCGGTCCAGATACGCCTGGGTGGCCTGCTGGCTTGTGATTTCACCCTTGTCCATTAGGGCGCCAAGCTCTTTTAATGTGAGGGAGCAGATGTCTGCCATAAATCAGTCCAGCACCTTGGGGACGCGGAAATGACCGTGATCCGCCGAAGGGGCGTTCTTCTCCCACAACCCGGCTTCAAACGGCTGGGCCATCTTGTCTTCGCGGAAGACGTTCTTCAAATCCAGCGCATGGGAAGTGGGTTCCACGGCGGAGGTGTCCAGCTCGTTCAACTGGCTGATATAGTCCAGAATGGCGGACAGCTGGGCGCCGTACCGCTCTTCATCCTCCGGCGTGAGAGCCAGCCGGGCCAATGTGGCCACGTGCCGCGTCTCTTTCAGGGAAAGCGACATCCCGGTTACCTCTTGTGGGTGGACTTTTTGCTTCTCCAGCGCCTTTTAAGCTTCTTTTTCCTGGTAGGGCTAGCCATTTTGCGCAACACTCCAAATCTAATTTAATGAAGTTGATTAATTTAGCATTTTAGGGGAACGGGTGACAAGAAAAATAAGCTTTTCGCCGCCAGCCGCTATTTTTTATCCAGTATCCTCCGGGCCTTATCCGCGCAGAAATTGCCGCCGATTATCACTCCCGACAGACCGCCGCCGGGCAGGCCCCAGGCCGAGGATATAAGAAGGTTGTCCACGCCCGGGATGGATATGGGGCGTGACATCATGTCCTGCCCAACCGTTTGGGCGAAACCGTAAAACACCCCTTTGGGATTTCCGGTATATCTTTTAATGGTCACCGGCGTGGCCACTTCGGAATAGATAACCAGCTCTTTTGCGCCGGGCACAAGCTTGTCCAGCCGGTCTATAAATATACGGGCCACCTCGTCTTTCTTCGCCTTATACTCTTCCCGGCTCAAACCCTCCCAATTGGAAATATCATCCCCAATAGCGATGGAACCCACGCTTTTCCCCTCCGGCGCCAGGCCGGAATCTATCATCCCGTATTCCACGAAGGCGTAACTTTTCGATTTATAGTCCGCGTTTCTGCTGTCTTCCTTTATCTGTTTTATGCTGTCCACCGTGTCGCCGCACACGAATGTGGAATAGCACTTGTTCCCAATCCCTTTTAGCGGGCGGCTGAATCCAAGGAAAACGATGGTGGCGGAACCCGGTAACGCCATGGCCCCCATACGCGCCTTGAACTTTTCGTTCCTGTAATCTGGCATCATATGGTTTATCAGGTTTGGCAAAGGCAGGTTGGCGATAACCACATCCGCTTCGGCGAATATTTCCTTGTGTCTCTCAGGATGGGTTTTGGATGTTTTCCGGTACTTTACGCCGGTGGCTCGCCCATTTTCCAAAACCACCCTGGTCACCTCATTGCGGGTCAACACCTCGCCGCCATTGTCCGTTATCACCTTGGCCATGGCGTTGGACAGTTGCTGGGAGCCACCTTTTATGTAATGGCCGCCGCCGGAAAAATAGCTTCCCTGCGCCACGCCGTAATACACCATGCCCAACTCATACGGATCATCGTGATAATAGCCCACATTCGCCATGAGTATTAACTTGAGGTCCTCATCACTGATAATTGAGTCCACAAAACTCCCCACGTCTTTTTTCATGTAGCGGAATATGTGGTAATACCAGAACGGGAAATAGAACGGCAGTCTTAACAGTAATCTCCATGGCTCCATTGGTATTGTGGCCATCCATGCGCCCATGTCAGAGATGACCCTGAAGAATTTTTCAATGCCTTTATGTTCTCGGGGGAACTGCTTTATCAGCTTCGCGGCGGCGGCCTCCACGTTGTCTGGCATCACGAAATCCAGGGATCCCTTAACCACCCGGTAAAACTCCGGCACGCGAATAAACTCCACGCTGGAAGAGATGCCCAGCTCATTAATAATAGCGGGTTTGATGTCATTTTTATCCAGCCCGTCCATTTCATGCAGAGTGGCCTCCACCAGCAGGTCTTTCCGGCGGAACGTGACGGCGCACCCGCCCACAACGTTGTGCTTTTCCACCAGCAACACCTTCTTACCACGCTTGGCCAGAATTGCGCCCGCTGTAAGCCCTCCCAGCCCTCCCCCGGCCACTACCACGTCGTATTTCATGACACTCCAGTCATTTGCCGTCCAGTTGGAACCGCTGATAGCGAAAAGCCCGGCGGGCCAATTGCGCCTGCCCTTTTATCTCCCTGCGTTCTTGCGCTTTTTTATCCTTGGGTATGGCGTAAATCAGATTTTCCTTCTTTTTCGGATCGAAAAAACCAATGTACCCGCCAGGTTTCACGCCGAAGGATTTAAGTGGCCTTCCCTTGTATAGCCTTCCGAGGAAATCGTTCCGCCCCCCAGGCTCATGCTCGCCGGTGAAATATAAAGGAAGGAGGAAGTTGGAGACCGGCACGCCATCTATCTTGTAATGCTCGGCCTGCACGGCGTCGCACAGCTCATACCAGAAAAACACCGACCTTTTCGGCTCGAAGGGGTGCGGCCCGGTCACCAGCAGGTTAACCTCCGGGTCTCCGATAAGCTCCAGAGCCTCGTGGGACAACGTTACAGACCAATCCTCCCCCACCATCTTTGCGATGTTCGTGAACACATATCCGCACGGGACGCCACGGTTGTTCTTGTCATGGTATCCAATGGCGTTTTTCACTTTGCCCACGTCGTCCCACAGGTATATCACCGCATCGCCGCGCATATCCCATGGCGTTTGTTTTTTGGGCTGGTTTCTACCGCTACGCCCCTCCAGCCTTAACGTGGCCCCGATGCTCCAGTAAGGCGCGAAGTCCTCGGCGATCTGTCGGTTTATAGCCCGGATAACGTTTAAAAGCTCTTCATCACTAACTGCGCCGCTAGTCTGATTGATGACGGAAATTATCATTCTCCCCCTCATTTCCCCGATATGTTGGCTATTTTCGAGTAAAGTCAGCCTGTTGGATAAATAATATATTATTTTTTGATAATAAGTTCCCGGAACATGCGTGAATTAGCGGGGATCAGCCCTTCAGCTTTTCTTCCAGGGAAGCTAGAGGAACGCCCAGGTCTTTTACGAACATGGTGGCGCATCTTACGTCCCCCACATCCCGCGCATGATGAGCGTCGCTACCCATCACGAGCCTGCCGCCCCGGGCGATAACAGAGAGCGCCAAACGCTGATAGATTCCTCGCCATTTGGCGCTATCGGCGGTTTCGGAATTCCCTATAAGCCTCATGATATGTTCGTTCAGTTCCACAGCCACTCCGCAAAACGCGGCGGTAAAAGCCAACTCCTCCGCGGCGGCGATAAAAAGATTGGAGAATAGGCTACCGTATATGAATATGTCGAAAGGATGCGTCAGAATATCCATTGCGCCTGTGCGCATCGCCCGGGTGGAAACATCCACATAATATTCCAGTAGCAGGGTTAAACCGGCGGCCCGGCAAGACGCGCCGAACGCAGGTTCGGAATAACCCTGCTCGTTAAAAGCCGGATATAACTTCCATGGCGCAAAACCGTGCACAGCGCCGGATACAGGCCCCCATTTTTCCGCGCCTCCCGTCTCAAGCGCCTTTATCGCGATGTTAGTCTCCAGAGAAAGCTCCACACCCATCAAAAGTGTTACGCCGTATATCTTTTGATTGGCTGGCCTGGAAAACAGCCGTGGAAGATGCTCCGGACTGTATAGATGATCCACCACCGCCACCTGGGCGATTTCTCTTGATAACGCGGTTTTTGCGATGTCCTCCAATTCGCTTTCAGAGTCTGGCGAGTATTTGGAATGAACGTGGCAATCAATTGGCGGCAAAGTCACGAATGACATGCCATCACGCCCCCGCAGGTGGGGTCTTTCCTGCCGATGACGCCGTAGTGGGCGAAAATCACGCCGCGGCACCCTCCTTTGCAGGTTTCCACAGCTTCGCACCCTGCGCATTCTTCATCTTCACATGGCTGGGCGCGATGGGCAAAATCCCGCATCACCGCCGAGTTTCTCCATACCTCACCCAGGTCGTCCACTCCAGCCATGCCAACTTTGAAAGAGGGATGGTTTAGCAAAACGCAGGGTATGTATGACCCGTCAAAACTTACATCCATACGGAACCTTCCGGCCTCGCACCCGGAATACACATATCGGGCGGCATCGTTCCACTCAAACTTTTTACGCCATTCTTTTATAAATACCGGATGGATGCCCGAGGTGCAGTTTATCGTGATGTCGGGATATTCATTCTGCTTTGCCCACAGCGCTTCGCGCACTGTCTTGAAGCCGGACTCCTGCCTGATTAAAAGATCACCGGCGTTTTGTCCGCGCCCCACAGGAGACATAACCATGAAATGGAAATCCTTTATACCTAACTGCAAGCCGCAGTCCACGAACCTTCCGGCCACGTTGAACGTTTTCTCCGTCAACGTGGCGCTCATCCCCACCGGCAGGCCAGCCTTAAAACTGTTCCTTATCCCTTTAACGGTCTTTTCGAACCTGCCCTTGCCCCTCATGGAGTCGTGAGTGGCGGCGTCGGGCCCGTCCAGGCTTATGCTGATGATGGGAAGGCCCGCCGTTTTAAGTTGCTCCGCGCGGGCGCTGTTTAACCCCAATCCGTTGGTGTTCGTGAAAACCGAAAGGCCCCGGCGCACGGCGCCGGCAACAAGCCCCGGGAAATCCGGGAACATCAGCGGCTCGCCGCCAATCAGTACGATGGTAGGAATTTTCAAAGCCACCGCCTGGTCGAAAAGGTTTTCGAGAGTTTCACGGTTCAATTGCCGCGTGCCTTTTCCGGCGGAGGCGTAACAATGGGAGCAGGCCATGTTGCACCGCTCTGTTATGTTCAGGTAAAGCCTCAAAGGCGCCGAAAGCCTGGTCTCACCGGATTCCCACATGGCTATATCCCACCGGGGAGGTTGTTCTGAGTTTGATGGACCCAAAGTGAATATGCCTAAATGAAGCCCTTTCTGGACGAACCGCTCCAAGACGCTTTCCGAATATCCTAAAGCGGCGGCCCAAACACGCAATTTATCAATTGTGGTTCCGCGCTCCATGCGGGCTATCAATTCACAGGCGCCCTTGTCCAGATATGTGATGTGGCCATAGGGGAATTCGGTTGCGGAATATTGCCGGTATGCGATAGAGCCGAAAAACTCCTGCCGAAACACAATTCCCCGGCAAACACCTAATGTGGCGGCGCCCGCCAGTCCAGGTTTCTCCACGAAACTTTCGAGGGGGAACGGCCTCCACACCAGTGAGTAGGGGAACATAAACCTTGGAGCGGCGAAAATCTGTGGCTCCGGCCCGCTTTTTGTATCCATACCAGTCACTCTTTTTTTGTCGTTAATTGAAAACATATGTGGTCTTTACCGGCGTGATGCGCTTTAACAACCTCGTGGCCAATTCCTGTGTCGGCTTTGGGCCAGCCCATCGCCACACCTCATACCCTTCTCCACTTTTCACCAGTTCGTACCCGCAACCGGGAATCAAACCGTCGCCGGGGACAGAAACAAGGAATATTTGCGAGCTATCATGTTTAAGAATATTGCGGCACTCCGGATTTTCCGCCATCCGCTTTACGAGCGTAGCCTGCTTTTTAAATTCAGACGGGTTTTTGAAATTCGTATCCCACAGTGCGGTCATGCCGCCATAGCCTGTTATGTAATGCCCAAACCTCCAATGAGCCACTACTATCGAACTGGAATCGCCGCCAGCCTCTTTCACGGCATCCACAGTACTTGTGCAGGCTTCACCGGTGCGGCACGGGGTTACAAGGCAGATCAGCACCCCTATCGCCACTGCATACCAGCCTGCGGATCCGGGGATGTCGCCAAGAATCACCGCTGAGGGCGCCACTGTGTAAATTAGATAACGCCTGGCCGCCAAAGACTGGATAACCGCCACCGCGAGAAGCACGGTGGGGGGATTTGGCTGAAAAGACAAGATTCCCCAAATAAGCGCAACAATTACGGCGGGAGAGGCCAATATCATTCCCCTTATTGAAACCGGCCGTTCCTCAAGCGTAATTACTTTGCCGGTTTTCTCATCTAACAAAAGCCCACCACACATTTTTTTGCGGTTCCGCCACGCCCACAATAATTCTATAAATGGAGTGAACCTTCCACCGCACCTCCCGCGAGCCCTTAAGCAAATAGCGAAAACCGGCAGGATGCCGGCCATCCCCGCCAATGCCGGAATGGAGCCATTCATGGCTGTTGGGGTGACGCAAAGTAACATCGCCGGAAAAAGGAACGCGCTGGTAGCCGAAGCGAATCCTGTCAACGCAAGAACCATGGGAACGCCGGTAGGAAACCACCAGGAATCCGGGTTGGCCCCGGCGAACATTAATAATGGCGATATCGCCGCCGCCATGGCATCTCCCCGCAACCCGCCCGCCACAAGCCTGCCCAGGACCACCGGGGTGGAAAGTATCGCAAGGGCCGTCAGCGCCGGTTGAGATGAAGCAAGGGCCGTGAAACACGCCATCATTAATAAAAGCGAAACCAGCATTAGCCGTGGAACTATTTCCTCCAAAGCCGGAGCCTGCATTTTTCTGGAAATACGGATCATTCCCGCGAGCAGATAGTGAAGCAGTGGCGGATAAGTGGAGCCTGAGGTCCCCAGGGGGAGCCAACTCTTGGTATCTTGTGGCCGCCTGGATCCGTCATTCGCCACGCAATACGCCATCCGCAGATGATAATAATGCCCGCTGTCGTTGGGCGGGCTTGTGCCCAGCGCAACTCTCACCGCTTCCACCGCAACACTTCTCATTGGAGCGCGGTTCCCTTTAAGGTATCCTCCGCCAGCTTGCCAACAGGCATTATGGCGAACCCCGCTTTCCGCGCGCTATCCACCGCCTTCTCCCATACTTGCGGGCCGGAATATTGGGGATGGAACAGCAAAGCGCAACTGGCCCCAAACCTTGCGGCTTCTCTTATTTTCTTTTCCATCAGCGCCAGGTAAGACTCCTGGCTCATTTTCTTCATCACAAGATGAGCGTAATCACCACCATCCAGCAGTGGCGCCTCGCAAATCATTTCTTCAGCTACCGCGCCTGGGCCGTAAACAGGATGGGCCCATAGCCCCATAAAACTGGAATCCGCCTTATAACCCAACGATGCCAGCGTTCTCCATACCCTTGGCGCAAGTTTCAGCCTGGGTGCGCGAAATACCTGCGGAGTTCTCAATATTTCTCCTACCGCCACATGTCCCCTGAACACATTACGTTCCGAGGCGTCCAGATGATCGGAGGTGTGGTTTCCCGTTTCGTGCCTGGTTAACTGCTCGATCAGCCCATTCTTCAGCGCCGAATTCAATCCCGTTTCGGTGAGAAATACAGTGGCCTTAATACCTTCGGCGGTAAGGTCGTTTAAGTGCCGCGCCAGTTCTTTTGAGCATTCGGCGCAATCCTGCTCCAGGTCAAAGGTGATGGACAATCTGGGTTTAGGTGGCACTGGCAGATTACATTCACCCAATATATCCAACAACTCAACAACGCCCTTTTCATTGCAAAGAGTTTTATATGAGATGAATTTTTTTTGCCCGGAGCCATCCTCCAGCATTACTCCGCTTTCGCCGGAAGCTTTCGCATATGCTTTCGTCCACGAAATACGGAACTGGTTTTGATAACCTGATTTGTTTTTGACCATCACTGGATAACCTAAACCCGCCAGCAGTGTGTACAGCCTTGCCTGTTCGCTTCCCGGCGTCATTGCGCTTGCGATGAACTCAACGCCGGGTTCCACAGGCAGTCTCCATCCAACCAACCAGCGAACCCACCTGATAGCTCCAGCTTTTCAATAAATAAACCAAAGCGCCGTACCAGCCAAGCTTACCGATGACTTTTCGCATATATCCGTTTTTCGGCCCCAAAATGGCCAGCCATCCAGATAGAAAACCAGCAAAAAGCGCGATACCCGCTTCAACGCTGGCCAAACCGGCCGCTATCGCCATTACCGGGCCCAACTGCCACCAAACCGACATGACAGCTTTGCCGCCATTAATTGTTTTTCGCAAGGAATCCTCGCCGCTATGCGCCAAATGGCATGTGAAAGCTTTCCCGTAAGCGAACTGTCTCTGCGCAAGCTCCATGGAAGTTTCCGGCGCGCGATGGAACATCACAAGATTCCAGGAGATTACAGGCGTCAGGCCATTTTTCCGCGCGCGGCCCACGAACTCGGTATCCTCACCTGCGCGCAAACTTTCGTTAAACCCCCCAAGCGCCATGAACTCATCCTTGCGGATGATCATTTGCCCGCCGGGCAGGTCTATTACCGCGCCGGAGCCATCAAATCGGGGTTTGTGGCTCACTACTTTTGCGGCAATCCGCTGGAACCTGTTTCGCTTATCGTATAGCGGAAGAATTCTGCCGCCGATTATTACCCGGCCGGGATAGTTGTTTATAGCCAGTGACAGTTCCACCCGCCAGTTTCCATCAACCACGGAATCGGCGTCCAGAAAGGCCAGCCAGCGCCCCCTGGCCCCTGAGGCCCCAACGTTCCTGGCGGAGGATGGCCCAAGGTTCTCATCAAGGTGGATTACACGCGTGTTGTTGAATCGCTCAACCAGTCCCCGCGCAACCTCCAGGGTTTTGTCTGTGGAACCGTCATCCACAACGATGATCTCCATTGATACCGCCGCCTCATCACCAATAAGAGACATCAACGCTAATCCCAGGGTTTTTTCTTCGTTGTGGGCTGGCAAGATCACCGATACCAAAGGGCTATCCATTCCCAGCTTCTCCGATCAGCGGGTTCCGGCCGGGCGCTTCTTCTTCGATAATTCTCACCGGAGCCAGCATAAGCTTCACATCGGTGGAGAGCCACATGTCGCCGGGCAGTCCGGCTTTCAGGCACAATTGCGACGCGGCCTCCTGAATGTCCCATCCGGCCAGCTCGGCCACTTCGTGAAGGAACACCGCTGAATGGGCCTTGTATTCCAGAAACAGCGCATTGCCTTCGGGAATAGCCCCACCGGTTGTTTCTAGAGGCTTTCGTTCACCAATCAAATGAACACGGATTATTATGTTGGAAAGCTCTTCCGGTTTGAGCCGTGGAAACACCGTTTCGTGAAGCGCGCACCCCCTTGCGGCCTTGGCCACGGCGTTTATCAGCGGCTCATCGGGCTGGTGGAATCCGTGACTTGCGCGGGGATCCATCTGCGGCCATCGCCAGATGGAAACATAAGCGGCGCTTTTTTTTCGCGCCTGATGGGGAAATGACGCCAGCGCCTCATCGGGCACTATCATTGGCGGGCCGCTACGAGTGGCGTTTTCAAGCGAGGCCCTGGCTGTCGCCAGCAGTAGATTTTCTATCATGCGCCCATCCGCCGCGTAAGATACACAAGGTATCTTGCTTTGCCCCCGGTAATGTCCCACCGGCCAGCGGTTAAATCGGCAACATTCTGGAGCCAACGCCAAAGCCAAACCGGAATATGGGCCGACATCTCCCGCCACCACCTGGGCATGAACACCCTCACCGGAGTTTCAATTAATGGCGCCAGTCCGGACTCGTTCAACAGTTCCCGGAACCTTTCACCACTGAACGACCATAAATGCCCCTCAAAAGGCCGTCCGAACTGGCTTTCAACCACCCGCGCGATGGATGCGCCATCTTCAACAACCCCGATGCCGGCTTTCGCGCCGCCGTCCCATGTAGGGATGGATATAACCGCATGGCCGCCTTCACCAATGACCCGGGCAATCTCCTTTAATGATCCGCGCGGATCTGGCAGATGCTCTGCCACCTCAGATAAAACCACCCAATGGAAAGTGGCTGTCTTAAACGGCAGTTCCAAAGCGTCTCCCTGCGTAAACGCAGGGCCATTCCCTGCGCGGCCCCGGGCCCGGATCAGTTTCCCTATGCTAATGTCCATCCCCACCGCAATTGAACCGCTCCTGAACAAGGACTTCACGTAATGCCCCTCACCGCATCCCACATCCAGAGTTTTGTGACCCCGCTCCGGTTTTAGCATCCGCCGCACTGCGGCTTGCCTCAGCCTGTGTTCCCGTCCCTCCAGCGTTGGAGGGCCCTCATACATAAGCTCCATGCAGTCTCCGGTTTGCGCCTCCCATTCGTAATAGTGGCGGAGCAGGCGGCGTAGATTTAGAAGGCTGTTTATTTTTTCAGAGCCGGACATAGTACATGTATTTCTTGCCGCACAAACCAGTGGCCTCGTTGCATGAGCTGTCGAACTGGCAATCATCGCAAATGCCGCCGCAATGTTTTTTGTACATGGAGCAAAGGATGCGGCACCCGCCACCGCAGATATCCTGTTTCTCGCAACTCATACATCCGGGAAGCCCGTGGAATGACACATCCCGCACAGAGCTGAAACCCGGCCCATCGCGCCATATCTGGGGCAAACGCCGTTTGCGCAGGTTGCCGCACCTGTTTTCCGGAAAGATCAATGGATTGCATGGCGTCACATCGCCATTGGGGCGGATGAAACAGTATGTGCGGCCCGGGATGCATCCGGCATGGGGATAAAAGAAACCGTCGCTGTTGGACTGGCGCCTGGCCCCATCGGCCACGCCACGGGTTAGTTCCGCCTCCTCGGCCACAAGATTCCGGAATCCGCTTTCGGTAAGGTACAGATCCGCCCGGTTCTGCCGCCCGGCGCCGGTTGGCACAAACCTCATGTATAAAATCTCCCTGGCCCCGGAGCCCGCCACTTCCATCCGCGTTTTTTGCATGATGGGGGCGTTCCTGGCGGTTAACGTCATGGAGGCTATTACATATATCCCCGCGTCGGTCAGCTGACGTATCGCCGCCAGCGCCTTGGCGTGGTTGCCATGCCCGCGCATGTAGTTGTGGCTCTCCTCGTCTCCGTCAACGCTCACCTCCACGCATTCCACACCCAGTTCTTTAAGCCGTTGGGCTTTTTCCTGGCGCATGAGGACGCCGTTGGTGGTGAGTGTCACGCCAAGGCCGCTTTTTCTGGCCCCTTCTACGATAGTGAGAAAATCCTTCCGGAAAAATGGCTCGCCCCCGCCGAAATAAATCTCGTGCGCTCCCATGGCCCCGGCGTCGGATACTATCTCCAGCCACTCCGCCGTACTCATCTCGTCGAACCTTAATGCGTCGTCGTCATACTTGGGAGACGATGCGAAACAATGCCTGCACTTGATGTTGCACCGGTAGGTCACCGCCGTCACTAGATTGAAAGGGGCGTTCATCGCGAACATGGCATTCGCCCTTTCGCCCAGATATCCTCATAGGCCGTCAACACATGGGCCAACAGAGTTTCCGGTGAATCGCTCACCGGCTCTTTCAGCCCCATTCTTTTCCTTATGTCCAGCAGATGATGGAACACCCAGGTGTTCATGGCGGGGAACGCCTCCTCCACCCCGGCGACAGTCTCGGCCCGGGATGAGCGGAGCCTGCCGGTAATCCCTAAAAGAAGCGCCTTGCAGGACTTGAAAAGCATTTCGTCCAGAAACCGTAACGCCACCGGCGGGTTCATCCTGCCGATCCTTGTGACGGCCCCTCTCAAGTTCCGGAGCCCCACGCCAGCAACCCTCATGCTGTCTTCCACCAGAACCGGTTCAGGATGCATGAACGTAACTTGCCCGCCGTATATCAGGTTCGCCACGCTGATCTCTTTTAGAAGGAACGGGTTAACAGGACCCAGCGGGTCGTCAATCTCAGTTACAGTCGCCATTGTGATGTCTATCTGGCTGAACGGGTACACTTCACCGGCGGCGTTCTTCAGCTTCGCGCCGCCCAGCGCCAGTTCCAACCCCGACAGGCCCGGCTCGAACAGCGCGAATATATCCAGATCGCTGTAACCGGGAATAAAATCGCCATACGAAAGGCTTCCGAACAGATAAACTGAAACCAGCCCATCCAGGCGTTCATCCAAAAGCTGGCGGAAACGGTCAGTTTCCGCAATAAGGATCCGCCCCATCAAGCCCCCTCCCTTCCAACATAGCATGCGCCCTGCATCCACCGCATAACCTCATCCAGCGGCATGATGAACATGGCCCTTGGCTTTCATTTCTGCGCCGGAGCCGCCACAAAAGTGGTGAATCCATCCAGATACGCCACAGGGATGTTTCAAAAACGTTGCCCAATGTTTCAGGAATCTTTCTACAAGGGTAAACGGAGCCATCCTCCATCACCGTAACGCCGCCCACCCCCGCAGAACAGCCTTTCATGGCGAAGCCCGCTTTTTGTGGAAATTCTTTTAAACCCCGCGCCCCCGCCAGGGCCACGTAAAACAATGGGTCGTTCATCCACACCATAAACCCGTCAACCCGTTTCCTCGCCATCCGCTCCACCACCCTGCCCCATTCAGCGCCGCTCAACCCTGGCATGGCCCCGGCTCCCATGGCTATGTGCCGATGGAGACCCAGCGGCAGATTTTCTTCCCGCGCCCACCCGGTGAAATTCTCAAGCTCATCGGCGTTTACCGCCGTTACAGTGGCGGCAATGGAAACTTTTACGCCAGATGACCGCAAGACCGATATTGCGCTCATTGCCCGGGCATAACTGCCCTTGCCCCGGATGGCGTCGTTAACCGGTTTAAAACCTTCCAAAGATATCTGAACGGACTCCACCCCCAGCCCGCGAAGCCTTGCGGCGATATCTCTATCTATTCCCGCCCCGGATGAAAGCAGGCTCCACCGGCTATTGGTTGAATTGATAACCTCCGCCAGTTCCCATATCCCCGCGTACGCCAGCGGATCGCCCCCGGTTACGTTGAACGTGAGCTGGCCGAAATGGGGTTCAAAATCCACCACCGTCTGGCGGATAAATGATTCCCAGGCGGAAACTGGCGCGTCAGCTCCTTCCCAGCCATCCTGATAGCAATGGGCGCACCGGGACTGGCATTTGCGAGTCAGGTGCGTCTGTATAAAAAAGCCCATATATCCCCCCGCCCCGTTCATGTCACTTTTCCAGGCATGTCATTTTAATATTTATAGCATAATTTTTTACTGATAATAACAATAAAACATGCAACCGGGGCATTGGCCCTCGCCAGCGCCGGATGACGCCGCTTCAAAGCCCCGGGATTGGATCGCCTTATTCAATCCATCCTCAATCGCGTTGGCTGTGGCGGCGAAGGCCCAGCACGGGCTAACGCCGCCATTTGGGAATAAGGTGAATATACGTCCGCCTGCTTTGCATTTCCCATGTCGGCGGAATCCCTTCTCTACATAATCAGCGGCGGCCTGGTAATATTCAGCCCCGTTACAGTTCAGCGGATGGTTTAAGCGGGCAAGATTTTTCAGGGTCGACGCCATTTTGGCGAATTGTCCAGCGTTCCGTTGCCATGTCTTGGCTCCCCCGAATGCGGGAGCCCACGGCTGAACCCCCACGCTATGAACCCCCAGCGTTTCCGCCAGCTCGAATACTGCGTTTATTTCATCCATGTTTGCTGGCATTAACGTGAAAGAAAGGCTCACCCTTGATGAGGGCTGGCTTTCACGTATTCGCTTGATTCCCTCTACCGCCCGTTTCCAGGCCCCTTTAACACCCCGGATACGGTCATGTACTCTTTCGTTTCCGTCTATGGATACTGATATGTCTTGTATCCCCTCAAGTTCCTCCGCTCTTTTCGCTGTAACAGTGGTTGCGTTTGTACTTAGGCGTATTTCCAGCCCCTCTTCCAGCATGGGCGCAACCACAGCGCGCAAATCTTTTCGGGCAAATGGCTCTCCGCCGGTGACATAGACCACCTTTACGCCCAGCTCCGCCAATTGCAGGGCCATGCCCTTCACGGCGCTTATAGGGAAATCCTCACCATCCGGCCCGCTATGGGCGCACATGGAGCATTTGAGGGTGCATCTGGAAGTGATCATAAAGATCGCTTTTCGCGCCATAACGGTATTTTAATAACTACTCATCCACCGGGGCAGGTAGCCACAGCATCGGAAAACTGGCTGTAAGCGCCGCCACCCTTCCGGGCAAGATAAGCCACCATAAGCGGAGCGGTTTCCACGGTTGGCTCCATACGCCACTGGCCGCCTTGAGCCATGCGCAGGGCGAATCGGCGGATTTGGCATGGCCACCCTTCAACGGGTGGGCCTTTTGTGGCAAGCAGGCCCAGGAAGTGGGCGAATATGTTTTTTTTCAGTTCACACCGGGCAGGGTCTGTAGGGCTGTTATCAATCCGTTGCGGATAGGTGACCCTGGCGGGGCAATCGCCGGCGCAATGCCATTTGAGCGCGCAGGATGCGCAATGGGGAAGGTTTTCTACAACCCGTTTCCCCAGGGCGTTCAACAGCGCGCCATGCCACATCAATCCTTCTCCGGTCACGTCCCCCACGCCAAAAACCCCTGCCATTGGATGGGCGCGGGAACATGCCTCCAGGCATCTGCTCACCAACCCGTCATGGGTCACATACACGTTTCCCGTTACGGCCCCGCAGTAGGCTTCCGTCATGGCCTGCGGCGACACTCCTGGGAAACTCACCGCCAGCCCCAGTTCCCATGCCGTGTCCAGCGCCTCGCGGAACCGGGCCTGCGCGCGTTCATTATGGTCTATGCCAGCGGGCCCAGCCCGCCCGGCGGACACCACGGGGCCAAGATGTATCTCCCGGGTCTTGGCCGCCCCGGCGAAAAACCTTATCGTATCCGGCAGGCGGTCCAGCGTATCCCCCGCCACTGTGGACACGATGGCGTAATTTTCAAACCCCGCCTCATCGAACGCCTGGAGGGTTTTCATCACCCTATCGAAAGACCCGGCCCCGGTGGATGTTTTCCGGTGAGCGTTATGTATCTGTTCCGGCCCGTCCAGCGCCAGCGATACCAGTTGGAACTTTTCCATTATCTCGTCCCGGATTTTTTGGCTGAACAGACCGTTGGTGGCTATGCCGAACCCAACCGAGGCGCCGATCTCCGCCGCCCGGAGTCTGGCGCGTTCCATGACTGATTGGATCAACCCCCATGCCTGGGTGGGTTCGCCGCCTCCATGGAAATAAAGCTCTATCCGCTCCGCCCCGCTCTTTTCAGCCGATTGCGCCACATGGTCCACAGCCCAATTGGCCAGCCATTCAGGCATGGCCAGGTCCGCCTCGCCGCCGTTGGCGTAACAATAAGAGCAACGAAGGTTGCATCTCGTGGTCGGAATCAAGGTGGCCCGTTCAGCCCGAAGTGTTTCCGAACGCTCTGGCGCCGGGGCCAGCGGGGCTACGCTTCGCGCAAACCAGTTGGCCGCCTCTATCTGAACAGAGATTGGGACGGTTGAAGAAACGGACAATATTCCGCCAGAAATGGGCTCGTAAAAGACAACGCCCCTTTCCCATTCCATCCGGAACACATTCTTATGGCTCATGCGCCGCTACCACTTTCGTGTCTGTGTTAAGAGCCGCTTCCACAAGCCGGTAAAGCTCTTCATGAATTGGGCCGTGGTTTGCTATTGCCACATCCGCCGGCCATTGAGCCCATTCGGTTTCGCTGGAATGGATGTCGTCCACCCCCAAAGAAAACTCCTGCCCGCGTTCCGAAAGCCTGCGGACGCATTCCGCCAGTGGAGCCTCCACCCGCCAGAAAACAAAGCCCCTCGCCCGTAACAGCTCCATATCCGGTTTGAATCGCGCCGCGTCCACAACCACTGGCCGCCCAGCCGGGACGCGCCGCAACGCCGCGGACATCCAGACCGACTCATCCAGCGCGCGCATGGCGTCGGTCACCTGGTTCATGACGGTTTTCGACTGGGAGCCGAACAGTATCCCGCACACCTCCCGGCACACGGTTCCTGTGCTGGCGATGGCATAGCGGTAATGTTCCGCCAGGTACCCGGCCACCGTGGTTTTCCCCGCGCCGGAGCGGCCCGTGAGGGCGATGTTTGGATACATCGTTGATTATTAATCCGCCTTTTGCGGCTGGTCCATTTCCGGCCCGGTGGAAGCGCACACCTTGCAATGGCAATGGGTGCAAAGGAAATCGGCCTCCTCGCGGCCCGACATGTCTGTCTTCAAATATCCGAGAAGCTCTTTTAGCTTGGCCCTGTCATCATCGGTGAGGCCGTTCAGTTTGTTATCGTTTCCCATACGATCTCCTTCATTCCGAAGAATTTTTCACCACTTGCCATCTGGTTGCTCCAAAGTTTCCAAACGCCGCTCTCCAGCGGTTTTTCACGCTCCATAAGCTCCACGCTGGCCCTGTCCGCCATGAAGGGGTCGGCGGCGATTACAAAACCGGCGTCAGTGTAAACAGGGGCGTGGGTGAACGAGGCGCAATCGCACTGGGGGGTTACATCCACCACACCGTTAATGAAAACCGAGCGGCGCCCGGCCAGAAACGCGGCGGCGGCCTCGGTAAGCCTGTGCGAAAAGTTTTCCAGCTGGCCGTCGTCCAGGCTGTAAACCCCTTGCCTGCATGGCCCCATGCAATGGCAACAACCGGTGCAGGCTGTGTCCAGCCGCCGTATTGCTCCATCAACCAATTCCAAAGCCCCATGCCCACACGTTTTCAGACATTCGCCGCAGGCGGAGCATTTGGAGGTATCCATCAACGGCTTGGTGGCCCCATGTATGGCGGCTTTACCCGCCGAAGACATGAGCCCCATCCCAACGTTCTTTATGGCCCCAGCCACTCCCGTGAACCCGTGAAGGGTTATGTGGGAAAGAACAGCCATGTGCCGCACACCCTGTAAAGACCCGGCGCCCATGTAAGCCGGGCCTCCGTTCACCGGGGGCAGGGCTACGCCAAACTCCCCCCGCATGCCGTCGGAGATTATCAACGGGCACCCAATGGAGTCTGCGGTGAAACCATGCGCCGAGGCGGTCTCCAGATAACCCACCGCCGTGCTTCGGGAGCCTTTGTACAAAACCACGGTGTCTGTCGCGAAAGGTTTCATACCGGCGTTTCTGGCCGCATCCGCCACTGCCCGCACATAAAGAGGCCTTAAATATCTTGTGGCGCCCCTTTCCCCGAAATGACACTTGATGGCCAAAAGTTCGCCGGGAGCGCCCCAAGAACGGAATACCAGCTCCAGCTTTTTCCTGATGATGTCCACGGTGGATACATACGGCTGGGTCGTGGCCGGTATGTGGCTTAAATTTACGGTCACGGAGCTTCCCTTCTTTTATTTAGGACCTGGCACATGGGGTCGCGGCCAAAAAAAGACCCTGTGGCGATGGCGGCGCGGGCGTGGCATCCACCGCAACATTCGGCCAGATGGGCGCAATCGCCGCAGGCCTCACGGTACGTCTCCGGATCCCTCATCTTTTGCATGAACCCGCTGGCGCGCCATACCTGGGCGAACCTGCCGCCGGTGACATCTTCCCCCTCCCCGGCGAACTCCGTGAACACCGGGCAATGAAACATGCGCCCCTCTTTGGTGATGTGGCAGAACGACCGGCTGGAGGGGCAACCAAGGGTTTTCTCGCCGCTCATGGCGGCTTCGTACAAATTGTCCAGCGCCAACGCTGTTCCGTTATTTGGGGAGATCAACCTTATCTGCTCGCAGGTCTTTTTGATTATCTCTGGCGAAAGGTCGCCAAAATCCTTCCCGGCGGCGCGGCCTTTGGCCAGCATGGGCTCCACCTTGAACTGGTATGCCCCCAACCCGGAGCTCAGTTGATAGAGCGCGGCCACCTCCTCCACATTAGAGGAGTCTATGGTCATGTTCACCGTTACCCGGATCCCCCAGGCCACGGCTGAGGCGATATTCTCCGTCACCTTGTCAAAACATCCGCGGCCCCTTCTTTTATCGTGGGCATCCCTCAAACCGTCCAGGCTAATCTGCGCGCTCCCAAGCCCGGCTTTTTTCAGCAGGCGCGCCACGTTGGCGGTAAGTAAAACGCCGTTGGTGTCCAGATGGATATTGGCGAATTTTCTACGGTGAGCGGTTTTTATAAAGGTTTCAATATCCTTTCGGCAAAGAGGCTCACCACCTGTGAAACATATGGCTGTCCGCCCTGGATACAAAACCGAACGTATTATTTCTATGATCGATCCGGTGGAAAGCTCCGCCCGGCTGTCACGATAGGCGCCAGAGGCTGGAGGGTTGTAGCAATGGGCGCATCGCAGGTTGCAACGGTGGGTAACCTCGATACACACCACGGCAGGCTCCCGCTTCGCCTCCGCAAACGTTAACACCGAGCCGAGAAAAGGATCCATCCGCCAAAAAGCGCCTCCCGCCAAACATTTGAGCCTCACGCTCCAGCAGGTATAAATATACAATACCATTTTTATTTATACAACACCTGTTATTTTCCAATGCCCATTCGGACTGACAAGAGGACGTTTTAAGAGGCGTTTTTTATGCTTGTTGACCCCGGACGCGCCGCAAATTACAATTAACGTAGAAATCAAGCTTACATCTTTCCAGAGGGGCTTATGCGCGTCGGCCAGTTAATGACAAGAAAAGTTATATCCGCCTCGCCGGATCAAACCGTTGAGGACGCGTTGAGCCTTATGCTCAAAAACCGGGTGGCCCATTTGCCGGTGCTTGAACGCGGAAATCTGGTGGGCATCCTTTCTGACAGGGACCTGCGAACCCTCATCTCCCCTAAGAAACATAAATCCGCCAAAGCGAAGGGGAAAGAGCCGTTCAGCAAAAAAGTGCGCGATGTGATGACCAAGTCCGTTATCACGGCGGACGCTGGCATGAACATCCACGACGCGGCCAAGATGATGCTCCGGCTCAAGATAGGTTGTCTGCCGGTGATAGATAACAACAAGATGGAAGGCATCATTACCAAAGACGACCTTCTGGACGTTTTTGTGGAGCTTCTGAGGACCCTCCAGCAATCATCCAGTATTTACATCGAGCTGATGGATGAAATTGACGATTGTTCCACGGTGTTCTCGGTTCTCCAAAAACATAAAGCCCGGGTTTTAAGCTATTCAGCCACCCCGGCCGGTAACGGCCACCGGCAGATCTGCCATTTCAGGCTGGGAAGATGCCCGGTGAAAAAGATAACCCAGGACCTTGCAAAGAAAGGCGTTAAAGTTCTGGAGGCTTTCGGCGAGGATCTCTAGATAACAAACGTTTGAAGGGGCTCACCATGGAGGAGATGAAACCGCCTCCCGGGGCCCGCCCGGCCCTTTATTGGGAGCCGATGGACAAAGGGCGCGTGCGATGCCGCCTTTGTCCGTTCAACTGCGTTCTTTCCGAATGCAAAACGGGAATTTGCGCCGGAAAGACCAACGTGGGGGGCATACTTTACGCCGTAAATTACGCATTCACCACTTCCATCAACCTCGACCCGATGGAAAAAAAGCCTCTCTATCATTTTTACCCCGGCTCTTCCATCCTCTCCATCGGCCCTAACGGATGTAACATGGCTTGCGACTTCTGCCAGAACTATTACATATCCCAGCAATCGGCCCCGACTGAGCGGCTTATGCCTGAAGAGGCGGCGGCGCTGGCGGTCTCTTACGGATCTGTGGGACTGGCGTACACCTATGCCGAACCGCTTATCTGGTACGAGTATGTGCTGGACACCTCAAAGGAGGTTCGCAAGGCCGGGCTCAAGAATGTGCTGGTGACCAACGGCATGATAAACCCGGAGCCGATGATGGAACTTTTGCCCTACACCGACGCCATGAATATAGACATAAAATCAATGGATCCGGCGTTTTACAGAAAGGTCTGCCACGGTATGCTGGAGCCTGTGCTGGAGACGGTGAAACTGACTTTCGCCCGGACCCACGTGGAGATAACCAATCTGGTCATCCCCGGGTTCAACGACAGCGATGAGATGTTCCACCAGCTTACCGATTTCCTGGCGGACTTGAGCCCCTACATACCACTGCATTTTTCCAGGTACCATCCGGATTACAAGCTCCACGCTCCGCCTACGCCGTTGGATACGCTGTTGAGGGCGGCCCGTATCGCCTCCGAAAAGCTGAAGTACGTATATATAGGGAACGTGCATACGGACACCCATAACCAGACCAAATGCCCGTTCTGCGGGAAGATTGTTATTGAACGGGGCGGGTTCAGCGTTTACAGGGTTTCTTTGACGAAGGGTAAATGCAACTTCTGCGGGGGAGACACCGGGGTGATAATGTGACCCGGGCGCTACACCGCGTCTTCCTTCATTTCCGCATACACTTGGCGTTCAGTGGTGTCGCGCGGCTCCTTGTTCATAACACGAGGCAATCTTTTATACGTCAGCGCGATTAAGAGCGCCGCCGTGAGCGACAATAGCAAAACCTGCCCCGTGAGAGCCGCGTATATCCAGTTCAACCCGCGCCATTTTTCGATGGCCGCCACCTCGTAAACCGCTATGGAGCCCAGCCCGAAGGTAAAGGTGAACTTTATGCCGTACCCTGTGGACAGCCAGCGGCGGGGCAGGAATTTTGTCACCAGGCTGTTCTCTATAGGTTGCATCCCCAGCGAGAAGAAAAGGAACAACCCCGTGACGACATATAAAGGCATGTCGGTCAAAAAGAACATGGCCGCCACGAAAGGCAAAGCCATGGTTTGAACCATGAAATAGGCTTTGCGCAGGTCCATGGCGTCGGCTATCCTGCCCCCCACATACTGCCCGGCGATGGTGAACATATACAGGGTGGATACCAGCAGGCCCGCCGCGCCGGAACCGGCGTTTGCCCCGGTGGACGGGGTGAAGCTGGCGATAATACCCACCAGCTCGCTGGCCCGCATCTCGAAATAAGCGGGCAACGCCGTTAGGTTCGCCCGGTACGTGAAACCGCCAAGCGTCATGGCGAAACAGAGGATGGCGAAATACAGCCAATATTCTTTTTTATGGGTGTCTTTCCCTTTCACAGCCTCAATTTCATGATGGGGGCGTTCATCAAATGAAAAGAGGCCTCCCAGGAAAAACCCGGCGATGCCCAGCATACCGGCGATGATATACACCCATCGCCAGTCGAAAAACAGCAGGGTCAGCCCGGCCAGCAAAGGGGCGGAAGCCTCGCCCAGCGCCCCGAAAATGCCGTTTATGCCGTGGGCTTTCCCCTGCTCCTCTATCTCCTTGGCGATCAATCCCAGCCCCACGGGATGATATAGTCCGCAGAATAGCCCTATCACCGCCAGGGCCATGGTGAAATCGGTAACACTGGTGGACATCCCGGCCAATAAAGAGCCTATCCCCACCCCAAACATGCATATTTTGAGCAAGGCGGATTTGGACCAGAGATCGGCCACATAACCCGCAGGAAGGGCCAGGGCGCCGTACAGGAAATACATCATGAAACTCAGCGGGAACACCTCTGCGATAGAGAGCCCCATTTCCCGGGAAAAGGGCATGACGATGGCCGGGAATATGAGGATGTTCATATGTATGAGGTAGTGGGCCATGCTGGCCAGGGCCACAATCCTTTTTTCCCGCGGCACTTTCGATATAACTCCAAACAGCTTTTATAGATATGGTAAAGGAACGCGGGGGATTTATCAAAGCACCCCAGCCGAGGGTAAGCGGACGGGTGCGCTACCCGCGTCCCCGTGGTCGCTGACCACGGTTACCGCGCCATGGAAATACCGGGGTCGGGCGACCCCGGCGAAGCGAAACCGCGGCGACAGCGGGTCAATTATCAAAACAGAGTGGCGGACCTTTTTCATAAATGTTGTCATGCCGGACTTGATCCGGCATCCGGGCCTTGATTCTTTACCCGCTTCCCCGTGGTCGCTGACCACGGTTACCGCGCCATGGAAATACTGGGGTCGGGCGACCCCGGCGAAGCGAAACCGCGGCGACAGCAGGTCAATTATCAAAACAGGAGAGGCGGACCTTTTTCATAAATGTTGTCATGCCGGACTTGATCCGGCATCCGGGCCTTGATTCTTTACCCGCTTCCCCGTGGTCGAGAGGCGGACCTTTTTCATAAATGTTGTCATGCCGGACTTGATCCGGCATCCGGGCCTTGATTCTTTACCCGCTTCCCCGTGGTCGCTGACCACGGTTACCGCGCCATGGAAATACCGGGGTCGGGCGACCCCGGCGAAGCTAAACCGCGGCGACAGCGCGAAGCGAACTATTTAGCGCCCCGATCCCGGCTCGCGCTATCGCTTGGCCGGGATGACACGGCGCCATGGTATCTATGCATGAACCCCGGTTCCCGGTAATAAACACTCATCAAAAATTATTAATCCGTCCCTGCCTGTTTGATGTAGTATTTAGTTGACCAAAACGGCAACCGTGCTGGAGCCCCAGGTTAAAAGGCCCGGCGGATTGGGGGGACGATGCTGGAACCTCTTTTGTATCCTGAATCGGTAGCGGTCATTGGCGCCTCCAAATCGCCAGGCAAGGTTGGCTACGAGATACTCAACAACCTTGTGAAAGGCGGTTTTGCCGGGGAACTCATCCCCGTAAACCCCACCGCCGACGAAATCATGGGGGTAAAGTGCTTCCCCGACATCACCAAACACGAAGGCCCGGTGGACCTTTCGGTTATCGCCGTTCCCACGGCGGCGGTGAAAGCGGCGGTTGAGGGCTCCATAAAAGCCGGGGTGAAGGCAATCATCGTCATCACCGCCGGGTTTAAGGAAACCGGCCATGACGGAGCCGAGCTTGAAAAAGAGATAGCGGCCATCTGCGCCGCCCGCAACGTGCGCATCATGGGCCCCAACTGCCTGGGGCTGATAAACACCCATCACAAGTTCAACGCCTCTTTCGCCCGGCGGATGCCCCACACGGGGGGAATCTCGGTTATCTCCCAGTCCGGCGCGTTATGCACCGCCATACTGGACTGGGCGGCGGAGCGGCACACCGGCCTTGCGAAACTCATCAGTTTCGGCAACAAGGCGGATTTGAACGAGAGCGATTTCCTGCGCGCCCTGGGCCGGGACGAAGACACCCGCGTGATAATGGGGTATCTGGAAAACATCACCAACGGCGACGAGTTCATAAAAGTGGCCGAAGACGTGGCCAACCGCAAACCGGTGGTCCTGCTGAAAGTGGGCTCCACCAAGGCGGGAATGAAAGCGGCCTCGTCCCACACTGGCAGTCTGGCCGGGGCGGACATAGCCTATGGCGCCGCCTTCAAACGGGCCGGCGTTATAAGGGTGGAAACCTTCGAGGCGCTGTTCGATTATTCCACGGCCTTCTCCATGCAACCGTTGCCCAAAGGCGACCGGGTGGCCATAATCACCAACGCCGGGGGGCCGGGCATCATGGCGGCGGACGCGGTGGAAAAATCCGGCATGAAAGTGACCACCCTTGGGATAGACACTGCCTCGGAACTTTCGTGCAAACTACCGGCGGCCGCTTCCATAGGGAACCCCATAGACGTGCTGGGAGACGCGGATCCGGAGCGTTACGCCCTGGCCCTGCGCGCCGCGCAGGAAGACGACACGGTGGACGCCATCATAGTGATCCTCACCCCCCAGGCAATGACCAAACCGGCGGAGACCGCCAGAGCCCTGGCCGGATGTGTGCGGGGCGAAAAACCAATATTGGCGGCTTTCATGGGCGGGGCCGATGTCCTGCCGGGGCGGGAGGAGCTTGCGGCGGCCAGCCTGCCGGATTACCCGTCGCCAGAACGGGCCGTGGCGGCGCTGAAAGCGATGCATGACTATGTGTTATGGCGCAAACGCCCGCCGAGGATAATCGCCAAATTCCCAGTGAACCGGCGGCGGGTGGAGCGGATAATCACCCACCACATGCGGGCGAACCGTCTGCAAATCGGCGAGGTGATGGCCAAGGAGATTCTTAAAGCTTACGGGTTTAACGTGCCCGAGGGCCAACTGGCCGCCAACGCCGAGGAGGCGCTGGACGTGGCCGACCGCATAGGCTACCCCGTGGCCATGAAGATCGCCTCGCCGGATATCATCCACAAGTCAGATTTCGGCGGTGTGCGGCTGGGGCTTATCAACGCCGAAGCGGTAACGGACGCTTTCGACCTGATGATGGCGCGGATAAAGCGCCGGTCGCCGGACGTTCAGCTTGAAGGGGTGTACGTGGAGAAGATGGCCACCCGGGGCCGGGAGGTTATCGTTGGGATGACGCGGGATCCGCAGTTCGGCCCTATGCTCATGTTCGGCCTGGGCGGCATATTCGTGGAAGTGATGAAAGACGTCACATTCTATCTGGCCCCCATAACCGCCGAGGACGCCATGCAGATGCTCAAGTCCACCCGCTCATACGCGCTTCTCAAGGGGGCGCGGGGCCAGCGCCCGGTGGACCTTAACGCCATAGCCCAGGGATTACAGCGCATCAGCCAGCTGGCCACCGATTTCCCGCAGATAGCCGAGCTGGACATCAACCCCTTCATAGTCGGCGAGGTGGGCGCGGAACCCACTGTGGCGGACGCCAGGATAACCCTTTCGCTGGATGTAAAACCATGAGCGGCGAAGAGAAGATTTCATTCGACCCTGCCTGGCAGGAAAAATACAGGGACATGATAATGACCCCGGCCCAGGCGGTTTTAAAAGTGCGGCCGGGGCACAGGGTTTTCATCGGCTCCGGATGCGCGGAGCCTGAAGAGCTGGTGAGGTCGCTCACCAGGCGAAGCGCGGAGCTGGCGGACATTGAGATAGTGCACCTGGTCACCCATGGCGTGGCTCCATACGCCACAAGGGAAATGGCGGACCATTTCACGGTGAACAGCTTCTTCATCGGCGACAACGTGCGGGAGATAATCCAGGCGGGATACGGGCATTACACACCCATATTCCTTTCAGACATACCGCGCCTTATGAAAAGCGGCCAGCTCCGGGTGGACGTGGCGCTTATCCAGGTAAGCCCCCCGGACGAGAAGGGTTTTTGCAGTCTTGGCGTTTCGGTGGACATCGTAAAAAGCGCCGCGGAGAACGCGGGGCTTGTTATCGCCCAGGTGAACCCTAAAATGCCCCGCACGTTGGGCGACAGTTTCATTCATGTGTACGATCTGGACATCCTGGCCCCGGTGGACGAGCCTGTCATAGAGGTTAAACCCCTTGAGGTTACCGATGTGATGCGCCAGGTGGGCGAAAACCTTTCGAGCCTTATAGAGGACGGATCCACCATAGAGGTGGGGATAGGCCGGATACCGCAAAGCATCCTGCTGTTCCTCAAGGATAAAAAAGACCTGGGGATCCACTCCGAGATGTTCACGGACACCCTGCTGGAGCTTATCGGGTCCGGCGCGGTGACAGGGGCGTTAAAAGCGATAGACCGGGGAAAGATTGTGGCCAGTTTCTGTATCGGTAGCCGGAAACTTTACGATTATGTCCACAATAACCCCATGTTCTATTTCCGGCCCACCGAGTATGTGAACGATTCGTCCATCATAGGCCAGCTCCACAAGATGGTGGCCATCAACACCGCCATGGAGGTGGACCTTACGGGACAGGTTTGCGCCGACTCCATAGGGACCAAGTTTTATTCCGGCATCGGCGGACAGGTGGATTTCAACCGGGGGGCGGCCCGGTCGCCGGGGGGCAAGGTCATAATCGCGCTCCCTTCCACGGCCAAGGGCGGATCCATATCCCGCATTGTCTCGCGGCTTTCGCCCGGGGCCGGTGTGGTTACCACCCGGGGCGGAGTGCATTACGTGGTTACGGAACACGGCGTGGCGTACCTGCACGGCAAGAACATCCACGAACGGGCCATGGCGCTAATATCCGTGGCCCATCCGGACCACCGCGAGCGGCTTCTAAAAGAGGCTATTGAACTGAAGTACGTTAGGCCGGAGATGTCCGAGGTGGAGGGGAAGATATGGCTTTCGCCGCAGGAGTTGAAAACATCCTGTTTGCTGGACGACGGCACGCAGGTCACGTTCCGCTCCATCCGCCCCACCGATGAACATGCAACCCGCGACCTTTTCTACGCGCTGTCGCAGGAGACCATCTATTACCGGTACATGACCCATCTTACCCGCATCTCCCACCGGCAGTTGCAGAATTTCGTGTATATAGACCACCGGCACGACGTGGCGATAGTTGGCACGGTGCCAGACCCGTCGGGAGAGGAGATAATCGCCGTAGGCAGATATTACCTGGATCCCAAATCGAACCGGGCGGAGGTGGCTTTTGTGGTGCGGGACCAGTGGCAGAACCGGGGGCTGGGCAAGTTCATGCTCAAGTATCTTGTGAGCGTGGCGCGGCGGAACGGCATCCGGGGGTTCACCGCCGAGGTGTTGCGGGAGAACAAGTCCATGCAGTCGGTGTTCAACAAAAGCGGGCTTAAAATAAAGAGCGGGCTTAACGAAGGGGTTTACAGCTTCGAGCTGGATTTCGCCTAGCTCTTCCCCATCCCAAGCAGTGAAAGCAGACTTTCCGTTATAGGATCGTTTCTTCTGGCCCAATACCACTCTATGGGTCCGTGTATGGCGAAAGCCACCCCCATGGCGAACAGCATGTGGTGCGGGAACTGGGCCACCACGAAGGCGAAAAGTAAAACACCCATCAGAAGCTGGAACGGCTTCTTGCGGGCCAGGTCCACCTGTTTGAAATTCCTGTATGGGATATTGCTCACCATCAGCAGGGCCAGGATATATGTGGCTATCATCACCAGCACAGCCGGGGCCCGGTCCACATCCAGCGCGCCCCTTGTAAGCAGAACCACGGCGGCCAGAAGGCCCGCCGCCGCCGGAATGGGCAGGCCCACAAACCTGTCCTTGCGCGTTTCAGAAGTCTGGGTGTTGAACCGCGCCAGCCGCAACGCTCCGCAGATCACGAACAAAAACGCGGCCATCCAGCCCAGCCTGCCGAACGGTTGTAGCACCCAGTTGTACATCAAAATGCCCGGCGCGGCGCCGAAGGACATAAGGTCCGAAAGGGAGTCGTACTCCACGCCGAAATTGGTGGTGGCTCCGGTGGCGCGGGCTATGCGCCCGTCCAGCCCGTCGAAGAAAATCGCCAGGATTATCATCCAGGCGGCTATGTAAAAATCCGCGTTGATGGAGGCGATGATCGCGTAAAACCCGCAGAAGAAAGATGCCGACGTTATCAGGCTGGGGACTATGTAAATCCCCTTCCTGATATTGCCAAAAGCCGCCAAACGCCCTTCCCCGCCATTATTATTGGCGGGCGGTTCGGACTGCTGACTTTCTGTTTCCGGTTCCATGGGTTTATTTCGCCACAGGTGAATATCTGGCCATTACCGTTTCACCGGCGGCCACGTTATCTCCGATTTTACTGACAACTTCCACACCGGCGGGCATTATCAAGTCCACCCGGGAGCCGAACCGTATAAGGCCGAACCGCTCACCCGCCGCAAGCTCTTGCCCCACGTTCACCCATGTAACTATCCGCCGGGCGATAAGCCCCGCGATCTGCTTTACGCCAATTACACCGGCGGCGGTCTCCATTGTTATAAGGGTCTGCTCGTTGTCCAGGCTGGCCTTGTGGTCCCACGCGGCCAGGAACTTGCCCTTGTTATAGAACTTGCGGACAATTTTCCCAGCCAGCGGAACCCGCTGGACATGCACGTTGAACACGGAGAGGAAAATGGAAACGCACACCGAGCCCTTGGGATGGTCGGGGCTTTGGTACGCCGTGTCTATCTTCACCACCTTGCCGTCGGCGGGGGCCAGTATAAGCCCCTCGCCGGGAGGCGCCACGCGCTCCGGATCCCTAAAGAAAAACACCACGAACGCCAGGAGAAGACAAACCACTACGCCCGTCTTCCCCCAACCCAGCATTAACAGGAACAGCGCTAAAAGCGCCAGGGGGATGATAAACATCAGCCCTTCGGAGGCTATCGGCAATTTCATCGCCGGTCAGTCCTCGATCTTCTTGCCGATCCAGTGCATCATGCCGCGCAGTTTTTCGCCCACCTGCTCGATGGGATGCTCCGCGTCTTTCCTCAGCACGGCGTTGTACACCGGGCGGTTGGCCTGGTTTTCCAGAACCCATTCCCGGGCGAACTCGCCATCCTGTATCTCGCGGAGAATCTCTTCCATTTCCATCCGGGTGTCTTCGTTTATCACGCGCCTGCCACGGGTGATGTCGCCGTATTTGGCGGTGTCGGATATGGAGTAACGCATGTTGGCTATGCCGCCTTCGTGGATAAGGTCCACGATAAGCTTCAACTCGTGCAGACACTCGAAATACGCCACCTCTGGCTGGTAACCGGCGTTCACCAGGGTGTCGAACCCGGCGCGGATAAGCTCCGATACGCCGCCGCAAAGAACGGCCTGTTCGCCGAACAGGTCTGTCTCGGTCTCTTCCCTGAAGGTGGTCTCTATCACGCCGCCGCGGGTGCCGCCCACGCCTCTGGCGTATGCCAGGGCTATGTTCTTGGCGTTGCCGGTGGCGTTCTTTTCAACAGCCATAAGGCAGGGCACGCCGCCACCCTGGGTGTACACCCGGCGCACCAGGTGGCCAGGCCCTTTGGGGGCCACCATGAAAACGTCCGCGTCCTCCGGAGCCACGATCTGGCCGAAATGGATGTTGAACCCGTGGGCGAAGGCCAGGGCCGCCCCTTTTTTCATGTTTGGCCGCACATCATTCTCGAAAATGGCCTTTTGCGAAGTGTCGGGGGCGAGGAACATTATCACGTCCGCCTCTTTGGCCACTTCCGCCGGGGTCTTAACGGTCAGCCCCTCTTTCTGGGCCGACGCGATGAACCGGCTACCAGGCCTTAAGCCGATTATGACTTTCACCCCGGAATCCCGCAGGTTCAAGGCGTGGGCGTGGCCCTGGCTTCCGTAACCTATGATGGCCACGGTCTTGCCGGCCAGGTGTTTCAGATCCGCGTCTTTGTCATAATAAATGATAGCCATGTCGTTTAACGATTCTCCCTTCTAGTATTTTGGCGTAACGCCCGAATTGAATATCAGCCCAGGGACTTTTTTCCGCGGGCCATGGCCACTTTGCCGCTCCGCGCGATTTCCAGAAGCCCCAGGGGTTTTATCATCTCAAGGAAAGCGTTCAGTTTGCTCTCCGACCCCGTGATCTCAATGGTATAAGTCTTCGGCGACACGTCCAGCACCTTGCCGCGGAATATCTCCGTCATCCGGAGGATCTCCGCGCGGTTGTCCGGCTCGGCGTTAACCTTAACCATAAGTATCTCCCGGACAACGTATTCCTCGTCGTCCATGAAGTCGTTCACTTTTATCACGTCTATCAGCTTGTTGAGCTGTTTTGTTATCTGCTCGATTATGGCGTCGTCCCCCCGGGTGACGATGGTCATGCGGGAGGTGGACGGGTCCAGCGACGGGGCAACGGACAGGGTTTCAATGTTGAACCCACGGCCCGAGAAAAGGCCCGCCACCCGGGCCAGCACGCCGAACTTGTTCTCTACCAGCACTGATATGGTGTGTCTCATAGCCCCTTACGCCAGCAACATCTTGGTCAGCGGCTCGCCCGCCGGAACCATGGGGTAAACATTCTCCTCCCGGTCCACCACGCAGTCCACAATGGCCGGTCTGCGGGCGGCTATGGCTTTCTCCAGCGCGGGGCCCACCTCTTCGGGTTTTGTTACCCTGATACCGAATGCGTTGTAGGCCTCGGCCAGCTTCACGAAATCCGGCTGGGCCTCCATGCAGGTATAGGCGTAACGGCCGCCAAAGAAAAGCTCCTGCCATTGCCGCACCATGCCGAGGAACCCGTTGTTGAGTATTACTATTATCACCGGCAGGCGGTACTGGGCCGCCGTGGCCAGTTCCTGGATGTTCATTTGGATGGAGCCGTCCCCTGCGATGTCTATCACCACCTTGTCCGGAAACGCCGCCTGCGCGCCAAGGGCCGCCGGGAACCCGTAACCCATGGTGCCCAAGCCCCCGGAGGTGAGGAACGTGCGGGGATGGTTCAGCTTTATGTACTGGGCGGCCCACATCTGGTTCTGCCCCACTTCGGTGGCGAATATGGCCTCGCCGCCGGTGACGCGGTTAATTTCCTCCAGCACGAACTGGGGTTTTATAACGTTCGTTTTCTTGACATAGGTAATGGCGTTGCCAGCTTTCCATTCGGCGATCTGCTGGAGCCAATCCTTGTTCTTCGTTTTCCAGTTTATGTCTTTCGCCCGCACGGCGGCGTTGAGTTTCCGTAACGTGTCGTTAAGGTCGCCCACCACGGGGATGTGGCATTTGACGTTCTTGGATATGGACGACGGGTCTATATCCACATGGGCCACCTTGGCTTTGGGCGCAAACTCGTCCAGCTTGCCGGTCACCCTGTCGTCGAACCGGGCGCCGAGGGCCACCACCAGGTCCGCGTGGCTCATGGCCATATTGGCGCAGTAAGTGCCGTGCATCCCCAGTAAACCCAGGTTCAGTTCATGGTCCGACGGCAAGCTCCCCAAACCCATAAGCGTGATGGCCGAAGGGGAGCTGGTATGCTCGGCCAGCTTTAACAGCTCACTGGAAGAGTTGGATAATATCATCCCCCCGCCCACATACAGCACTGGCGCGCGGGACTCCGCCAGCGCGTCCGCCAGTTTGTCTATCTGGCGCATATGCCCTTCAACGTTGGGCTTGTAAGAGCGCAACTCTATTTTCTCGGGCATCTCGAATCTGGCCGTGCCGGTGATAACGTCTTTGGGTATGTCCACCACCACCGGGCCGGGTTTCCCCGTGGAGGCTATGTAGAACGCCTCGGCTATGGTGGGGGCCAGGTCCGCCGTGGTGCGCACAAGGTAACTGTGCTTCACGCACGGGCGGGTGATCCCTATGATGTCCGCCTCTTGGAACGCATCGTTGCCGATCAGGCTTGTGGGCACCTGCCCGGTGAACACCACTATGGGTATGGAATCCATGTAAGCGGTGGCGATGCCGGTTACGGCATTGGTGGCGCCGGGGCCGGAAGTCACCAGCGCAACGCCCACCCTGCCGGTGGCGCGGGCAAACCCGTCGGCCATGTGCACTGCGCCCTGCTCGTGGCGAACCAGGATGTGCCTCAGTTTCGGGTTTTTGAAAAGCTCATCATATATTGGCAGAACCACCCCTCCGGGATACCCGAAGATGAGATCCACCTTCAATTTCAACAGGGACTTCACGAATATCTCGGCCCCTGTGCGCGCGCTTGTCATTGGCTACCTACCGCCTTGTTTTGCATGAATGTTTGATGATATAGTATCTGTCTTTATGAGTCAAACCAAGACGAGATGTGGTAGTGTCCCAGTTTGAAAGTACAGGGGAGATTCTTCACTTACGCTCAGAATGACAATATAACAGCCGTTGATAATATTGTCATCCTGAGCGAAGCGCAAGCGAAGTGAAGGATCTGTCTATTATTTGAGATTCTAACTGAGACACCACCCGAAATGTTTAATAAATATATGCCTTTGGGCAAATTTGACATTCGCTTGAAACGCTCCGCTCCAAATAGCGGTTCAACAGATTGCGGATTGATAAAAAATGCCAACCTGGACGAAAATGGCGAATAATGCGCTTCGAGTGGGATTCTGAAAATACGGCGCTAATGTAAAGAAACACGGGATATCTTTTCTTAAGGCTTCAACGGTTTTCGGTGACCCTTTGGCGATTACGTTCAGCGATCCCGGCCATTCCGCAAAAGAGTGCAGATTCCTGAATTTAGGCCTTTCCACTATGGGCAGGTTATTGGTTGTAGCCCATACGGAAAGGTTTGATAAAATACGTTTAATTAGCGCAAGGCGAGCGACGCGGAAAGAAGGAGAAATATATGAAAACAGTTAAGACCGCCGGACTACGCGCCGGGTACAAACGGGAAGATTTGGGCAAAGGGACAAGGGTCAAGTATTTTAAGAAATATCAAAAAGGAACCAACCTTGTTCTTTTAAGCCCGGATGTGGCGGCTGTTTTTCATGATGACGCCTCCGTCAATGATGCGTTGCGTGATTTGATTAGAGTGGCCAATCAGTCGGTCAGCCCGGTAACACGACCAGGCCATAACGAAAAATCCGGACGTTAACAAGTAGCGATGTCCAAAACAAGGCCGGGTGGGGTTTTGCCGTCACAGGAGATAGCTTCTCTTGTGGATGATGGATGTATTTCCAGCGCCGGACTTTTACCTGGTGAACTAAAACAGAACATTCAACCCGCTTCGCTGGATCTAACCTTGGGGCCCAAAGCGTACAGGCTCCAAGCCAGTTTCCTGCCGCAATGGCCCAACAAGGTTGAAGACCGGCTGGCGGACCTGCTGATGTACGAAATAAACCTCACCAAAGGCGCCATTCTGGAGCGGGGGGCGGTTTACCTAATCCCCCTGGGCGAGAAATTGCGTTTGCCCCGGGACATCCGCGGGCGCACAAACCCCAAAAGCTCCACCGGCAGGCTGGATGTGTTCACAAGGGTTATTACCGACGGTTGCACCCGGTTTGAGGAGATAGAGCCGGGCTATAACGGCGGGCTATATCTTGAAGTGGTGCCCCGTTCCTTCACCATTAAAGTGAGAAGCGGCCAACGGCTGAACCAGCTTCGCCTGTTCCTGTGCCCATCCGAACGCGATTGCCCCCATCCATCCAACTTTGCCGACTCTTCCACACTGCACCATTACCTGGGCGGCACGGAGCTTCGCCGGGTATATGAGAAAGAAAAGCTCCTTTGCGACATCGAGGGGGAGTTTATAGACAATACCGACCGGCATGTTAGCGGCGACGGGTTGTTGATGAGCGTGGACCTAACGGCTCCCGCCGGAAACTACAATCCCGTGGGCTACAAAGCCAAAAAGAACAGCCGCGTGATAGAGCTGGACATGGTGGGCCATTACGACGCCGATGATTTCTGGGAACCCATCCACCCCCACAAACTTGGCAGGCTCATCCTGGAGCCGGAGGAGTTTTACATTTTCGCCTCCAAAGAGAGAATACGGGTTCCCCTGAACTGCTCCGCCGAAATGGTGGAGTTCGACGCGGGCTCCGGCGAGCTTCGCACCCATTACGCCGGTTTTTTCGACCCTGGGTTCGGATATGGCGGCGACGGTAAGGTTATGGGCACCAAGGCGGTGCTGGAGGTGCGGCCCCACGACGTGCCGTTCATAATTGAAGACGGCCAGATACTTTTCAAGATGAAGTACGAGCGCATGGCCTCCGCCCCCCAAATCTGGTACGGGTCGGAAATAGGCTCCAACTATCACGACCAAACGTTGAGGCTGGCCAAGCAGTTCCGGAAACCATAGGCCCTGTCCCCGGCAAACCCGCCAACCGTATCCCTCTGAATTTTCTTGTTAAGCGAACCGGTTAATATATAATTATTCTCACCGGACGCGGGCCGTGGAATGGCCGCGCGGATTTGAGTTTGGCAACGTGCCGCGCGCAGGGGGCGCTTGAAATATGAGAAGAGCCGAGCTTGACCACGTGCTGGAGACGATGCTCGACAGCCACGACAACGTCTCGGATTTGAACATGACCGTTGGCAAGGCGTTCCAGGTGGAATCCTCCGGCGTTCTGGTGGACGTGAACATGAATCCACCCGTCTGGAAACTCACTCCCTTCCAGACGGAGCTTATAGCCCTCAACATAATCGCCAACGACCAGCGCCTGACCCGCCACCTGGTGGATAGCGGCTCGGCGGACTGCTCCTATTTCGTGGGCGACAAGGCCCGGTTCCGCGTAAACATATTCTCCCAGCGCAACACATACTCGCTGGTGCTGAGGAAACTCCAAACGGTAATCCCCACCATAGAAGACCTGGAACTGCCCGAGGTGTTCCACAAGGTGGCCGAAGAGAAAAACGGCCTTGTGGTGGTTACAGGCGCCACCGGTTCCGGTAAAACCACGTCGCTTGCGGCCATGCTGGACGTTATCAACCGGAACAAATCCGTCCACGTGGTTACGCTGGAAGACCCGGTGGAGTATATGCACCCCCACAAAAAGGCCACATTCAACCAGCGGGAGTTGGGGAAAGATTTCGACACATTCGCCAACGGGTTGCGCGCCGCCCTTCGCCAGGCTCCTAAAGTGGTGCTGGTGGGCGAAATGCGCGACCGGGAAACTGTTGAAATAGGCCTGTCGGCCTCTGAAACCGGCCACCTGGTGATGAGCACCCTGCATACGGTGGACGCTGGCGCCACCATAAACCGCATCGTGGGCATGTTCGACCTGGAGGAGGAAAAACTGATCCGCATACGCCTGGCGGAGTCTGTCCGGTGGGTCATCTGCCAACGCCTGCTACCAAAAGTGGGCGGCGGGCGCGTGGCCGCGTTCGAGGTGATGGGCTCCAACCTCCGGGTAAAAGAAACCATATTAAATGGCGAACAGGAGGGCAAAACCTTCTACGAGATAATAACCGCGTCGGAGCCTTTCGGGTGGCGCACTTTCGACAAGAGCATCACCGAGCTTTACGAGAAAGGACTGATATCCGAAGATACCGCCATGGGTTACGCCTCCCGCAAGGCGATAGTGGGCCGCAACATAGACATGATAAAGAGCAAACGCGGCCAGGCCACCACCGACATTGAAGACCTTTCGCTGGACGAAGGTTACGAGCAAACCTCCACCGGGCTGAAGAAAAAGAAAAGGTAAGTTGAGATGAGAGTTTCCTGCCCCAGTTGCCAGAAGGTGCTCAACATACAGGACGACAAGCTTCCGCTAGGAAAACAGGTGAAATTCGCCTGTCCTTTCTGCAAAAACCCGATACACGTCACCCGGGAGGAAGCCTCTGAAGGGGAGACGGAACTGCCCTCCATGGGGATGGTGCCGGACACAACCCCCCAATTCAAGCTGGACGAAACGCAAAACGTGCCCATCCCCCCTCCCCCATCGGGCAAGGTGGAGTTGCCGGACCTGGGCGAGGCGCTGGAGAGCGAGCTTGAGATCCTCGAAGAAGGCGCCCACAGGGCGCTGGTGGCCGACACGGAAAACCTGGACCGCATATCGCCGGTGCTCAAGAAGATGAACTATCTGATAACCACCGTTAAAACCGCCGACGAAGCCCTGCGCAAGTTGCAGTTCAACTTCTACGACCTGGTGATAATAAACGAGCGGTTCAACGGGGCGGATCCGGCCAGCAACCCCATACACAAATTCATCGAGCCGATGACCATGGATATCCGCAGGAAAATGTTCGTGGCCATCATTGGGAAGAATTTCAGGACCCTCGACAGGATGACGGCCTTCGCCAAAAGCGCGAACATGGTGATGAACGAGACGGATTTCCCCAATTTCGAGCTAATCCTCAAGAAGGCGATTAAAGACGACGAGACTTTCTTCCGTCTGATAAAGAAGACCCTTGTGGAACTAGGCAAGGATTAACCGTTGTTGCGGATGATTGGTCAGCCAACGAATAAAAGGGATTAAATATCATGCCCGTTTTTCAGTACAAGTTCGAGACCAAGATAGGAACCCAGAACGGGGAGATTGAGGCCGAAAACCTTGAGGCGGCGAAAGCCCAGCTGGCCAAGCAAAGGGTCAGGGTAAAGTCTATCAAGGCCAAGGGTAAGGAATTTGTCCTTTTCGAAAGCGGCCCCACACCCAAAGACATAGTTATATTCACCCGCCAGTTCGCCACCATGATAAGCGCCGGTCTGCCCCTGGTGCAATGCCTGTCCATTCTCGGCGGCTCTGTGGACAACAAAGGGTTCCAGCGGGTGATAATGGACATAAAGGCCAAAGTGGAGACCGGCGAGACATTCGCCGACGCCCTGCGCAAACACCCCAAGGCCTTCGACGAGCTTTACACCAACATGATAGAAGCCGGCGAGGTGGGCGGTATTCTGGACAAGATCCTCGACAGGCTGGCCAACTACCAGGAAAAAGCCATCGCCCTTAAAGGCAAGGTGAAATCGGCCATGGTTTATCCGGCAATCATAGTGACGGTGGCCGTGGCGGTGGTGGTGTTCCTGCTGGTGTTCGTCATACCCATGTTCGGCAAGATGTTTTCCGACTTTGGCCAAGCGCTTCCATGGCCCACCCAGGTGGTGCTGACCGCGTCGGACACGGTAATCACCTTCTGGTACATCGTGTTCCTGGTGCCAATTGCCATGGTCATGGCGTTCATCTACATCCGCAAGAACGAGAAGGGCAAGATAATCACGGACAAGATATTCATCAAGCTCCCCGTGCTTGGAGTCCTGATCCAGAAGGTGGCCGTGGCCAAGTTCACCCGCACCATGGGCACGCTTATTTCCTCGGGCGTGCCTATTATTGAAGGGCTGAACATAACCGCCAAGACCGCCGGCCAGAAGGTTATCGAAATGGCGGTGCTCAATATCATAGATGACATCAAACAGGGCAAAGGCCTGGCCGATCCGCTCAAGGAGCAAGGGGTGTTCCCGCCCATGGTGGTGCAGATGATAGAAGTGGGTGAGCAGACCGGCGCGCTGGACGCCATGATGAACAAAATAGCGGACTTCTATGACCAGGAGGTGGACACGGCGGTGGAAGGCCTTACTTCCATGCTGGAACCATTGCTCATGGTGTTCCTCGGCATAGTGGTGGGTTTCGTGGTTATCGCCATGTACATGCCCATATTCAAGATGGGCGACATCGTAGGTTAATAAATACGGGGCCAGGCTTGGGCCGCGGGCATTGATGAAATGACCCGGGCCCGGGCCGGTTTTCGGCATGTCTCACAACGCAAGGCCCATGTCCAGCGACACTAAACCGGAAGATAAACAGACGGAACAGGCCGGGGTGTCCCCCGTATCCAGCCTGAACATCCTGTTGGCGGGCAGGCTGGCGGTCATCTCCTTCTTCATGGGGCTGGTGGTTTTCTTCCAGTTCCGCCACGGGGCGCTGGCAAAGTCTTTGCCCGCCCTGCTCCCGGTGGCCTCTGCCTATCTACTTTCCATCATTTACGCCACAGCGGCCCGGTTCATAAAAAACATTCCCCGTTTCATATATGTCCAGCTCATCATAGACATCATCCTCATCACCGGAACCCTCTATTTCACCGGGGGGGCCGACAGCCCATTCACTTTCCTGTACATCTTCGTGATAATAGGCGCCGCCATCCTTATATCCAAACCGGCGACCTATGTAATGGCGTCCACCGCCAGCGCCCTGTACGCCGGGATGGTGAATCTGGAGTTTTTCCAGCTTATCCAGCCTTACCATATTTTCCCCCCGGCCTACAAAGAGGTGAACGCCGGATACCTTTTCCTTACGGCCGTGATGAACATATCGTTCTTCTACCTTGTTGCGTGGTTGTCCGGCTATCTAACGGGGCTGTACAGAAAAACCGACCTGCAACTTATCAAGAAGAGCCAGGATTTCACAGAGCTGGAGGCCTTTAATAAAAACGTCCTCACCTATATGGGCTCAGGCTTCCTGGCGGCGGACCTGGACGGAACCATATTACGCCACAACCCTGCCGCTGAAAGGATATTGGGGTTGGAGTCCAAAGAAATAGACCGGGCCAATATCTCCAAAGCGTTATGCCTGCCTTCCATAGCCAGGGTTTTCACCGAAGACCCAGATGAGCTTGGCGAGCTCACCCGCCAGTATGACTGGACCTTCACAAAGAAGGACGGGAACGAGGCCAGCCTGAACATGACCATAAGCAGACTGGCCATAAACGGGGAGACAAAGGCGCTGATAGCGGTTTTCCAGGACCTCACGAATCTCAAACAAATGGAGCGGCAGGTGGCAAACGCCGAGCGGCTGGCGGCCATCGGGCGCGTGGCGGCAGGTATCGCCCACGAGATAAGGAACCCCCTGGCGTCCCTTTCCGGCTCCATACAGATGCTATCCGCCGATATGGACCATCTTCTGGACCAGAGCGGAAAACGGCTGATAAACATAATCACCCGGGAGGCGGATCGATTGAACCGCATAATCACCCAGTTCCTGGTTTACGCATCGCCCCCCCAGCCAAAACCGTCGCTGGTGGATTTGAGCCTTGTTCTCAATGAAACCGTGACCCTTTTCAGGGCCGACCCTCGGGGCAAGGACAGGCTGGAGATTGAAACCCACATAGAACCCGCCCTTATGGTCAATGTTGATCAGGAGCAGGTGCGGCAGGTGATATGGAACCTGCTGGTAAACGCACTGGAAGCCATGGAGGAAAAAGGCAAGATAACCCTCACGGCCCTCACCGAGCAATACCAGGGGAAAACCCATCCGGCGCTGGGCGCGTTGTCGCAGGATTGCCCGCTGTGCGTGCGCATTTCGATAAAAGACAACGGCGTTGGAATATCCCCGGAAAACCTGGAGCGGATTTTCGAGCCGTTTTTCAGCACCAAAATGGGGGGCACGGGTTTCGGCCTGCCCACGGCCCACAAAATCATCGAAAGCCACAAGGGCAAAATAAAAGTGGCCTCCCACCCCGGGCGCGGCACAACATTCACCATATGGCTCCCCGGCGCCAAGACCGCCGCCACCGTAGCCTGATTTACGTGCGATAGCAGATTGAAAAGTGGTGTCTCAGTTTGAATCTCAAATAACAGACAGATCCTTCATTTCGCTTGCGCTTCGCCCAGGATGACAATGTTATCAACGGCTTTTATATTGTCATTCTGAGCGTAAGTGAAGAATCTCCACTGTACTTTCAAACTGAGACACTACCTGAAAAGTTCTTTGATTCAATAATTCAAGCCCCTGTGCTATAAATACAGTTTTGCCTTTGCTTTGGAGCTATCGATTGATGTCTGAATCCACTAGCGTTGGCCGCACCCATACCTGCGGCGAGCTGAGAAAAGAAAATATCGGCCAGGATGTGACCCTGGTGGGCTGGGCCCGCAGAAGAAGGGACCACGGCGGACTGGTTTTTATAGACCTTTGGGACCGGTACGGCGTCACCCAGGTGGCGGTAAATCCGGAGATTGACCAGACAGCCCACGAGATAGCCCATTCGGCCCGGGCGGAGTTTGTGTTAAGGATATCCGGCAAAGTGTCCGCAAGGCCCGAAGGCACGGTTAACACCAGGCTTTCCACCGGCGAGATAGAGGTTTACGCCCGGCAGGCCAGCATCCTCAACCCCTCTAAAACGCCACCGTTCGTTATAGATGAGGAAGAAACCCCCAGCGAGGCTGTCCGGCTGAAACACCGCTATCTGGACATGCGCAGGGGCCCGCTATTAGACAACCTTATCCTTCGTCACAAGGTGTCCACGGCGGTTCGAAAATATCTGGACGCGCTGGATTTCATCGAAGTGGAAACGCCCATGCTCACCCGCTCCACGCCTGAAGGGGCGCGGGATTTCCTGGTGCCCAGCCGCCTGAACGCCGGGGAGTTCTACGCCCTGCCCCAGTCGCCCCAGCTGTTCAAACAGCTTCTGATGGTGGCCGGGCTGGACAGGTATTTCCAGATAGTAAAATGCTTCCGCGACGAGGATTTGCGGGCGGACCGCCAGCCGGAGTTCACACAGATAGATATGGAGCTGTCTTTCGCCGACGAGGCTATGATCCGCCAAATCTGCGAAGGGATGATAGCCGAGATATTCAGGGTGGCCAAAGGGGTGGAAGTGCCAACCCCGTTCCGTCTAATGACTTTCGACGTGGCCATGTCCAAATACGGATCCGACAAGCCGGACTTGCGGTTCGGGCTGGAGATGGGCGACGTCTCAACGCTGGCTGGCGAAAGCGATTTTAAAGTGTTTAAAGACGCTATCTCATCGGGCGGCGTAATAGTGGGCCTTGCCGCCAAAGGTTGCGCCGAGTTCTCCCGCAAAGAGGTGGACGACCTGACGCAAGAGGCCGTATCCCTTGGCGCCAAGGGGCTGGCCTGGATAAAAGTTACGGCGGAAGGGTATCAATCACCCATCGTGAAATTCTTCAAGCCGGAAACGCTGGACAAGATACGGGACACGCTTGGCGCCGCCGCTGGCGACCTGATGATATTCGTGGCCGACAAGAAAAAAGTTGCGCTGGACATTCTTGGCAGGCTCCGCCTTTCGCTGGGCAGGAAGCTCAACCTCATGGACGACAACCGGTTCGAGTTCGTCTGGATCACCGAGTTCCCATTGTTGGATTACGACGAGGAGGACAAGCGCTATGTGGCGATGCATCATCCGTTCACCTCTCCTGTGCTCGATGATGTAACACTGTTCGACAGCGACCCGCTTAAAATCCGCGCCCGGGCTTACGACCTGGCCTTGAACGGCGTGGAAATCGGCGGCGGCTCCATCCGCATCCACAGCCAGCGGATACAAAGCAAAATGTTCACCGCCCTCGGCATCGGAGAAGAGGAGGCGCGCGCCAAGTTCGGCTTCCTTCTGGAGGCGCTGGAATATGGCGCTCCGCCCCACGGCGGCATCGCTTTCGGGCTGGACAGGCTTTGCGCCATCCTTACCGGGTCGGAATCCATCCGCGACGTGATAGCCTTCCCCAAAACGCAGAAAGCGTACTGCCCGCTTACGGAGGCGCCCGCCCAGGTGGATCCGAAACAGTTGCGTGAGCTCGGGTTGAAAAGGGATTTGCGATGAGCGAAGTCCGCACCAGGTTCGCCCCCAGCCCCACGGGATACCTGCACATAGGCGGGGCGCGCACGGCCATTTTCAACTGGCTTTACGCCCGCAGTCACGGCGGCAAGTTTGTGTTGAGGATCGAAGATACCGACACCGGGCGTTCAACCGAAGACTCCATTAACCAGATAATAGACGCCATGAAATGGCTCGGGATAGACCACGATGAAGGCCCGTTCCGGCAAATGGAGCGTCAACAGGTATATCTGGACTACGCCGAACGGCTCTTGAAAGAAGGCAAAGCGTACCGGTGCGTATGCCCAAAGGAAGAGTTGGACCGCAAACGAGAAGAGCTTTTGAAGGCCGGGCAAAAACCCAAATACGACGGAGCCTGCCGGCATAAGAACATTCAGGCGGATTGCGGCCAACCCTATGTTATCCGCATCGCCACCCCACCAGTTGGCGTGACAGTGGTGGACGACATGCTTCGCGGCACAGTGACTTTCAATAACGAAGAACTGGACGACATGATAATCGTCCGCGCCGACAAGACTCCTACCTATAACTTCTGCGTGGTTGTGGATGACGCGGAGATGCGCATATCGCACGTCATCCGGGGAGATGACCATCTGGCCAACACTCCGCGCCAGATAATCATATACAAGGCTTTGGGCTTGCCCATACCCAAGTTCGCCCACGTATCCATGATCCTTGGCAAAGACAAGGCCCGGCTTTCCAAACGGCACGGGGCCATGTCCGTCCTGGAATACCGGGACAAGGGGATTCTGCCCGGCGCCATGGTGAACTATCTGGTGCGCCTGGGCTGGAGCCATGGCGACCGGGAGGTTTTCACCATAGACGAGCTAAAAAAACTTTTCGATCTGGACGCGGTGGGCAAATCCGCCGCCTGTTTCGACGAGGATAAACTTGGCTGGATAAATTCAGAGTACATGAAAACCGAACCCGCCGAATCGTTGGCCCCGCTGGTGTCAGAACAGCTTTCCGCCAGGGGAATCAACGCCGCCCTTGCAGATATCGTAAAACTTCTGCCCATGTTGAGGCAGAGGTCGCGCACGGTGCTGGATTTGGCGTCCGGCATGGCGGGCTTCTTCACCGACGAAGTTGTTTTCGACCAGCAGGCCGCCGGAAAAATCCTCGTTAAACAGGTGGCTCCGGCCCTCACCGCTCTGGCCGATAAACTCGGGAAAAGCGATTTTTCAAAGGTTGAATCCATAGAGTCGGATTTCAAGGCTCTGCTGGAAGAGCTGGGCATAAAGCTCAAAGACCTGGCCCAGCCCACCAGGGTGGCCCTTACCGGGGGCACGGTCAGCCCCGGCCTTTTCGAGGTGATGGCCGCGCTGGGGAAAGATAAATGCGTAAGCCGGATACGAAAGGCCGCGCAAATGGCCGAGTCTTCAGCGGTCTAACGGGAGCGACAGAAAAATGGACGGGTTTAACACCAAGAGGCCGGTAAGCGAAGGCGCGGAAGCCGAGCTGTACAAGGTTTACAAGCTCCTTAACCATGGCGAGGTGGAGCTTGTGGACTATCTGGGTGACGACGCCGCCATAGCCCGCGCCGCCCGCACAAGCTACCAGAAGAGCGAGGGAAAAACTCCGGAGCATGACCTGCGGCTTATAAAAAGGCTATGGAAAGACCGGCACACATCCCCTTTCGAAATGGTGTCGTTGACGTTCCGCATACGGCTTCCGATTTTCGTCATGAGGCAACATGTGCGCCACCGTACCGCCTCGCTGAACGAATGGTCGTTCCGTTATACGGAATGTCCGGAGCTATTCTATGTACCGGCAGTGGACGACGTGCGCGGCCAAAGCACGGACAACAAGCAGATGAGCGCCGGAAATCTCTCACCGGAGATTTCGGCCAAAGCCCGGCAGTTGGTGGAAAGCGTGAATAACCATGCTTATTCGACGTACAAACAGCTTATCGAGCTGGGCGTTGCGCGGGAACAGGCGCGGGTTGTGCTTCCGGTCTCGGCCTATACGCAGATAATCTGGAATATAGACATGCGCAACCTTCTGCACTACTTCAGCCTGCGGCTGGCCCCCGACGCGCAGAAGGAAATCAGGGAATACGCCGAGGTCATGGCGGGCATAGTCAGCCGGGGCTGGCCCATGATTTGGGAGGCGTACAATTCCAACATGCCTGAAGGAAGACCCTAGCCCCTCCCCCGCTCCTCCCATAACGCGGCGCAACACGCGGCGGGGTCTAACAACTCCACCGGAACGCCGTTGACCGTATCATGAAACGGCGACTGTATCTTTTTCATCAGCGCTTTTTTATAGATTCTTCCCGGCCCCATCAATATAACCGGCGCGCCCGAAAGTTTGCGTTCCCGCATGACCCTGTTTACAGCCCGGGCGATATTCAAAGCGTTGCGTTCCACCAGTTGAACAGCCAGCGATTTTAGATGGCTGTCGCCAAGCTCACCTGGCTCCGACAACACAAGCCGGGCCAGCCTTTTGCCCGCTCCTTTTTTTGTTTTCGCGCCACGGTCCGGCGTTGTGATGGTGTAATCCCTGGCCCTTATCTGCCCTAGATAAATATGCGCGTCCCCAACAACAGCAAAAAACTCCGGGCACAAGTTAAGAATTTTCCGGCCAACCGTTATCTCCGGGAGTACGGCGCGGGCAGGGGTTCGTAGATAGCCGGTGTAAAGAAGCTCACCATGGGCCAACCTTTCTAAATCGGTTTTTCCCCTCACGGCCGGTTTTCCTCCAAATATGGGCAGGATGTCCGTGGTGGTGGATCCAATGTCCACAATCACGCATCGCTGTATCATTCCAGATACAAACTTCGCAGTGGCGGCCCAGTTGGCGGAGGCGGCGGTTGATGGAGCCCGCAATGCAGTGGCCGGGGAAACTAACATACCGTCAACGTTCAACACCTTTAGCGGCTTACCGCCTATCGCCGATAGGGCCGTCCTGATTATCCAGCGCGCCCCTTCCCAACGGTTTTTGAACACGTCGGATAATTCCCCGGTCATGGTAAGGGCTACACCGTCCGGTTTCTCCCTTGCCACGGCGTTTTGGAGTATTTCCACCAGGTCATCTTTTCGTTTAAAAATCTCGTAAGGATAAACCCGGCGAGGGAAAAGATGCGCCTTTGGGCCATCAATTTGAGCCACGGCGGTTTTAACATGCGCCCCGCCCACGTCCACACCCAGAATTCTCATCCCGCAGTCACCTCGCCGGACGTGGTGAACCGGGCGTTTACCCGTTTTTGTATCCGCGGCAACGGCCCACCCAGCGCGGATGCCATTATGAAACGCGCCGGTTCCGGCTCCAGATGGCCCGCCAGCGCCGTGAAACTTGTGGTAAGCCTGGGGTTCACTTCTATAACCACGGGGCCTTCGGGCGTCATTACATAATCGACCCCCCAATATCCTTTAAGCCCGGGAATGACTTGGGATATCGCGCTTACCATCTCAACCACATCCGAGTCCGGCGGACCATCTAAAATCTCCCCACCGGCGTAATGAAGCCCGTCATCCAGAAATTGCCGGTTCGCCGAGAGTATCGCAAATTCCTTATCCCCCGATACCACGGAAACGCTCATGGGCTTACCTTCGATAAACTCCTGCGCCACGTATTTACCGCCCGGTTCCAGATTGATCCGTCGTGGATTCAAAAACAGTTTGATACCATCCGAACCGGCTCCGTCCGCAGGTTTTATCACCCATTTGCCGTCAAAATGGGCGGATGAATCAAAGGAACCCCCGGCTATACAAGTGACCGGATGTTTGATACCGGACTTGGTTAGCGTTTCAGCGAACAGCCTCTTATCCCCAGCCAAGCGTATAGCGGAAGGCGCGCACCCCAGATTAAGTTTTCCCCGTTCAAGGACCACCAAGGTCAACTCTTCCAGAATTCCCCCGGTTTCGGGGGCGATTATCAATGCCGCTTCACACATATCAAGCGCCGTCTCAAACGCCTGGCGGAAGCCATTTTGCGGCTCCCCTCCCACCCAAAAACCATCCGGACCGGCGTGGATGGTAAACGGCTGACAACCGGCAGTTTCATTGAAAGATTTCATTGCCGCCGAAAGCATGGCCCGCCCTTCCATGGCCAGTTTTGCGGACACCACCCCGTCCGAAAGGCCACCGCACGCCAGGTATTCAAAAATGAATATTTTCAATACTATCCCCCGCCCCCACCTATCAAAATCCGCGTATTGGCCTAGCCGTTAGTTCAGGAAGGAATATGCTATATTATATTGATACATAAACATCAGACGTTCGAGTTTTCATGCGGATAGACCCATTACACATTGAAATACCTAAAGAATCCATAGACAAGATTGTGGAGCAATACAAGTGCTCCCCTGAAGACGCTGTGCGCGCCTACCTTTCGGCCAAACAGGATGCGGACACAGCTTACGAGGATGCGCTCAAAAACATCCTGGGCCCGCAGGAAATTCACGAAACCCCCAAGATTCAACTCCACACCCCCTCGGAAATAAAAACCCATCTGGACAAGTATGTGGTGGGCCAGGAAGATTACAAAAAACGGCTCTCCATCGCCGCGGCCTATCATTTCGCCCTGGTAAAAGCCCTCAACGAGGGAATGGGCTCCCAATTGAAGGTAAAACGGTTCAGGAAGAAAAACACCCTTATCTCAGGCCCCTCCGGCTCCGGCAAAACATATTCGGCGGAAGTGCTTGGCGACCTTTTGGAAGTGCCCACACTCATAATAGACGCCACAGACTACACCGAGGCGGGCTATGTGGGTAAAAACGCCGACGACATGGTGCGGGAGCTTATAGCGCTTGCCCCAGGCGCCTCCAAGCAGGAAAAAGCGGAATTTGTGGAGAAAAACGGCGGCCTCATTTTTATAGACGAGATAGACAAGAAAGCCAAAGACGGGAAAGTAATCGGTCATGACATTTCCCGTGAAGGCTTCCAGCGGGCGGTGCTAAAACTTATCGAACGCAAGTTCATCTCCGTGGACGATCCCAACAGCCCCGCCTCGCAGATACAGGAGTTGATGGACCAGCAGAGGGGCGCCCGGGGCCAGGGTAAAAGAAAAGGCTCCATCTCCACGGAAAACATACTTTTCATACTTGGCGGTTCGTTCCAGCGGTCCAATGACGATCTGGAGTCCATAGTAAAAAGCCGGTTGGAGCGGGGCTCCGGAAAAGCCAGGGAAGACGGCTCTTTCACCATACGGGGCTTTTCGGGCCTGTCGGGCAAGGATGAGCAGAAGCATCACAACTTCTATCTGCACGCTGGAGCCGACGATTACATAAGGTTTGGCCTGATTCCGGAGCTTGTAGGCCGCGCGCCTGTGCGCACTTATGTGAACGCCCTTTCAAAGAACGACCTTGTCCGCATAATGACCGAAACGGAGGATTCGATACTGGAGCAATACCGGTTCGAGTTTTCCCTTTTCGGCATCGAGCTTTCGTTTGACGATGAGGCGCTCATGTGGATAGCCGAGAAGGCCGAGAACAGCAAGACCGGGGCCAGGGCGCTGATCTCCGTGTTTGAAAACGCCCTTACCGATTTCCAGTTCGAGTTACCCGGGCGGAATTTCAAAAAGCTCCGGGTCACCAAGGATATATGCGAATCCCCAAGGGACGCCATGCTGAAAATGCTGGCCCGGTCCCCTTTTATGGATTTTGTGGAAAAATTCCGGAAGGACCACGGCATCGAGCTTTTTATAAGCGAGGACATCGAAAAGAAAGTGGAACAATACGCCGCGGCGCAGAACATGTCGGTTTCAGCGGCGCTGGTGAATCTTTTGTCCAACGCTTCCGCGCTGAACTATATGAACTGGCAGGGCCCGTTCGCGGTCACCGAAGAGGCGTTGGACAATCCGAGGTATTTCGACGAGCTATATGTGAAGTGGCATCAGGAACTGATGGAAAAACAAAAAACCCCGGCATAATGCCGCGCGCAAACACTCTGCAAAGTTTAACCGGCATACTTTAATCTAAACGCTGAAGAATCAGGTTTCCCGGTTCGGCGTGAAGCTGTATTTTTTATGCCCGTTTAAATGCCACTGTTTTGATTGATAATGGTTTTAGACCCCTTTCATTTAGGCGGCTTCTCATCAATGAACAAGCAGTTTCAGGGCCTGAATTTTCCTAAACGGATAGGCAGGTTTGCGCTTGCCAGCGCCGTAGCCTGGACTGCGATAATCATTGGCCTGATCATGTGGGACGTGAGCACCATCCGATCTTACACTCAGGAGATAGCCCTGGGCGAAGCCACGGCCAGTTTTCAAAAAGACCTCATAATCCGCCAGTGGGCGTCTATCCACGGCGGGGTGTACGTGCCTGAAACAAATGATACCCCTCCCAATCAGTATCTGGACAACATTCCGGAACGGGACATATCCACCCCTTCCGGCAAGCGGCTTACGCTTATGAATCCCGCTTACATCACCCGTCAGCTCAACGACATGTACAGGAAGCAGAAAGGGATTTTCGGCCATCTGACAAGCCTGAAAGTAATAAACCCCAACAACGCGCCGGACGAATGGGAGCGGCAGGCGCTTCTTGCCTTTGAGCAGGGTAAAGAAGAAGTGCACGGATTGTCGGACATTGAGAAAAAAGCGTACATGCGGCTAATGAAACCTCTGTTCATTACCGAAGCGTGCTTGAAATGCCACGCCCGGCACGGATTCAAGCTGGGGGACATCCGAGGAGGAATAAGCGTATCCGTTCCCATGGACACCCATTTCGCCCATCAGCGAAACGACATTATCCGCGCCATCCTGTCCATGAGCGGCCTGTGGTTATTAGGAGTTGCCGGTATAGGTCTTGGCGCCAAGTGGCTAAAACATCACGCATCTCTCCGGGCGAAGGCGGAGGAAGAGCTGATGCGTCACAAGGATAGCCTGGAAGACCAGGTTAAAGAACGCACGGCCAACCTGGCGTCGGTTAACGAAGAGCTTGTCCGGGAGGTGAAAGAAAGAATAGCCGCCGAGGAAAAAATTAAAGAGACCTCCCAGTTCCTGGAAAAGCTGATGGACAGCGCCACCAACGCCATATTCGCGCTGGATATGGAAGGGCGGTTCCGCATGGCCAACAATGCGGCGGCCAGCATTACGGGCTACCCGCTAAACGAGATTATCGGTATGGATTACCTTGCGCTGGCAGAGCCTGGCTCCCATCGGGTGCTGATGGATCTTTTCCAAAAGGTTTCCAGCGAGGGAATACCCGTAAGCCATTTTGAAATAGAGATCATCCGAAAGGACGGCGAACTGAGGTTCTTGACCATAAGCGTGGCCCCCATGCGCCACGACGGACAAATTGTGGGCGTAGTGGGAACGGCGGAGGACATTACAGAAATAAAACGGGCCGAAGAAGCCCTCCGCCAGAGTGAGAATAAATACAAAACCCTGGTTGACACCGCAGACGACGCCATCGTGCTGATGGACACATCATTCAAACCGATTTATTTCAACAAAGTTTACTGCTCCCAGCTGGGGCTGGCCGCTGATGAATGCGACAACTTTGATCCCCTGGCATGGACGCATCCAGAAGACCTGCCAAACCTTATCCAGAGCCAAAGGGAGATTTTCAACACTGGCAGGACCATTAACGAATATCGGATACGCCGCAAGAACGGCTCCTGGATTGTCAACAGCGCCAGGTCAACACTTATAACAGGCTCCAATGGCAAGCCCACGGGGATACTGTCCATTATCCGGGACGTAACCGACAAGAAGAAGGCGGAGGATGAGCTTCGGGCCGCCAAGGAAAACGCGGAGGAAGCCACCCTCCTGCGGGACAAGTTCATGTCCCTTGTGTCTCATGACCTTAAAAGCCCTCTGGCCTCACTGGGCGGCATCCTGAACATAGTGCGGAAAGACATAACCGGTTCCACCAATCCAAAAACGCTGGAGCTTATGGACGCGGCCATAAAATCTTCCGGCAACATGATAGCGCTAATTAACGATCTGCTGAACGTCAGCAGGCTCAAGACCGGCAAGATAACGTTACAGCGCCGGTTCTTCGACGCCCATTTCCTGGCCCAGGGAGCCATGGAGGAAGTAAGGACAGCCGCCGAGTCAAAAGGGCTTAGGCTGGTTAACCAGGTGCCGCAGGGAACCAGGATACATGCGGATCTGAACCTGCTCATGGAGGTGATGAGGAACCTGATGGCCAACGCGGTGAAATTCACCAGCGCCGGGGGAACCATCACAGCCATGGTTCCGGAAAGCGGCGGGAGCGTACTGGCCGTGAAAGACACCGGCGTGGGAATTAAACCCGACATGTTCCAGAAGCTTTTCAGGTACGAGGAAAAAACCAGCACACTTGGAACCGCCGGAGAGTTGGGCACCGGCCTTGGCCTGCCTTTATGCAACGACATCCTCATGGCCCATGGGGGGAATCTTGAAGTGGAGTCGCAACCCGGTTTGGGCTCCACCTTCGCCATACATCTTCCCATCGAAAGGCCACGGGTGCTCATTGTTGACGGGGAACCGCTTTCAATTTACATGTTGAAAGAATATCTTGACGGGCTGGAACTGGAGATACGGGACGCCACCGATGGTTTGGCCGCCATGGAAACCATCGCCCAATGGCCCCCCCATCTTGTGATCGCCGAACTGAACATAAAAGGCATTAACGGCCTTTCCATGTTGAAGAAGCTGAAAACCAACCCGTCAACCCACGGTATTCATGTAATAGTCATGACATCCCTGCCGGACCAGGATACCAAGAACGAGATATTCCGCCTGGGGGCGGACGATTTCATCACCAAGCCTCTGCTACTGGACGACCTTATTCCCCGCGTAAGGAAAATCACCAGCTGACGGCAACGCCACACTTACCGGCCACATTATCAAACTGTTCTTCGAAATGCCCGGATGCGCTAAACTTTACTGTATGAACATTGGCGTAGTGGAAATAAAATCCCCGGCGGTGATGGCGCCGATAGCGGGAATGACGGACCAGCCGTACCGGCGGATCGTTATGGAATATGGCGCAGGACTTGTCACCACCGAGCTGTTGAGCGCCAACGCGCTTGTCCGGGATTCAGCCAAAACCTTTTCCATGTTCCCGGCGGACAATGAGCCGCGTCCCGTGGCCGTCCAGTTGTTCGGGGGGGACCGGGAAGTCATGCGGGACGCCTGCGCCATAGTGGATCAACACGCCAACTGCGACATTATCGACCTTAATTTCGGATGCCCGGTGAAAAAGGTGACCCGGTGCGGCGCCGGGGCGGCCCTGTTAAAAGACGTGGAGAACGCCGGGAAACTGGTAGAGGCCGTGGTGGGCGCCGTGAAAAAGCCGGTGACGGTTAAAATCCGCGCCGGTTGGGATTTTTCAAGTGTCAACGCGTTGGACATGGCCATGGCCATAGAGCAGGCCGGCGCCGTGGCCGTGGCTGTTCATGCCCGCACCGCCTCGCAAATGTACTCCGGCGAGGCGGACTGGGGGGTTATAGCTAAAGTGGCCGACGCGCTTAAAATACCGGTGATCGGCAATGGTGACATAGACACCCCCGAAAAAGCCCTTCAGAGGCTTAGCGCCAGCGGATGCAAATTTATAATGATAGGCAGAGGAGCCTTGGGCGCTCCATGGATATTCCGCCAGATAAACCAACTTTCCGCCACCGGACATTACGCCAAACCGGGGCTGGATGAAATATCCTCCACCATCCTGCGGCACCTTAAGGACATGGTGGCGCTTTATGGCGATGTGTCAGGAATAAAACGGATGCGGGCCCATTTCGGTTATTACGCCAGGGGGTTCCGTTTGGCAAGCCAGTTCCGGCGGGAGATTAACGCGGAACCCCGGCTCGAAGGGCTGGAACGGCTGATTAGGGAATATTTTTCGGTTGAAAGTGGCGCCGCCGCCTGAATCCCGGTTTTTTTTTAACTGGTTCCTGCTCTAATCTCTATCCCCAAAACCGGCCCCAATCTTTTATAATGGCTAAACGTAAAATAAACGTCACAAACCATCAAGGTGAGCGATGAACAGGCAGATTTTCCGGGAATATGACATCCGCGGCGTCATAGACAAAGACCTGACCCCGCAAGTAGTGGAATCCTTGGGCCGGGCCTTCGGTACCACTGTTAAACGGAACGGCGGCAAGCTGGTGAGCGTCGGGCGGGACGCCCGTCTCTCCTCGCCGGAACTGGAGAAGGCGCTGTGCAAAGGTATAACCTCTACCGGGGTGGACGCCGTTTCCATAGGGCTTGTGCCCACCCCCCTGCTCTATTACTCGCTTTACCATTTGAAAACCGACGGGGGCGTGATGATCACCGGCTCTCACAACCCGCCTGAATTCAATGGATTCAAGTTAAACTTGGGCACTGGCTCAATCCATGGCGCCGGGATACAGGCCTTGGCGGACATGATTGAGAAGAACGATTTTGAATCTGGCCAAGGGGTGGTAACCCAGGTTGACGTGATCGAAGATTACATCAAAATGGTCAAATCCAAGATCACCCTCAAACGGAAACCGCGAATAGTAATGGACGCGGGGAACGGCTGTGGCGGCATATTCGCCCCCAGGCTGATGAGGGAGCTGGGTTGCGAGGTAATTGAGCTTTTCTGTGAGGTGGACGGCACTTTCCCCAACCACCATCCGGATCCCACTGTGCCCGCCAACCTAAAGCATCTTATCGCCCGGGTGAAAGAAACCGGCGCCGAGGCTGGCATAGCCTACGATGGCGACGCCGACCGCATTGGCGTTGTGGACGAAACCGGCGGGATATTCTTCGGTGACCAGTTGCTGATGATATTCGCCCGCGACATATTGAAAAGAAAACCTGGCGCCACTATTGTATATGACGTCAAATGCTCCCAGAACCTGGAGGATGACATAAAGAAGCATGGCGGCAGGCCTGTGATAAACGCCACCGGCCATTCCCTCATCAAAGCGCGGCTGGCCAGGGAAAACGCCGAGCTGGCCGGGGAGATGAGCGCCCACATATTTTTCAAAGACGACTATTACGGCTACGACGACGCCATCTTCGCCACGGCCCGGTTCCTGCGCATCATGTCTGAGACGGACATGGTGGTGTCGAACTTCCTGGCGGACACACCCAAGGTGTATAACACGCCGGAAATAAGGGTGGATTGCCCCGACGACGTGAAGTTCGGCCTGATAGCCGACATTACCGCCTATTACAAGAAGACCCACAGCGTGGTGGACATAGATGGCGCCAGGGTGAATTTTGGCGACGGGTGGGGCCTAATCCGCGCCTCGAACACCCAGCCGGTGCTGGTGCTCCGTTTCGAGGCCCATAGCGAGGCCAGGCTTGAGGAGATCAAGAAAACCATTTTCGACAAATTGCTCTCCTATCCGTCCATGGCCGGGACGAAGGTGGCAAGCCATTAGCCTCTTGCCAGCGTTGAACGGCCCGGATAAGCCCGATAAATGTTAAAACCGCGACCAGAGTCGGAATTCTTTTTTAAAAGACTCCGCCGGAAAGTTTTCGCGTTTGCCATCCTGGTAACGCTGGGTTGCGCCCTGATAACCATGCGCCTGTGGCATCTGCAGGTTATGCAGTACACGGAACTGGCCAACAAGGCCGAGAACAACCGTGTGCGCGAGATAACGCTGGACGGGTTGCGGGGCAAAATCCTGGACCGTAACGGCATAACGCTGGTGGACAACCGCCCGTCGTTCCATCTGTCTTTCATCCCGGAAGACATGGCCAGGCCCGAAGATTCCATGCGTTTCATCAATGAACGGCTGGAGCTGGACATGCAGGCGGCCATGGACGAAATGGGTTCCGCCAAACCGTTCCAGGAGATAACCCTGAAACGGGACTTGAACCGGGAAAGCGTGGCTTTCATAGAGGAACACAAATTAGACCTGCCGGGAGTCATCCTGTCCATCAAGCCGATGCGCAATTACATTTTTGGCGATTTCGGCTCGCACATGCTCGGCTACCTTGGGGCCATTACCGAAGGCCAGCTTAAGAAACCGGAGTTCACCGGATTCTCCCGCAACGATTTTATCGGCCAGTCGGGAATAGAAAAGACCTATGAAACCGTCCTGCGGGGCGTGAAGGGACTTAAGCGTATTGAAGTGGACGCCGCAGGCAGGGAAATTGAGCATCTGGGGGACTTACCACCAAAAAGCGGCGAGGACCTTTACCTTACCCTGGATTACGACGCCCAGCAGGCCGCCGAGCAGGCGTTTGAGGGGAAAATGGGAGGCGCCGTGGCGCTGGATCCCAACACCGGCGACATCCTGGCCTACATATCCAAACCGGCGTTCAACCCCAACCAGTTCGCCTATGGGGTAAACCCTGCGGAATGGAAGAAACTGGTGGAAGACGAATACCACCCGCTCCAGAACCGGCCCATACAAGGGCAATATCCCCCCGGCTCCACTTACAAAGTGATGATGGCGGCGGCGGCCCTGCAAGAGGGCGTGGTAACGCCGCAAACGCAAATCCATTGCCCCGGTTATTACACCCTTGGCAACCGCACTTACCGTTGCTGGAAAAAAGAGGGCCACGGGCCCATGAACGTGCATTCAGCCCTGGTGCAGTCGTGCGACGTGTTTTTCTACACCGTGGGTTTCAAGATGGGCATCAACAAGATAGCCGCTTATTCCCACGCTTTCGGGCTGGGCGAGAAAAGCGGCGTGGAGCTTTTCGGCGAAAAGTCGGGCCTTATCCCCACCACCCAGTGGAAAGAGAAGGCCCGCAGGGAAAAATGGATCTTGGGTGAAACCATCTCCTGCTCCATCGGCCAGGGCTATGTTCTGGCCACGCCCATGCAGATGGCGCGCATGATTTCCGCCGTGGCCAACCGTGGCAAACTTGTAACGCCAAGGCTGGTGAAAAGCTACAGCCAGGAGGGAGAGACCGCCGAATCCCAGTCCAAAATCCTCCCCGTGTCCCCGGAGAACATGGAAATAGTGCGCAACGCCCTCCGGGGGGTAGTCTATGAGCCTCACGGAACGGCCTGGGCCATTAAAAACGGCCCGTTCGAGTATGCGGGTAAAACCGGCACCGCCCAGGTGATAAAAATGAAACAGGGGAATTTCCTTAAGAATGAGGAACTGGAGTTTAAATTCCGTGACCACGCCTGGTTCGTGGCCTTCGCCCCGTTTAACGACCCGAAGATAGCCGTGGCTGTGATCGCCGAACACGCCGGGCACGGCGGTGACGCGGCCGCCCCCATCGTCAGACAGATAATAGACGCGTACCTGGGCAAAATCCAGACGGCCACCGCTAAAGAAGGTGGACAGCCCGCGCCAAAAGAGAAAGAGGAGCCCCAGGGATGACCGGTGAATACCTGGAAAAACGGTTAGTCAAAAAATTCGACTTTCCGATTATGGCCCTCACCATGCTCATCGCCAGCATCGGGGCGCTGGCCATTTACAGCGCCAACCTGCAGAGCGAGTCCCCCATGCTCCAGGGCATGTACATCCGCCAGGTGGCCTGGGCCGTTTTCGGCTTGATGGTCATGTTCGTAGTGATGTTTCTGGACTACCGGACCATTGAACGGATGGCGTGGCCCATTTACTGGTTCGGCATAGGGTCGCTTGCGCTGGTGGAAGTTGCGGGGAAGATAGTAGGTGGCGCCCAGCGGTGGCTTTCTATCGGCGGGCTGAACATCCAGCCGTCGGAATTTATGAAGATCGCCGTGATAATCGCCGTCACCAGAATCCTCGACGACATGGAAAAAGAGGGTGACCTCACTTTAAAGGAATTGATAAAACCGGCGTTTTTCGCGGTCATTCCATTCCTGCTGGTGGCCAAACAGCCGGATTTGGGCACCGCCACCATATATCTGATAATCACCGCGGGCATCCTGTTCTTCCACGGCATCAACAAGGGGACGCTGATCAAAATGGGGACGGTGGGCGCGGCGCTAATCCCGCTGTCCTGGTACGTGCTCAAGCCGTACCAGAAGAACAGGATTTTGACCCTGCTGAATCCCGAGGCCGACCCCATGGGCCAGGGTTACCATATCATCCAGTCCAAAATAGCCGTGGGTTCCGGCGGGTTATGGGGCAAGGGCATTTTCGCCGGCACCCAGAGCAAGCTCAACTTCCTGCCGGAAAAACATACGGACTTTATTTTCTCGGTTATCTCCGAGGAAGTGGGTTTCATAGGCTCGTTCATCATACTGGCGCTCTTCTTTTTCCTCATAATGCGGATTATAGAGGTGGCGCTCCACTCCCGGGACAAATGCGGCGCCCTGCTGGTAAGCGGCGTGGCCACCATGGTGGGATTCCATTTCCTGTACAATATAGGCATGACGCTGGGGATGTTCCCCATTGTGGGGGTGCCCCTGCCTTTCATTTCTTACGGTGGGTCGGCCATGATAACCAACGCCATTGGCGTGGGGTTGGCCCTGAACGTTTCATATAGAAGATTCAGCGTTGACTGAGGATGTAAACACCAGGTTCGAGCGGATCCTCTCCTCCATCCGGAAACCAACGGCCTACCTGGGCACGGAGAAAAACAGCGTCCGGAAGGACCACAAAGCGGTCTCCGCATCCATGGCGCTGGCGTTCCCGGATATTTACGACATAGGCATGTCCCATCTGGGGCTAAAGATCCTCTACCATGTGATTAACCGGGAACCGGACCTGCTGGCGGAACGGGTTTTCGCGCCGGAGGAGGACTTCGCGGAGCTTATCCAAAAGGATGGCATCACCCTTCCTTCGCTGGAGACCAAAACGCCCCTGTCCAGTTTCGATATTGTGGGTTTCACCATCCCTTACGAACTGTCATACACCACGATTTTGTGGATGCTGGACCTGGCGGGCATCCCAATATGGGCCAAGGACAGGGATGATTCCATGCCGCTCATCATCGGAGGCGGCGCGGGTGTGTATAATCCGGAGCCCATCGCGGATTTCTTTGACCTTTTCTTCCTGGGTGACGGGGAAAACGGCGCCGTGGAAATAATGCGCGCCGTCTCCGCCATGAAACACGCGCCGAAAAAAGAAAAACTGCTGGCGTTGTCAAAAATCCCCGGGGTGTATGTCCCCTCTTTCTTCGATGTCTCTTATAACGGCGACGGAACCGTCCGGGAAATAAAACCCCTCATACCGGGATACGAAAAGGCTGTCCGGGTGTTTTTACCCACCCTGGCGGAGTCCCCCTACCCCTTCGACCTGGTGGCTCCTTTCGGCCAGCCGGTGCACGACAGGCTTAACGTGGAAATAGACCGGGGTTGCGCCCAGGGTTGCCGCTTTTGCCAAGCTGGAACAACCTACCGCCCGGCCCGGGAGAGAACGCCCGAACAGGTAATGGAAATCGTGGAAACGGCCCTGGCCCAAACCGGGTACGACGAAGTGTCCATGACATCACTCAGCGCCGGGGACTATTCCAAAATCGGCGAACTGTTGACGGCGCTCATGGACAAATACGCCCATGAGCGGGTGTCAGTCTCCATGCCATCGCTCCGGGCGGCCACGGTAACAGAAGACATCGTAAAACAGGTGGGAAGGGTGCGCCACTCCACCTTCACCATCGCCGCCGAGGCGGCCAGCCAGCGTCTGCGGAACGTCATCAATAAAAAAGTGAGCGATGAAGACATTTTCCACGTGGCAGGTTTGCTGTTGGAAAACGATTTTCAGTCGCTGAAACTCTATTTCATGATCGGGCTCCCCACGGAAACCTGGGAAGATGTGGAGGCCATATACACCTTGGCTGACAGGCTGGCCAATTTCTCGGTGAACCGGAGAAGGTTTAAAAACATAAACGTCAGCGTGTCCAATTTTGTGCCTAAAGCCCACACGGCTTTCCAATGGCAAGGGCAGGAGCCGCAGGAACTATTAAAGGAAAAGAAGGAGCGGCTTTTCGCCCTCATGAAGCGGAACCGGCGGCTGACCTTCAAATGGCACGACTCCCGGATGAGCCACATGGAAGCCGTGTTCAGCCGGGGCGATAGAACTCTCGCAAGGGCCGTTGAAGAAGCTTATAAAATGGGCGCCAGGCTGGATCCGTGGACCGAAAGGTTCGACTTCAACCGATGGATGAAGGCGTTCGAGAAAGTTAACCTGGATTCTCGCCATTTCGCCAACCGAAGTTACGATATTACAGATATGCTTCCATGGAATCATATAGATACGGGACTGTCCTTAAAGTATTTCACGAAGGAGCTGGAGTGCGCGCAGAACGGTATTATTACCGCCGATTGCAAGGTGGACAAGTGCCTGGCGTGCGGATTGGACCCTCGAAAGTGCTTTAAACCTTACGAGTGGCAACCGTATGTAACACCTGAAGTAAATAAGGCGCCGGAAGCTCCAATAGAGAGTTACCGTTACCGGCTGGTATTTCAGAAAACCGGCTATGGCCGGTTCTTCGGCCACCTGGAGTTGCAGAAGATAATTTACCGTTCCATCCGTGTGGCGCGGTTGCCCATAGCCTTCTCGCTGGGTTTCTCACCCCATCCCAAAATAGCCTTCGGCCCCGCCCTGCCCCAGGGGGTGGAAAGTCTGGAGGAGTTTCTGGAGGTGGAACTCTGGGAAGGCAAGAACTGCGATGAACTTGTGGAATCGCTAAACGGCGCCATGCCGGGGGGGATACGTTTCGTCCGGTGCGAATTCTTGCCGGTCACCCCCGCAGGCAAAGTAAGCGTGAATTCCCAAATTTCCGGTTTTACATACAGGGCCGCCACCCCCCTTCCCCCGGAAGTTATCAAAACCGCGCTGGAGAGATTCAATAACGCTACTACCGCCATAGTCTCCCGCGTCAAGGAAAACTCCGTGAAAGAGCTGGACGTGAAAAACTTCACCAGCCGGGTGGAGTTGGGGGAACAGCCCGGCGACATCCTGTTCGAATCCCGGTTCAACCAGCAAGGGGGAACGGTGAAACCCTACGAAATCCTCCAGTGGCTATTCCCGGCGGAGGATGTGAGAAGCTGGCGGGTGATTAAAACCGGCGCGATCATTCAGCCGGACCGCCGGTAGGGCCGGTCATTTCAAGAGACTCCCTCAGCTGGCCGCAGGCCGCCAAAATGTCTTGCCCCCTGCTCTGGCGGATGAACACTGTTAGATGGCTATCAATCAATGTGTGATAGAACCGCTCGATGCGTTCATCCGAAGGGCGTTGATAGCCCAACTCCGGGCACGGGTTGAACGGGATGAGGTTAATTTTCGAAGGTATCCTGCGGGCTATGGCCACAAGCTTTTTGGCGTCCTCGTCGGAATCGTTGAACCCGCCCAGCATGACGTACTCGAAAGTAATCCGCCTTCCCCTTGGCAGAGGCCATTTGGACAAGGCTTTCATAAGCTCGTTGATGGGATATTTTTTGTTGATGGGCATTATCTTTTCCCGCTTTTCGTCCGTGGGCGCGTTGAGCGACACGGCCAGCTTTATCTTCGGGAAATCTTCCGCCAGTTTTAAAATCCCCGGAACCACCCCGGCGGTGGACAAGGTGATTTTCCGCGCCCCCACCAGCGCCAGTTCCTCGTCTGTGATTATCCTGATGGCCTTTAGCACGTTGCCATAATTGTCCAGCGGCTCCCCCATGCCCATTAACACAATGTTGGTCACTCGCCCGCCGGGAACCCTTAACCTGGCCTGGATCAGCTGATCCACAATCTCCGCCGTGGAGAGATTGCGCTGAAATCCTCCGTGCCCGGTGAGGCAGAACCCGCATTTCAGCTTGCATCCCACTTGGGACGATACGCAAAGCGTTGCCCTGTCTTCGTCCGGTATCCAGACCGTCTCCACCGAATGGCCGTCTTTGAGCCCGAAAAGGAATTTCATGGTTCCGTCCGACGACCTGGTTTCGGCAAGTACCTTAAGGGCGGTAACGGTGGATGTCTGCTCCAGGGTTGCCCTGAATGATTTTGATATGTCCGTCATTTGTGAAAAATCTGCCACGCCCCGGGTGAACACCCACTGCCTTAGCTGTTTAACGCGATACGGCTTTTCTCCCAGCGAGGTTATCCATTGGGCGATATCCCCGGCGTCCGCGCCCTTGAAATCGAATTTGCCTGAGCCCATCGTAAAAACACTCCAGATTGGAACAAGTACAACAGCTGTTGCGTTAAGTTAGAAATCGGCTAAATTTTTTCTATGCCGCTTTACACATGATATATAATTGCTTTCAATATAGGCAATCCAAACCAAGATGAAAGCTGGTAACATTCCTTTTTGGGGCAGGGGGATTTTTTTTCTTTTAGCGTCCCTTTTCGTCTCCATTTCGTCTTTATCATGCGCCACCACCCCTT